>NZ_VDMB01000002.1 GCF_006175995.1 Desulfobotulus mexicanus
GGAGGATGAGGCCGTGCCTTATGCACGGCCTCATCCTCCAGGCGGCGCATCAGACGACGCAGACTCAGAATCACAAAAAATATCAGAAAAATATTGGCCACCATGGGTATGGCAACCCAGTAAAGAAGCGTATCCACAGAGTCCTCTTCCAAAAGATGTCAGGCCCGGGTATTCACAAGACTTCCCACGCCTCCGGAGTGCTGCGTTTCCAACGCTTTCTCCTGCTTCTCCTGCCCTTCCCTTTTTTCCGAATCCCGGCCTTCCTGCCTGCCTTCCTTACCATCTCTCCCTGCTTTAAAGGCTTCTTCGCTGAGCTGTACTTCTTCACGCCTGCGGGCATCCCGCTCCGGCTGTACAGCATTGGCAGCCTGGGAGGAATCATAGGGCTGCGCCTTAAGATTATGGGCTTCCCGTACGGCCCCTCCCTGTTGAATCACCATATTGAGATTGGGTATGGTCGTCATGATGGCCTCCCCTTAAAAAGGTTTCTTAAATCAAAAAACAAAGCCCTTAAGGACTTTTTCATAAAAATAAGAAGCCCTTTATGAAAGCTCAACCCATGGAAATGCGGGTAAAGACCACCCGGAGTACCGGAGCGTCATGGAAAGACTCATTTAGAGCATCAATCAGGCTCTTTTGCAAGTTTTCTTCCGTAATTTCCGTATTTTTAGATGCATCCACAGCCCTTTTCAAAGACTGAAAAATCACATCCCGGAAACGGGCGGGTTCTTTCTCAAAAGATATGGCAGCCTGCTGGGAAAGGTCGATGGAGAGATCTGCCATGAGGTAGGCCGTGTGGGTAACCCCCGGCGAAGAAGGCACAATAAAACCGGGAAGGCCGCAGAGAATGAAGGACTGTTTCTTCCCCCTACAGAAAATTTCAGCAGGTGTGGGAGGTGCCGGTGTCAAGGCTTTGGTGGATGGTCATGCCATTTTAATTGGTCGGCCGGACTGGGTGGCGGATGAAGGTGTGGACATGGCATTCGGTGAAGGGGAAATTTTAAAGCTTCGCAGGGAGGGGAAAACCGTTCTGGCCCTTGGGATGGGAGGAAGGCTTGCTGGCCTTTTTGCCGTGGCGGACACCCTGAGACCGGAAGCTGCGGAAGTGGTGTCCCGTTTGAAATCCATGGGTATGCGTACGGTGCTCATGACAGGGGACACGCCGGAAAGTGCCGCAGCCGCAGCTTCTGCCTGCGGCGTGGATGAGGTGTTTTCCGAAGTTCGGCCCGAAGGAAAGTCCCTTACGGTGCAAGAGCTTCAGAAATCCGGCCGCAGGGTGGCCATGGTAGGGGACGGTATCAATGATGCGCCTGCCCTTGCCGTTGCTGATCTGGGGATAGCCATGGGTTCCGGAACGGATGTGGCCATGGAAAGCGGTGGTGTGGTTCTGGCCGGGGGGCGTCTTTCTCAGGTCCCCATGGTTTTCAGGATGGGCAGGGTGAGTCTGAGGGTAATCCGCCAGAATTTGTTTTGGGCTTTTTGCTACAATGTGCTTCTCATTCCAGTGGCCGCAGGGGTATTGGCATCCTTTGTTTTTCTTCCGGCCATGCTTCGTCATCTGGATCCCATGGCTGCGGCACTGGCCATGGCCCTGAGCAGCCTCACCGTGGTGAATAATTCCCTGAGGCTCTACCGATCCCGGCGTCTTTTCCGGGAGTAGGCTCTCAGTGGCCGTAGCTGGAACCATCCCAGCAATGGGTGCAGAGTTTTTCCTTGGGAAGACCGATGGCTCCCACAAGGTCTTCCAGAGTCTGGAACTTAAGGGATGTCAGTTTCATTCGTTTTTGTATCCATGCCACCATTTCTGCATTTTTCGGATCGCTGGCATCGGCGTAGCGGTGGATGTTGCCCGTTTCATTGCCTTCAAGATCCAGAATGGCTTTTCGGCCGATGAGCTCAAGGGATGACCTTGATGTGGAAAAATTAATGAATTCACAGGGAAAAATAAGAGTGGGGCAGGCTACCCGCATGTGTACATTTTCAGCGCCGTAGTTATAGAGAACCCGTGCATTGTCCGAAAGCTGGGTGCCCCTCACAATGGAGTCATCCATCAGAACCATGGATTTTCCCTCAATGAGGCTGCGGTTGGGAATCAGCTTCATCCTTGCAACCAGAGCTCTGGTTTTCTGATTCTGGGGCATGAAGCTTCTCGGCCAGGTGGGGGTGTATTTGACGATGGGCCGCTGATAGGGGATTCCCCTTGCATTGGCATACCCTACTGCATGGCCGATACCGGAATCCGGAATGCCTGCGGCAAAGTCTGCGGCTACGCTGTCTTTTGCGCCCATGGCCGCACCGCAGCGGTAGCGGAAGGCTTCCACGTTGATGCCTTCATAATTGGAGGAAGGGTAACCGTAATAAACCCAGAGGAAGGAGCATATCTGCATTTTATCCTTTGCAGGGATGCGTTTTTCCCAGCCCATGGGATTGATGAAGACCGATTCTCCGGGACCCAGATCCATCAGAGGTTCATAACCAAGGTTGACAAAGGCACTGGACTCCGAAGAAAAAACAAAACTTCCTTCCTTTTCTCCAAGAATCAGAGGTGTTCTTCCCAGAAGATCCCTGCAACCGTAAAGGCCTTTTTCCGTTAAGATGATAAAGGTGCAGGAGCCCTTTACCTTTTCCTGTACGGAAAGAATGCCTGCCTCAAAGGATTCTTCCGCACTGATGAGCATGGCTATTATTTCGGTGGGGTTGACATCGCCGGCGGAAGATTCACTGAAGGCATAGCGTCTCTGGTGGGCTTCTTTTGTCAGGGCTTCAATGTTTGCAATTTTACCTACGGTTACCAGGGCAAAACGACCCAGGTGGGATGAAAAAACCATGGGCTGGGCATCCGTGTCGCTGATTACTCCAATGCCCATATTGCCGGAAAAGAGACCAAGATCCGGCTCAAACTGGGTGCGGAAATAGGTGGATTCCAGACTGTGGATTTTACGGGTAAAGCCCGCAGGCCCGGCAACTGCCATGCCGCCCCGTTTTGTGCCGAGATGGGACAGATAATCTGTTCCGTAGAAAAGATCTCCCACGCAATCCGTTTTCCGGGCCACTCCGAACACGCCCCCCATGATGCTCCCCTTTTGTTGGATTTTTTTTTGATTATTCAGTATAAAGTCATAAGGCAGGATGTAAAGATATGCCCATCCTGCATGCCGGATCTTCATTGTTTCAGACAGGGGGCTTTATAGGCTTCATTGGCTTTCAAGTACAGAAAAAAAGTATCAAGGATGCGTATTTCTGATGAAAAAGGGTGTTGACAGCAGGGGGCTGCACTGTTAAAGGACAGTTTCAAATAAAGATTTTTAAGGAATGACAGCCAATGTTTAATTTTGTACTTACCAGCCTTATTCTCGTGCTTATCGTTCTCGTGGTGGTGGCGCCACCGCTTGAGGACCGGGCTTGGTAATGGCATTGTAACCGCCTAACGGAAGAATCAGAACCGTTATCAGCCTGACAGCTGGTAACGGTTTTTTGTTTTTTACATGTACGAAAGGAGTGTCCATGCGCAGCGGGCAAGTGAAAGACGGCATAGAAAGAGCGCCCCACAGATCCCTTTTCAAGGCCATGGGGTACACGGACGAAGAAATCCGACGGCCGATAATCGGTATTGCCAATGCAGCCAATGACATCATACCCGGTCATGTACACCTTGATAAGATTGTGGAAGCTGTCAGGGCCGGTATTTATATGGCTGGCGGGCTTCCCGTCACCTTTGGAGTCATTGGTGTGTGCGACGGTATTGCCATGAATCATACGGGCATGCATTACTCCCTCGGCAGTCGTGAACTGATAGCCGATACCATTGAAGTCATGGCTACGGCCCATGCCTTTGACGGTCTGGTCATGGTTCCCAACTGTGACAAGATTGTGCCGGGAATGCTCATGGCTGCAGCCCGCCTTGATCTGCCCACGGTGGTGATAAGTGGTGGTCCCATGCTGGCGGGCAAGCATCCTGAAAAGCCGGGTCAGAAGGTGGATCTTATTTCCGTCTTCGAGGCTGTTGGTGCCGTAAAAAGGGGTACCATGGATGAAAGGGAACTGAGGCTTATAGAGGATGCAGCCTGTCCTACCTGTGGTTCCTGTTCCGGTATGTTTACGGCCAATTCCATGAACTGTCTTACGGAAGTCATCGGTATGGGGCTTCCCGGTAATGGTACGGTGCCTGCGGTAATGGCGGAACGGCAGCGCATGGCCAAGTATGCGGGCATGAAGGTGATGGAACTCTTTGAGGCAGGCATCACTCCCCGCAGTATCATGACAAAAAAGGCCTTTGAGAATGCCCTGGCTGTGGATATGGCTTTGGGCTGTTCCACCAATACCGTGCTGCATCTTCCGGCCATAGCAGGCGAAGCCGGGGTACAGATTGATCTTGATATGATCAATGAGGTCAGCGCTAAAACCCCCCATCTCTGTTCCTTAAGCCCCGGCGGTAAGGACCACATTGAAGACCTCAATCGCGCAGGTGGTATTTCTGCTGTGATGAAGGTCCTCTCCGATGCTGGCAGAATTCACGGAGACTGCATGACGGTGACGGGTAAAACCGTTGCGGAGAATATAGCCACAAGCCGGGTGCTGGATACGGATGTGATACGGCCTCTGGATAATCCCTACCATGAGCAGGGAGGTCTTGCAGTTCTTTTCGGCAACCTTGCCCCCGAAGGCTGTGTGGTAAAGCAGTCTGCGGTTCGGGATGAAATGATGGTCCATGAAGGCCCTGCACGGGTTTATAACTCCGAGGAGGCTGCTTCCGCTGCCATCATGGCTGGGGAAATCCGCAAAGGTGATGTGGTGGTGATCCGTTATGAAGGTCCTAAGGGTGGTCCGGGGATGCGTGAAATGCTTACGCCCACCTCCACCATCGCAGGTATGGGGCTGGACGGGGATGTGGCATTGATCACGGATGGTCGTTTCTCCGGTGGAACCAGAGGGGCAGCCATTGGTCATGTATCTCCCGAAGCCAGTAGCGGCGGCCCCATTGCCTTTGTGGAAGAAGGAGATATTATTGCCATTAATATCAGAGAGAAAAGTATCTCTTTGAAGGTGGATGATACGGTGCTGGAAAAGCGGAAAGTCTCATGGATGCCGCCTGCACCGAAAATTACAAAGGGTTACATGGCCCGTTACAGCCAGAGGGTGTCTTCCGCAAGCAGAGGCGCTGTGCTGGACGGGTGATTTATTTTTGTTCTTTTTAGATTTTTGAACCAGTTTTTTTTACCCAAAACGAAGGATGATCCCTATGGAGTTGACAGGCGCACAAATTCTCTGGCAGTCGCTCAAGGACGAGGGCGTGGATACGGTTTTCGGCTATCCCGGCGGCGCTGTCATCGATTTTTATGATGCACTGGTACAATATGATATCAATCATATTCTGGTCCGCCATGAGCAGGGTGCCGTACATGCGGCAGATGGTTTTGCCAGGGCTTCGGGTAAGGTCGGTGTCTGCATGGTAACCTCCGGTCCCGGTGCCACCAACACGGTGACGGGTATTGCCACGGCCTACATGGATTCCATTCCCATGGTGGTGATTACCGGTCAGGTTCCCACCAGTCTCATTGGTAATGATGCCTTTCAGGAAGTGGATATTGTCGGGATTACACGTCCCTGCACTAAACACAATTATCTGGTGAAGGATATAACCAAGCTGGAACGTATCATCAAGGAAGCCTTTTACATTGCCCGTTCCGGACGTCCCGGCCCTGTACTCATTGATATTCCCAAGGATGTTACCAACAGCCGTACCCTTTATCAGGCGATTCAGGGTGTCCACATGGAATCCTACAATCCCACCTACCATCCCAACACCAAGCAGCTTGCCAAGGTGGTGAACCTGATCAAGGAAGCAAAAAAGCCCATTATTTTCACAGGTGGTGGAGTGGTGCTTTCCAAGGGATCCGAGGCCCTGACAAAGCTTGCCCAGAGAACCAATATCCCCGTAACCGGTTCCCTCATGGGTTTGGGGAGCTATCCGGGTACGGATGAAAAACTCTGGCTGGGAATGCTGGGTATGCACGGCACTTACCGGGCGAACATGGCCATTTCCGATGCGGATCTGATTCTTGCCATTGGTGTTCGTTTTGATGACAGGGTGACGGGCAAAACCGACGAGTTTGCCAGCAAGGCCACCATTGTCCATGTGGACATTGATCCAACGTCCATTCATAAGAATGTCACCGTGGATGTGCCTGTGGTGGGAGATTGTCGTCTGACCCTGGAAGCTTTGAACCAGCTTCTGGATGACGAAGATCCTGCTGTGATAGGGCCGGAGCGTACGGAGTGGCTGGCTCAGATAAAAAAATGGAAGGATACCAATCCTCTTGGCTACAATCAGAAGGATTGTGAAACCATCAAGCCCCAGTATGTAATTGAAAAGCTTTTTGAGCTGACCAAAGGCGATGCAATTATCAGTACGGAAGTTGGACAGAATCAGATGTGGGCGGCCCAGTATTATCATTTTGCTAAACCCAATCAGTGGCTGACTTCCGGCGGTCTTGGTACCATGGGCTATGGTTTCCCTGCGGCCATAGGTGCTCAGATGGCATTTCCGGATAAGGTGGTTGTGGATGTGGCAGGGGACGGCTCAATTCAGATGAATATTCAGGAAATGGCCACGGCGGTTCAGAATAAGCTGCCTGTGAAAATTGTTATCCTGAACAATCAGTATCTGGGCATGGTGCGTCAGTGGCAGGAGCTTTTCTACAAGAAGAATTACTCCCAGACAGACATGACCCATGCTCCTGATTTTGTTAAGCTTGCAGAGGCTTATGGCGCTGCCGGTTTCAGGGCAACTAAACCGGATGAAGTGGAAGAGGTTCTGAAAAAGGGACTTGCGACTCCAGGCCCTGTGATCATGGAATTTATGGTTTCCCGTGAGGAATGCGTGTATCCCATGGTTCCTGCCGGAGCCCCCATCACCAACATGCTCTTGGTCTGATACGGAGGCAAAATGAACGGAGACAAAAGTATTCTTTCCATTCTGGTGGACAACGAACCCGGTGTGCTTTCCCGCATTACAGGGCTGTTTTCCGGCAGGGGATACAATATCGAATCCCTTTCCGTGGCGGAAACCATGGAGCCGGGTATTTCCCGCATCACCATGATTACCCGGGGGGATAAGCACATTGTCGAGCAGATTAAAAAGCAGCTGAATAAGCTCATCAATGTAATCAAGGTGCTGGATTTTACTGATCAGCGCCATGTATTGCGTGAACTGGCCCTGATAAAGGTACATGCCCGTGCGGAAAGCCGGGCGGAAGTTTTGCGTATTGTGGATATTTTCCGGTGCAAGATTGTGGACTCCGGTCCGGATCACTATACCCTTGAAGTGGCCGCAGACGAAGACAAGCTTTCTGCCCTTCTTAACATGCTGCAGCCCATGGGTATCAAGGAAATTGCCCGCACAGGCAGCATTGCTCTGGTCAGGGAAATGCATTAATTTTTTTGAATTTACCCCTGGAGGGCAGAAGATGCTCTCCAGAGGTAAGGAATGTACTTTTTTGTATCAGTTGGCGGTGGAGTAGATTTTAAAATAAAAGACCTGTTCTTCCTTAAGAAAGAGGGCAGGTCTTTTAAGCCTTTGCATGAATTTTGTATAATAAATGATTTGGAAGGATTAGCTGTATGAAAAAAGCAGGTATTATCCGTTGCCAGCAGACCGAGGATATCTGTGCCGGAACAATGGATTTCAAGGTGGCAGGGCAGGGTAAGCTTGCCTTTGAAAAAACAGGCCCAGCAGATGTGGTTGGATTTGTCTCCTGCGGCGGATGTCCGGGAAAAAAAGCTGTGATGCGGGCAAAAATGATGGTGGATAAAGGTGCTGAGCTTATTGCCTTTGCTTCCTGTATATCAAAGGGAAATCCCATTGATTTTGCCTGTCCCCACTTTGAAACCATGAAAGCAGCCGTAGAAAAGAAGCTTGGTCCTGATATTAAGATCCTTGATTATACCCACTGATTATTTTGTATCCTTAATTTTTATGTTGTCTCTTAACAGTAATTGTTCCGGTTTTCTGGATTACCCGGATTAAGTTCCGGCTAATCCAGGCAGCCGGAAATATCTCTTTTCAGATATTTTCGGTAAGGGGCCTTTATTTAAGGATAAGGTATCCCGTGAAAAAGACCCTTTCCCCGGCAGAGGCCGGGTATGAACCATAAAGGCGGTTACCATGACATCCATGCTTCTCTATGACACCACCCTGAGGGACGGCGCCCAGGGAGAACACATCAATTTTTCCGCTGAAGACAAAATGAAGATTGCCCTGCGCCTTGATGATATGGGCTTTCATTATATCGAAGGCGGATGGCCCGGAGCCAACCCCAAGGATACGGCCTTTTTCGAGGCTGCCAGATCCATTACCTTTAAAAACGCAAAGCTTGCTGCCTTCGGTTCCACTTGCAGGCCGGGTATGAAACCGGGCGATGATCCTCTCCTCAAGGCGCTGGCCGCAAGTGAGGCACCGGTAATCACCCTTTTTGGTAAAACCTGGGATCTCCATATCGAGCGTATCATGGAGAATACCCTCGAAGAAAATCTGCGCATGATCCGTGAGTCCGTTGGCTGGTTTGTTTCTCTGGGTCGGGAAGTGATTTATGATGCAGAGCATTTTTTCGACGGATACAAGGATAACCGGGATTATGCCCTTGAAACCCTGGCTGCCGCATGGGAAGGCGGTTCTGAGGTCTTGACCCTCTGTGACACCAACGGCGGCAGTCTTCCCCATGAAATCGAAGCCATCATGGAAGATGTGAAGGGCTGGTTTGCCGAGCGCTCATTTGAAGATAAGCGTCCTCTGAAGTTAGGGATCCATGCGCACAATGATTCAAACCTTGCCGTTGCCAACAGCATTACCGCCGTGCGCAGTGGTGCTGTCATGGTTCAGGGAACCATCAACGGATACGGAGAGCGCTGCGGTAATGCGGATCTCACATCCATTATACCTGTGATGCAGCTGAAGATGAGCATTGATTGCATGGTGCCGGAGCGTCTGGCCCGCATAAAAAGTCTGTCCCGTTTTGTCAGTGAGACGGCCAATGTGCCTCCCTTAAACAGTCGCCCCTTTGTGGGAAAAAGTGCCTTTGCCCATAAGGGTGGTGCCCACGTGTCTGCGGTTCTCAAGGAGCCAAGGGGCTATGAGCATATGACGCCGGAGCTGGTGGGGAACGAGCGTCGGGTTATCATGAGTGATTATTCCGGCAAGAGCAATGTGACCTACAAGGCAAAGGAAATGGGCATTGATATGGAGGGTGTTGACTCCAGGGAAGTTGTGTCCGAAATCAAGCGCCTTGAGCAGGAGGGTTATCAGTTTGAGGCGGCGGAAGGTTCCTTCCGGCTTCTGGTGGAACGCATGGCTGGTCGTTTCAAGCCCCGTTTCCAGCTGAAAAATTTCCGTGTTACTGTGGAAAAGGACAAGGACAGGCATTGCAGCTCCCATGCCGTTGTGCATATTGATACACCTTTTGGTGAGGAAATGAGTGCCGCTTCCGGAGACGGGCCTGTATCTGCTCTGGACAATGCCCTGCGCAAGGCGCTGGAATGTTTTTACCCAAGAGATATGGCCCATATGCAGCTTGTGGATTACAAGGTCCGTGTGCTGGACGGGGCAGGGGGGACGGCTTCCAAGGTGCGTGTACTCATTGAGTCCAGAGATCCTGATACCATATGGAGTACCATTGGCGTTTCCGAAGATATTATTGAAGCCAGCTGGCAGGCCCTTGCGGACAGTTTCCACTACAAGCTGGGGTCTTCCGAGATTTAGGCTGGCAGGACTTTGTTTTTTGTAATTGTTCAGCATAATTTTCCAGGTATCATGCCTGCCAGATAGAGATGCACAGGCACCCAAGCTATTTGCCTGTGACGCAATCTTATTCGGGAGCTTCTTGCCCTGTGCGGAAGCGGCAAAAACTCGCAGCCACAGGCAGGATGAGCTTTTTTATTACCATAGCAGACTTTCGTACGCTGCCTTTGTGGCGGCTCAGACAGTTTGCTGCTTCTTATTAGCACTCCGGCACTCAAGCTTGCAAAAGCCCATTATTTTCATCGCAGGTTCTGGGTTTATGGCTTGAGTGCCGGACAAAGCTCTGATCCGAAACGATTGCAATGTCACTTGCAAACAGCCAGGGTGCCTTGCAATAGTACGAAGCTGCTGAAATTTCAGCGTTGGAATTTCTGAATAAAATGTGCTGAATACTTACGATAAAAAAATGATGGTCAGATGAATCTGTCCGCTTCTTTATGATCCTGAAAGGAAATCCCGATGAATAATCGTGTAATTATTTTTGATACCACCCTGCGGGATGGCGAACAGTCGCCCGGTGCCAGTATGAACACCCAGGAAAAAATCCGCATTGCAAGACGTCTGGAAGAGCTGGGTGTGGATGTTATTGAGGCGGGTTTCCCTGCGGCCAGTGAGGGTGACTTTGATGCGGTACGTCGCATTGCAGCCTCCGTGGAACGGGTGCAGGTGGCAGCCCTTTGCCGTGCTTCAAAGGCAGACATTGACAAGGCATGGAATGCCATCAAAGAGGCAAAGCACCCCCGTATCCATACCTTCCTTGCAACCTCCGATCTGCACATGAAGTACAAGCTTCAGATGGACCCGGATACGGTGGTGGCCAAGGCTGCTGAAGCGGTGCGCTATGCCAAAACCTTCACGGACAATGTGGAGTTTTCCGCAGAAGACGGCTCCCGTTCGGATAAGGATTTTCTCTGCAGGGTTTTTGCCGCTGTGATTGAAGCAGGGGCCACCACCTTGAACCTGCCGGATACGGTGGGCTATGCTGTACCGGAAGAATACGCAGCCCTCATTCGTTATGTGCTGGCCAACACGCCGGGCATTGAAAATGTTGTACTGTCCGTGCATTGTCACAATGATCTTGGACTTGCCACTGCCAACACTCTGGCAGCCCTCATGGCAGGAGCCCGTCAGGCGGAAGTGACCATTAACGGCATTGGTGAGCGTGCCGGAAATACTGCCCTGGAAGAAGTGGTCATGGCCATCAATACCCGGAAAAATGTTTTCGGTCTGGAAACGGGCATTGATACCACAAAGATTTATCCCGTGAGCCGTACGGTCAGAGAAATTACCGGTATGATGGTCCAGCCCAATAAGGCCATTGTGGGAGCCAATGCCTTTGCCCATGAATCCGGTATTCATCAGGACGGGGTTCTGAAAAATCCCATGACCTATGAGATAATGCAGCCGGAAACCGTGGGCCTTGCCAAGAACAATCTTGTTCTGGGCAAGCATTCCGGCAGGGCCGCCATCCGTGCCCGTCTGGAAGCCATGGGTTATACTTTGGAGCCTGACGAGATCAATGTTATCTTTGCCCGTTTTAAAGCCATGGCTGATAAGAAAAAGAGTATTCAGGATGAAGATCTGGAAGCTCTGGTCACGGAAAGTGTACTCCGGGCCAATGATGTCTTTGAAGTGGGGGATATTCAGATATCCTGCGGTAATACTTTCCATCCCATGGCAGGGGTTACCATCAAGCGTGAAGGCGTGCTGCTTGGTCCTGTATTCACCAGCGGTAACGGTCCCATTGATGCCGTTTTCAATGCCATCATGCAGCTGACGGGTATGTGTCCTGAGTTGCTGCGTTTTACGGTTTCTGCCATTACAGGGGGAACGGATGCCCAGGGTGAGGTTACGGTGCGGATTAAAGAAGGAGAAGACGTGGCTCTGGGAAGGGGGGCGGATCTCGATATCGTCACGGCCAGTGCGAGGGCCTTTGTCAATGGCCTGAACCGTCTTGTGGCCATACAGCAGAATCCGGATCGAAGCAGGGAGACGATCTGATATGTGAATCACTTGCAAACAGGCAGGGTATCTTTTCCTGATTTGAAGTGTCTATGTCTGAAAGATCGTGGAGTTTCGGGGCCTTTTTGTACAATAACATCCAAAGCCGATGATCCCTTTTGGGATATCGGCTTTCGGGTTTTTGCGGAGTTTTGATGAAAATCAATGAACTGCAGGCTTTTTTCCGCTCCCCTGCCGGAGCCGTGGCTGGTGGTGCACTTTTTCTTACCCTCGCGGGTTTCTTCCTTGCCCTGATGGGGGCCATTGTTAAAGCTGTGTCCGCAGAAATGTCCAATTCCATGGTTGTTTTTTTCAGGAATGCAGCCACCTGTTTTTTTATTATACCCCAGCTTTTTCTGGGGCCGGGTTCCAGGCTTGGTCTGAAAACCAGCCATTTTTCATTACATCTTCTTCGCTGCTGTAGTGGTCTTGCGGCCATGTATGCCTATTTTTACGCCTTAAGTGTGCTTCCTTTGGGGGAGGCGGTTCTTTTATCCTACACCAGTCCCCTGTTAACTCCCGTTGTGGCTCGTGTCTGGCTGAAGGAGCCTTTGGGTCCTGTTCATGCCGCAGGAGGATTAATCGGTTTTCTGGGGATTCTTCTGATTCTTCGCCCTGGTTTCCATGAAATCCATCCCGCAGCTCTCGTGGCACTGGTGTCGGCGTTTTTTGCATCCATTGCCATGGCTTCCGTCAGGAAGATGGGATCAACGGAGCCGCCTTTTCGTGTGGTGGCCTGGTTTACAATTTTAGCCACTCTTTTTTCTGCACCTGCGGCCCTGTCTTCATGGCAGACTCCGGATCTTTCACTGGCAGGGCTTTTTTTCTGCCTTGGTGCCGTGGGGTTTGTGGCGCAGCTCTTTCTTACCTATGGCTATGGCATGGCACCTTCTGCACGGATTGGACCTTTTACCTACACCACGGTTTTTTTTGCCAGCATTCTTGGAACAATTCTGTGGGCGGAAGTACTCCACCCTATGACAATTCTTGGAGGTCTGCTGATTGTGGGAGGGGGCATTTTGGCGGGTAGAAGCAAGGGATGATTTTTCAGGATATTTTGTCAGTTCCGGTCAGTTCTTCCATGGCAAACTGCAGGGCAGCCATGGAAAAGGGTTTTTTAAGAAAGCGGGATGGAGAATCTTCAGGAAAGATGTCCATGGCTGCCTCTTCGTTGTATCCGCTGCAGAGAATAATGCTGATATCCGGTTTTATCCTGCGTATGGCTTCAAAACAGGCTTTGCCATCCATACGGGGCATGGTCAGATCAAGGATTACACAGATGATTTCCCGGCTGTGTTTTTGAAAAATTTCCAGGGCTTCTTTGCCTTCACATGCGCTAAGGCTTTTATAACCCATTGTTTCCAGTGCATCAGCGTATAGTTTTCTGAGCATTTCTTCATCATCTGCTACAAGGACCATGCCCTTGTCTTTGTCCTCAGATTCCTGTCCCTCGTCCTTTGCCTCGCTGTCTCCATGGTCTTTTTTCTGTTTCCATGAATCGCTTTCGGGGAGTGCCGGGAAGAAAACCTGAAAAGAGGTTCCCTTATCCGGCCTGCTTTCCACCATGATGGCTCCGCCATGTCCCTGAATGATACCCAGAACCGCAGAAAGGCCTAAGCCCCGGCCTGTGAATTTAGTTGTAAAAAAGGGTTCAAAAAGGCGATCCAGGCTATCTTTATCCATGCCGCAACCTGTATCCTTTACCACAAGAAAAACGAAGTTACCGGGAGCAGGTTTTTTTAGTATTCGGCTGTTGTGGAAAAAATTTGATTCGCAGAAGCAGACTCCCGTATGAATGGAGAGGGTGCCGGGCCGTTCTTCCATGGCTTCGGATGCATTGGTGATGAGGTTGATGATCACCTGTTGCAGTTGTCCTGGATCTGCCATGATCTCAAGTAATTCCGGTGCTAATCTGGTTTCCATGGTGATGGTTTTGGGCATGACTGCCTGGAGCATGGTCATGCTTTCTTCAATGAAATGGTTGAGCTGGATGCGCTGGACCAGAAACTGCCCTTTGCCTGAATAGGCAAGCATCTGCCGGGTGAGGTCCGTGGCACGGCGTACGGCGGTACTGGCCTGGTTAACAGATTCCAGGGCAGGGGAGTTGTCGGGTATTTCCAGAAGGGCAAGTTCCAGATTTCCCTGTATGGCTGCAAGGATATTGTTGAAGTCATGGGCTATGCCACCGGCCAGTACGCCTAGGCTTTCCAGTTTCTGGGAGTGTAGCAGACGCCTCTCCATTTCAAGTCTCTGGGCCTGTTCTTCCTTTGATTTTGTAACATCAATGATGAATCCGCGGATACCGCTGGGGCTGTTATTGGTGAGGATGGTGGATATATGGAGCTGAGCATCAAAGATCTGTCCGTTTTTTTTCAGGGCCGTGAAGGATAGGGGACTGATAACTTCCTTTTCCATGGATTGCCACAGGTAATCAAAAATCAGATTGCGTTCTTCCTCAATGCTAAGATCCATCAGAGTCATTCCACTGGTCAGTTCTTCTTCCGTGTAAGCGAACTGTTCCATGGTTTTTTTGTTCATATACTGAAATGAATAGGAAGAATCCGTTTCAAACACGCTTTCCGGGAGTGCATCGCTAAGGTTTCTGAATCTGCTTTCACTGCTGCGCAGGGCTTTTTCCCTTTGGGCAATGGCATCTGCCATATCCAGAAAACCTTGACGAAGAATCTCAAGTTCCTGAAAGGGTGTTTTTTTGAGATTTGCGAGATAGCGGATATTTTTTTCTTCTCCCTTTTCAAGGCTGTCCATGGCTTCGGCAAAGATGGCAAGGGGGCGGGAGACTTCCTCATGCAGGTTGTGCTGAAGCAGCCAGACCGTGCTGGAGAGAAGAAACAGCAGCAGAACAGTCAGGATACCCATGGTAGCGAATACGGAGAAAAATTTTGCTCTGGCGTTCCAGGCTGTGAATACCACCCAGTCTCCGCCAAGAACCGGTGCGGCACTGAAAAGATGGTGGACGCCACTTATTCTATGGATACCAAGAAATTCGGCTTGCCCCTTCAGGCCCTGTTCCACAGCCTTAAAATTACCAAGGTTGGTTTGTTGGGCCACCATTTTCTGATCCGGGTGGGCCACAAGGTTACCATAGCGGTCTGTGATAAAGAAAAATGTGCTGTCTTTTGTTTGGCCAAGACCTGTTATGAAATTTTGCAGGCTGAACAGGTTCAGCTCTCCCACCACAAGTTTACCGCCTACTGGATAGCTGAAGAGACTGGCTGTTATATTGCTGCTTAAAGGGGCCTGATAGGGTGATGAAATGTAGACATCCTGTTTGTCTTTGTTCCTGTGGTCCATGGGCATTAGTCTTGAGTAGTCTTTAAGGGACCCAAGGGGCGGTATGGTGGCCAGCACCTCTCCCTGATCCGACAGGAGGAGAATTCTTTCAAAGGCATGGGAATGTTTAAGAAACTCGGGCACAATGGCTGGGAAAGCTGCCAGTTCAGAGGATTCTGCCATCAGGTTGATGATTTCTCTGGAAAAGCTGAGGTAGGTGGCCACATATTCCGACAAAGCCATGGTTTGAAGATGTTGTTCCCGTTGAATGTCCTGCCAGCGCTGCCATCCCAGCAGGGTGGAAAGACCCATAACCAGAAAAACCGCCGGGAGCAGAAGGCGAAGGGCCAGATAGCGGCGGAGCAGGGTGCTGATGGAGGCGGCTGTCATGGCATGGACTCCATAGGGATTGTGCTGAGAATGCGGAACTGACCGTCCTTTACCTCTGTGATAAAGATGGAGCTGACCACATCGCCATAGGCATCAATGGAAATGGGCCAGCGCAGGCCGGGGTAGTTTTCTGTTGCCACAAGGGCTTCAGGCAGTCCTTTCCTCTGGCCGCCGGTTTTCTGGAGGGCTTTGCCCAGAATGTGCATTGTGTCATAGGCATATTCTGCGGCAAAGGAAGGCCACTGGCCATAGCGCTTGTGGTAATTTTCAAGAAATTTTTCATACATTGATGTGGGATTTTCACTGAAGGCATGGCCTGCAAATATCATGGTTTCGACGGTTCTGCCCCCTGCGGTGAGCAGCTCTTCCGTCATGGCCCAGTTCGCGCTGAGAAGGGGCAGTACCGCATTTCGGGTCTGCATGGCCTGGGTCAGGGCGGCAGCATCCCTTGCGGAAAGAACCACAAGAAGGGCATCCAGCTCTGCCTCGGCCAGCTCCTCAGCCAGGGCATCCCAGTTTGGTCTGTCAGGAGAAAAAATGTTTTTTTCCAGTACAATTCTTCTTTCATGGGTGCTAAATTCTTTTGAAAATGCATTGTGAAAGGGCAGGGAAAAGGCCTTGTTGTTTTTGTCCCATACGGAGCCGATACGCTTTAAATCCATGTCCATGGCGGCATAACGGGCCAGAGCTGTTGCAGCAGTATCCGTCGTTGGCTGTATGCGGAAGAAGAAATCTTTAATACCGCTGAGTTCCGGTGTGGAGGTGGTGGGGCTGAACAGTACCATTTCGGCTTCTTCAATGAGGGGCATGGCCGCAAGGGTCTGGGAGCTTGTCATGTGTCCGATGATGGCCGTAACTTTTGCCTCTATCAGTTCCCTGTCCGCCTGAATGGCCCCTTCCGCAGTCCCTTTGTCATCCCGGCTGATCATCTCCAGCCTGCGGCCTGCAATGCCACCCTGGGCATTTATTTCTTCCAGGGCAAGCTGGGCACCGTTACGGCCGTGTATTCCAAGGTCCGCATAGGACCCTGTGAGGGGGCCGGAAAACCCTATCAGGACAGGCGGTTTTTCACAGCCCCAGAGAAGTGTGAAGGCGCAGAGGCTAATCAGCAGGGATAGTTTTTTTGTGTATGGCCCCATGGTCACACTCCTTTTTCATTAAGGTATAGACGGAGTTCAGGTGCGGAACCTTCCCAGAAGGGCCTGAAGTTCTTCGGCCAGAGACCGGAGATCCTGTGCATTTACGGCAACATTCTGACTGTTGATTTTCATTTCTGCTGCAGCACTGCTTACATCCCCTACATCCCTTGTGATTTCCTTGATTACATGGCTGCTCTGGGCCACATTGGCCGTTACTTCCTGAAGGCCTCTGGATGCCTGTCCCACATTGTCTGCAATTTCACGGGTGGCGGCGGACTGTTCTTCTATGGCTGTAGCAATGGTGGCAATGATATCATTGATTTCAAGGATTGTTTTATCGATGGTGCTGATCTGGCCGATGGTGTTGTGGGTACTGCCCTGAATATCATTGATGCGCTGCTTTATGTCTTCTGTGGCTGCTGCGGTTTGTTTGGCAAGTTCCTTGATTTCATTGGCTACAACGGCAAAACCTTTGCCAGACTCACCGGCTCTGGCGGCCTCGATGGTGGCATTCAGGGCCAGAAGATTGGTCTGTTCCGATATCTCGCTGATGGTGGCTGTCACTTTGCCTATGGCATCGGCGGCTTTGCCCAGAATATCCATGGATTCTGTGGCATTTCGGGCTTCCTTTACCGCCTGATCCGCAATGGCTCTGGCATTTTCCGTATTTTGTGCAATTTCAGAAATTGTGGCGGACATTTCTTCGGAAGCCGTTGCCACCATATTGGTGTTCTGGTTGGCTTCTTCCATGGCTGCGGCAATGGAACTGAAACCGGTATTCATTTCTTCTATGGCTGTGGCCACAGCCTGAGCTTTCCGGGCGGTTTCGTCCACCTTCTGATCCATGTTTGCGGCAATATCCATGAGCTTTCCGGAGGATCTGTTAACAAGACCGGCTCTGGTGACCACATCGGCCACTATTTCTCTGATTTTCTCGATAAAGGTGTTGAAGCCGGTGGCCATAACGCCGATTTCATCGCTGCTTTGAACCTTCAGCCTCCGGGTGAGGTCTCCTTCGCCTTCGGCTACATCCTGAAGCATTCTTGTGGTTTTCTGAATGGGTGTGGAGAGGGACAGGGCCATGATGTAGGCCAGCCCCATGAAAACAGCAAAAACAAGGATGCCTATGATTACCATGAGGCGCATCATTGCCCTGAAGCCTTCCATCACTTCACTGCGCTCAATTAAACCCACAAGCTTCCAGCCAAGTCCCGGAAGGGTGTGCACTTCGGCCAGCCATTCTGTTCCCTTGATTTCAAGGGATGCGCTCCCTCTGTCTGTTTTATCGAGAACCCTGAAGGCTTCAATGCCGCTTTCCGTCAGTTTTTTGAAGTTGGTTTCAGGGTTTCTGGGGTTGGCAAGGATAACTCCGTCGCCCTGCACCAGCATGACATAGCCCGTTTCTCCGATCTGGCTTCTCTGGATCAGGCTGGTCAAAGCGCCAAGACTCACATCCAGACCTGCGATGCCCACGAGTTCATTTTTTTCTGACTGTATTCCATGCATGAGGCTGATGACCGGTTCTCCGGTGGTGGACATGTAGGCATTGGAAATGCTGGGTTTTGATATGTCCCCCATGGCTTCTTTGTACCAGGGTCTTGCTCTGGGATCATAGCCTGCGGGCATGGGAGAATTGCCTGAGGATGTAAAGCCGCCCCAGCGGGTTCCAAGGAAGACTTCCACAAGATGGGGGCTGCTGTTTTCAATCTGCCCGAAGAAAGACCGGATTTTATTTTCAAGATCCGAGAGTTCCATATCTTTGGGGCTCATTTCCCGGCGGGCATCTTTATAAGAGCTTATTTCTTCATTAATCTTTCTGACATCCGGGTTGAGTGCCTGCATGCGCACCGTGTTCAGGGCATTTTCCATGAAAATGTCCATGGCAGCTTCTATATGGGTCAGCTCCTTGGCTGCCCCAGCATGGAAGTTTTCCACGCTGGTTTTACGGATCTGTATACCAAGAAAAAGAAAGGTGAGCAGAAGGGGAACAAGGATACTCATGGAAAAGGCAAACAGCAGTTTCTGGCGTATGGAAAAATGCATGGCAGGCCTCCTTAGAGGTATAAACAGGTAAGTTGATTTGGGGAAAGAACTGTATAAACAGGAATGCTTTAGTTTCTTTGCAGGGTCTGTAAAGAATTTGTCTTTAAGGTAAGGCTTTAAGGTACTGACTTTGGATATAGTGAGTTATTTTTATTTAAGAATCAAGGAAAATATGTGGTGCTCCGGGAAGTCCTGCATCTCGCTGTGTGTTCGTGTCTCTGCGGTGACGCAGTATTCAGCCCCAGTGCTGAGGAACAGAAAAGGGTAAAGGAGCAGCCGGTCTTTAAAACCCGGCTGCCGTAAAATGTATATTATTTCTCTAAAGAAAGGACATTCAGTAGAGATGATAAAGATGTGAAGGAAGATCAAAGCATCTGCAAGTCTTTAAAAAAGGTTTATTCCACCTGGGCTGCCTGGAAACGGCTAATGCTTTCTTTTAAACTTTCAGGGATGTGGCTTGCGGTAAATTTCGGGCCTATGCATACCAGTATGATTTCTGCCCTGTTACAGAGTTCCTCAATGCCATCCGTTTCTTTACTTATTTCCTGAATTACAGAAAGGCTTCGGGTTTTCATTCAGTTGAAACGGGTGCGGATAATGGCTGTTTCCATGTATCTTACAGGTTTGCGGAATTGCAGGTGGGCGTCGGCCACGGCCAGATGGTAATTGTTTTCCATCAGGATTGCATAGCTGTGGCCTGCGGCATCCATATACCGGTCACGGGCTTCGTGGTAAAGATCAAGATAACGGCTGTGGTAAACAACATTTCCCGGATCAACCATGGACATGGGGATACGGATGCGGGTTTCATGGGGGAAAAAAGCTTCAAACTGCTGCATGAAAAAAGATTCCTTGGTATGGCGTTTAAAAATAGGGGTCTTTAAAAGCCCCAGCATCAGATGGTTTTATCTCTATCATTTTTCCGGCAGGGAAAGCCAGAGATCGGAAAGGGCTTGTCTGTGGGATACAAGCAGCTCCAGATAATCACATTCCAGATCTATCATTTCCGAATCCTCTTTTCTCAGCCACTCCGAAAGCCAGCAGAAGCGTATGGCTGCCACCATGGAGGCCAGTGCCTGCCAGCCTGCAGGGGATACTAGTCCCGATGCCCTGAGATTTCTGAGAAGATCCCGCACAAAGGGCCCTTG
Source organism: Desulfobotulus mexicanus (assembly GCF_006175995.1). Taxonomy (NCBI): domain Bacteria; kingdom Pseudomonadati; phylum Thermodesulfobacteriota; class Desulfobacteria; order Desulfobacterales; family Desulfobacteraceae; genus Desulfobotulus; species Desulfobotulus mexicanus. Next base: position 19,806 of record NZ_VDMB01000002.1, read on the forward strand.
CAATGCCATGGGATCTTCACTGCCAAGGCATCCGATGAGGTTGGCCGTGTCATGGATGTCTGGCTTGGGTCCACAGAACTCCCAGTCTATGACGTAAAGCAGTTCCTTTCTTCCGAAAAGGGCATTAACCGGGTGCAGATCCCCATGGCTGAGGGTGAGGGGGATTGATTCCAGAAGCGGGCCAAGATGTGCTTCAATTTGCTCGCTTATGGGGAGTATGCGATCATGGAGCCAGGTTTCACGGAGTTTTAGAATCTGCATCAGTTCTCTGATGTATGCAAGGATCTTAAAGGGTGGGGTATTGATACGGGCCATGGTGCCCTTTTTTAAAAGATTGATTATAAAGCCTGCAAAGGCTTTTCCCCGCCAGCTGTCTTTGGTATATTCCGGTCTGGGAAGCTCTTCTCCCTTGATATAGGGTGTGAACTGGAAGAAGGCGGCGTTTTTTTTGATCAGCGCCCTTCCTTTGTCATCCCGCAGTGGAAGAAGTATGTGGGGCAGGTCTAAGGCATCAAGGCGGAAAAGGAGATCTGCAATGAGGTTTTTACGGGGCCCCTGATTCAGGGAAAAACGCTCCAGAACAAAAATGCCCTTTTTGGTTTCCACAGCCATGCGGCTCTGGCTGCGTTCCGGACTGCCTGCAAGGCAGATGTCCGGTATTGGTTTGCAGTTTCCAAGGCCCATGTGCCCGGCAAGGGTTTGGATGGTATGGATATCCATTAAAGGTGGCAGTTCCTGAGTATTCATAGGGGTCTTTTTCAGTCATGAAAAAAAGGGAATTCGGGCGCAGTTCCGGACATATGCATGAACTTTTGCCATCAAGGTTGACTTGGCTTACATTCTTTTATAGTTTTCTTTCCTTTCAGGCCTTGCCTGAAATTTTACCATAGCAGCTTTTTGGGTCATCAGGAAAAGGAATGTCCTTTGTTTGTAAGATCCGAAGAGGCTGTGAGCAGGCATGAAAAGGAAGTCATCCAATGCAGCTTTTGATGAAAATCGGACGCAATGATCCCTGCCCCTGCGGGTCCGGGAAAAAATATAAAAAATGTTGTGCCAGCCGTAAAGAGCCCCTGAAGGTGGATCTCAATAAATATTATCAGCAGACCTATGGTGTGCGTCTGAAAAGCAAAGAGCAGATAGAAGGTATACGCAAGGCGGGTAAGCTTGTGATGGAGACCCATCAGCTGGTGGCAGAATATCTGAAATCGGGTATCACAACGGATGATGTGAATGAACTGGTGCATCGCCACACCCTGAAAAATGGCGGGATTCCCGCCCCTCTGAACTACAGGGGATTTCCCAAGAGCGTATGTGTTTCCCCTAACGAGGTTATCTGCCATGGTATTCCCGGAGGCAGGGTGCTGGCGGACGGAGACATTGTGAATGTGGATATCACCACCATTCTGGATGGTTATTATGCAGATGCCAATTACACCTATTTTATAGGTGCTCCTTCTCCCGAGGCAAGAAGACTGGTGGCCGCAAGCCTGGAAAGCCTGAGGCAGGGACTTGCCATGGTAAAGCCGGGTAATACCACAGGGGATATCGGGTGGGCCATACAGCGCTATGCCGAAGGGCAGGGCTATTCCGTGGTCAGGGAGTTTGTGGGCCATGGGGTGGGGCTGGAATTTCATGAGGGGCCGCAGATACTTCACTTCGGAAAGAAAGGTACCGGTGTTCCTCTGGTTCCGGGTATGACCTTTACGGTGGAACCCATGATTAACATAGGAAAAAAAGATCTTTATATTCTTGAGGATAAGTGGACGGCCGTTACCAGAGACGGCCGCCTTTCCGCCCAGTTTGAGCAGACCATTGTGGTGACCGAAGATGGCTATGAAAGCCTGACACCCTTTTCTCTGGATAGTTTTGTGCAGGCTGTGTGATGTTTTATGGTGCCATGCATCTGGCAGGGGATGGCCTTTTGTTTTAGTATTCCCCCTTAAGTCGGGTATCATGCCGCCTTGTTTACTCTGAAGAACAACCAAGGAGAAAAAAAATGGAACAATGTCCCTGCGGTTCTGGCCAGACCTTTGATGCCTGCTGTGAACCCTATATTGCAGGTTCTGTAAATGCCCCAACCGCTGAAATCCTTATGCGGTCCCGTTATACGGCCTATGCCCGCATTTCCATGGATTATATTTTTGAGACGACCCACCCGGATCAGCGGGGCGATTATGATGCCGAAGGTGCCAAGGCCTGGGCTGAATCTTCCCAATGGCATGGCCTTGAAATTCTTGCCAAAGAAAAGGGGCTGGAAGGGGATACGGAAGGCAATCTTGAGTTTGCGGCCCATTTTTCCCAGGACGGCAAGCGCTATGTCCACCATGAGCGGGCCTTTTTCCGTAAGGGTGATGATGGAAAATGGTATTTTTATGATGGCCAGCCCGTTACGGCGGAGACGGTTCGAAGGGAAGGTCCCAAGGTAGGCCGCAATGATCCCTGTCCCTGTGGCTCCGGTAAAAAATATAAGAAGTGCTGCATAGACAATGCCGCATAATCAAGGGGCCGGGCTCAGCTTGGCCTTTTCTCCCTGCCCCAATGACACCTTTATCTTCGACGCCCTGATCCATGGACGTGTACCTTGTCCCGGTTTTTCTCCGGAGGCCGTGCTTGCCGATGTGGAAACCCTGAACCAGTGGGCTTTTCAGGGGCTCTATCCTGTAAGCAAACTTTCCTTTGCCGCACTGGGAAGGCTCAGGGACAGCTATGCTCTGCTTCCTTCGGGTGCGGCTCTGGGGCGGGGCTGCGGTCCTCTCCTTACGGCCAGAGAGTCAATGGACAGGGACAGGCTGCGGCGTTCGGTCATTGCTGTTCCGGGTCTGGATACCACAGCCACTTTTTTGCTGCGTCTTTTTCTGGGGAAGGATCTGGATCTGCGGCCCATGCCCTTTGAGACCATTATGCCCGCCCTGCGGGATGGTCTGGTTGATGCCGGATTGATTATCCATGAAGGCCGTTTTGTTTTCAAGGAATATGGTCTGATCTGTATTCAGGATCTGGGAGCTTTCTGGGAGGAGACAACAGGCTTTCCCATTCCTCTGGGGGGTATTGCCCTTAGAAGGGATATGCTTTCTTCGGCAGAGCTGCTGAGCCGTGCCATCGGCGAAAGCATTCTCCATGCAAGGCGTTTTCCCGAAGGGGCCATGCCTTATATCCGTTCCCATGCCCAGGAAATGGTAGCGGATGTCATGGAAAGGCATATTGCCCTTTATGTGAATGATTTTTCCATTGATCTGGGGGAAGAGGGCAGGGAAACCGTGGCTTTTTTCTTCCGCAAAGGAGAGGAACTGGGGCTTTTTCCTGCATGTGAAAAGGATTTTATGGCCTTTTGAGGCTGCTGGCATCAATTTTCATATTTTTTTCAGACAAGGATACGCCAGCAACGGTGTATCTTTTTTTTTTGTTCTCGTAGTCTTCGGGAATGGTTTTTTGGGTGATCTCTTCGATTTCCCGGACTTTCAGGCTGTCCATCAGGGGCTCAAAGGCCTGATGGTTGGTGGAAAAAATACAGTCCCATCTTTTTCCATGACATCCAGAACCCTGTGCAGCAGTTCCGGATGATCTTCTGCAATATCAAAGGTTTTTCCCTTATCCCTCGCCGATGAGTAGGACGGGGGATCCACCATGGCAAGGGTGAAGGTCTCGCCGTTTTTCTTGAGAGTCTTCAGATGGTCCATGGCATCGGCCTGAAGCAGTCTGTGTTTTTTTCGTCGTTCCGGTCAACGCGGCCATAGCGATTTTCGTTGCACTTTAGGAAGATGCTGAATCCTTATTTTGATAATCGTCTGGAAGAAATAGAAGTGAGAAACATTATTCTTGCAGCCAGTTTGGAAAATCTGGAGGAATTTATTCTGCAGTATGTTTGGTTTGATGATTCCCCAGAGACAGGCACCTGAAAAATCGGCTCTTGAAAGCTGATGTCGTAAGGTAATAGAACTGAAAAAGGTCTTTATATCGTCCCTAGCGGGCGACATAAAGACCTTTTTTGTGTCCTGTTGTTGGGCGTGTTGTTTTTTTCTATTTAACTCAAATGTTTATTATTGCATCTTGTGTGGCACAGTCCTCGCTTTGGAGAATGGGCAGGAGTTCGTGTACCGCAGAATACGGTTTTTTTCTATTTCTTTTAAAGGAGGCTGCCATGAGAACAAAGGAACAATACGTTGCCGATCTGATGAAAATGAAGAAGAACATTTATTACAAGGGAGAAAAAATTAGCCGGGATCACGAGGAGCTGAAGATGACCCTGAATGTTCTGGGTCACACCTTTGATGCGGCAATGGATCCTGAGAAAGCCCACCTTTGCACGGCCAAATCCCATCTGAGCGGTGAAACCATCAATCGTTTCTGTCATATTCACCAGAGTCCCGAAGATCTGCATAAAAAGCAGGACATGACGCGCATGCTCTGCCGGGAAGTTGGCTACTGCATCGGTCGATGCATGGGCGCTGATGCCAGTAATGCGGTGAACATCATCTCCTATGAAGCAGATAAGGCCAATGGAGGTGCTACGGAATACCATAAGAATTTTCTCAGATGGCTGGATAATTTTCAGAAAAAAGACCTGGTGGTGGCCTGTGCTCAGACCGATGTGAAGGGCGAAAGGATGCTGCGTCCCTCCCAGCAGCCCGATCCGGACCAGTACCTCCATGTGGTGGAAAAAAACAGCAAAGGGATTGTGGTAACGGGCTGCAAGGTGCATATCACCCAGGCTTCCGTTGCGGATGAGATTATGGTGGTGCCGACCCGTTCCCTTACGGAGGAGGAGAAGGATTATGCGGTGGCTTTTGCCATTCCTTCGGATGCAGAAGGTCTTACCCAGGTGGTGCATCCCCATAATATGAGAGCCCGTAAGCATTTTAAGCGGGGGTTTGATTTTGGGGCCGCGGATTCCTATGTGATTTTTGACAGAGTTTTTGTGCCATGGGACAGGGTCTTTCTCTGCGGTGAGCATCTTCACGGAGGGTTGTGTGCCCTGCTGTTTGCCCTCTTCCACCGCCACAGCTATTCCGGATGCAAACCGGCCATTGGCGATATTACCATGGGGCTTGCCGCTTTAGCAGCAGAGGTGAACGGTATTGAGAAAAGCGCCCGTGTAAAGGAAAAGCTTGCCAGCATCATTCAGATTGCGGAACTGGGTTATGCCGCCGGCTATACGGCATCGTCCCTTGGTAAGGCAGAGATGACCATCCCGGGCATGGGGCCGGTGCCTTTTGGTCCGGGTTCCTGCATTCCCAACTCCATTTACTGCAATGTGGGCCGCTGCCTTACGGGTGAGGCTGTTTTCCATGAACAGGAGATACTCTGTGATATAGCAGGTGGTGTACCCGCTACCTTCCCCTATGAACAGGATCTGGTGAATGAGGAGCTCAGGCCCTATCTGGAAAAATACCTGAAGCGGAATACAAAGATACCCGTGGAGGACCAGATCCGTTTCTGGCTGTATTTCAGCGATTTGACCGTTTCTTCCCTTGCAGGAACCTTGAATTATGCAAGTTTCCACGGAGGAGGCTCTCCTGTTATGGAGCAGATTGCCATCACATCTCAGTACAATATTCAGGAAAGAAAGGATATTGTCAAACGGCTTGCCGGGATGTCCGCGAGTTGGTGATTCCCTTTGTATGGAAGGAGAAGCCATGAAAAAAACAGAGGATGCAGGCAGGGCGGAGAAGATTGAAGGGCCGAAAGCCGGATCTCCGAATTTGGATGCCATTGCCCGTGTGTTAGTAGAGAACCAGAGTGCTGCCATTCATGAAGTAAATGACAGCATGGAACCCGGACAGGTGAACGGCGGAGAAGGGGAGGTGAAGGAATGAATCTGTTTTCCCTTGAGCATAAGAAGGCATTGATTACGGGAGCGAGCAGGGGTATTGGTGAGAGTATTGCCGCAACGTTTGCGGAGTATGGCGCGCATTGTATTCTGGTGAGCCGTAAACTGGATAGCCTTGAGACTGTTGTGGACAGGATCCGTTCCCAGGGGGGCTCGGCCGAGGCCATGGCCTGTAACATGGGAGATCTGGATCAGATTGCCTCTCTCATGGATGCTGTGGAGGCAAAGCATGGGAGGCTGGATATCCTTGTAAATAATGCGGCAGCCAATCCCTATTTTGGTGAAATGCTCCATGCGGAGGCCTGGGCCTGGGATAAAACCCATGATGTGAATTTGAAAGGGCCCTTTTTTATGTCCCAGAGGGCGGCCATACTGATGAAAAAGAAAGGGCAGGGAGGCGCCATTGTCAACGTCTCTTCCATTAACGGAATCCGTCCCGCGCAGATGCAGGGGATCTATTCCATCACGAAAGCAGCCTTGATATCCATGACTCAGGCCTTTGCGAGGGAGCTGGCACCCTGTGGAATCCGTGTCAATGCCCTGTTGCCGGGTATGACAGAAACGAAATTTTCCAGTGCCATTACGGAGAACGAAGCTGTCAGCAAGGCGGTGATTTCCATGATTCCCCTGCAACGCATTGCCGCTCCCAGTGAAATGGCAGGCGCTGCCCTTTACCTTGTATCGGATGCGGCCTCCTATACCACGGGTACCTGCCTGATCTGTGATGGGGGCATGCTGGCCTGAATGCCGGAGCTGTCTCTATATTAATCATGAATCCGTAGTCCCTTTAATGGGGTGGATCATGGAGGATTGGATCTTTATGGACTGGAAGGACGTGGGCAGCCCCTTTTTGCCGGAAGTCCGTTTGCAGAGTCTTGCCGCAGGCTCTGCAAACGGAAACCAGGGTTCTTTGGGCCAGTCCTCTGTGCAGACATAAACGATGGGACCTTATAGCTTTGGTAAAAGGAGGAAGATATGGTGGTTACGGCGATGATACGGGTAAAGCCGGAAGCAGCAGTTCCGGCGGAAGAAAGGCTTGGCGAGCTTGTAAGAGCCGCAGCGTCAGAAGAAGGGGTGCTGGTCTACTCCCTGCATAAAGACCGGAAAAACCCGGGTGTTTTCTTTGTATATGAAAGATATGCGGACAGGGAAGCTTTTGAGCGTCATGGCAGCATGGCCCATGTGCAGGAGTTTTTTAAATGGGTGGGGTCTCATCTCCTGCAGCAACCTGAACTCACTGTCTATGAAGAGGTGGCTTCATTTGTAAAAGGAATGCCAGATTGATCTGTCATTTCTGCCGTTCATCTGCAAGGAGAGATGTAAACCTGATTATAGATGGGGGAGTTCCTGTTGTTTGGACAGAGCTCCCTTTTTATTGTCAGTGATTTTGGGAGGAATCGCTGGAATCTTCCATGAACTCCCATACCAGTGCAGGGGGCTGTGAACGGCCCAGCAAAAACAATGACCAGAGGTTTTTTTTCGTAGCTGCTAAAGAGAAAAGTACCGACTACCAATGCAATTAAACCAAGTAACAGGTTGAGTGATTTCTGCAATGGCAGCCTTTTTGTCTGTCTTTGTCAGGGTTCGGGAGATTTCCACGGATTACGGATGCCGAGTTTTTTCATTTTGGAGTAGAGGGTGGACGGTTTCAGTTCTAAAATGGCGGCGGCTCCACCCGCTCCCTTAATTCTGCCCCTGGCCTGTTGTAACGTGGAGAGAATCAGCTGGCGTTCTGCTTCGGCATGGTTCAGTGTTTCCTGTGGCTGGTGTTCATGACCGCCCGGAGGAGGGTGCAGGGAAAGGACAGCTCCCTGGGAAGAAATCATGGCGTTTTCCACCACATTTTTCAGCTCACGGATATTGCCCGGCCAGGAATAGGCGGTCATGGCTGCCATGTCTTTTTCTGACAAGGGACCAATATGCCGTCCCATGCTTTTGGAAAGCTGATGAATAAAAGAGTGCACCATTTCCGGTATGTCTTCCTGCCTTTCTCTTAGCGGGGGGACGAGTATGGGATACACATTCAGCCGATAGTAGAGGTCAGACCGAAACGTCCCCTCTTGCACCATCCGGGCCAGATTCCGGTTTGTGGCTGCCACAATGCGGACATTTACACGTACGGTGCGGTTGCTGCCAATGGGTTCAAACTCGCCGTCATCCAGTACTCTGAGGAATTTAGCCTGGAGATCCAGAGGCAGCTCCCCTATTTCATCCAGAAAAAGGGTGGAACCGTGGGCTATGGCAAAGCGCCCGATTTTTTTGTTTACTGCTCCTGTAAAAGCTCCTTTTTCGTGCCCGAAGAATTCGCTTTCCAAGAGATTGGATGGCAGGGCCGCACAATTGACCTTGATCATGGTTTTGGTACTTCGGTGGCTTATGGCATGGACCAGTTCTGCCAGAACGGTTTTGCCTGTGCCCGTTTCTCCCATAAGCAGAACGGAGGCATCGGTCACGGACACCTGTTCCATGCGGTTCAGCACCTCTGTCATGGCCGGACTGTTGCCGATAATGTGGGAGTAGCGGTTTTCACTGAGGATGGATTCTTTGAGATAACTGTTTTCTGCTTTCAGGCGTTCAGACAGTTTTTGTATGGTGTCAAAGGCTTTTCTGAGCTTGAGTTCGGTCTGTTTGCGTTCCAGCGCACTGGCAAAAACCTGGGCCAGAAGCCGCATGTGCCGAATGGAGGTTTCCGTCCAGTTCTGGTGTCTGCGGTAGGATTCAAAAATGATGACACCCAGTACAGACCCTCCGATCTTGAGGCTTACGCCCACACATGATTTGAGTCCTACCTTTTCCGCATACTGACGTTCTTCATGCCAGTCTTCCGGTGCGTCATCGGGAAGGCTGGAAAGGTTGACCACCTCGCCCCGCTTGAGGCGGAGGGTGATGTTAGGAGCTAGAGCATTGAGGATAATGCCCGGGTTTTCCGGCCATATATGGGCGGTATACCCGTGGCTTATTTTCAGTTCATGGCTGCCATCCCTGAATTCTCCGAAAACACTCTGGTCAATGCCGAGAAACTCCACAATTTTTCTGATGGCATCATTAATTTCCTGATCCACTTCCGAAGCAGGAATGTTGACGAACTTGGATGATATTTCAAAGAGGAGTCGTTCAAAGGTCATCATGGGGCTGAACTTTCTTTGAAGAATGTTGCTTGAGAATGGCGTAGCCGGGTCCACGAGATTCTTTTAATTGAATGCCTGTTGAAAAGCAAGGCAAGTAGGTTGGTCTGCTCCGATATTTCACTGATGTTAGCCGTAGCTTTGCCAATGGCTTCGACAGCCCCTCACAGAAAGTCCATGGAACGGGTTGCGTTACCGGAAGAGCGGTTGACAAGACCTGCTCTGGAGATAACATCGGTCACTATTTCATGGATTTTTTCAATGAAGGTGTTAAATCCGGTGGCCATGTCACCGATTTCATCCCGGCTCTGCACTTCCAGTTTACGGGTAAGATCCCCTTTGCTTTTTACCACATCCTGTAGCATGCGGGTGGTTTTGCGGATAGGAATGGAAGCTGTTCTGGATCAGGCAGGTGAGGGCGAGGATGCAACATCCAGACCTGCGATTCCTGTTGTGGGAGCGTATGGCCTGCAGTCCACCGTATTTAAGGCGTTCTCTACGAAAATATCCATGGCCGACTGAATATAGGTCAGTTCCTATGCCGCCGAGGCATGAAAGGTGGATACAGCCGATTGGTGCATTTGTATGCCAAGAAAAAAAAACATGCGCTTATCAGATTGCGGGTAGGGGGCTTCCGGTCATGGGGTGGAACCGGAAGTATGCCGGAATGCTCAATTCAGGCAGAGGTCTGAAAAAGGGCCAGTCTCTGAATGAAGGTATCGGGAATACGAATGGCTTTGAATTCTGGTCCGATACATACCAGGGTGAATTCGGCCCTGTTGCATAACTGTAATGTCCCGTTGACGTCTTTTGTCATTTCCTGAACAACGCAGAGGCTTCGGTTCCGGATCCAGGCAATGCGGGTGCGGATGATTGCTGTTTCAAGGTAGCGGATGGGTCTTTTGAACTGAATATGGGTATCGGCAACGGCTAGATGATAATTTTTTTCCATAATTTCTCTGTAGCTGCAGTCCGCGGCATCGAGATAATGATCCCTTGCTTCGTGATACAGGTCCAGATAGCGGCTGTGATAGATAACATTGCCGAGATCTACCATGTGCATGGGGATACGGATGGATACTTCATGGGGAAAGGCTGGGGCAAACTCCTGCATGCAAAACACTTTCTGAAGGAAAAAGGATAAGGGGGCCGGAGCCCCCGGACGGTTCTCATGAATGCTGGAAATTTTTATCACAGCCGTCTCCGGATTGAAAGGGAAAGGACGTTCACCCAACCCTCTCATCAAACTCAGTCATACCTTTCAGGCAGTTTGCCGATTATCTCGCATAGGCCTGCGAAGCTCTGTTCGTAACGATTGTAACGTTACTTTTAAACAGCCAAGGTACCTTCCAATGGTACGGAACTATTGAAGTTACAGTGTTGGCATTTCGGAATAAAACTGTGCTAAACAATTACATTTTTTTCAGACAAGGATACGCCAGCAACGGTGTATCTTTTTTCTTTTGTTCTGGTAATCTTCGGGAATGGTTTTTTGGGTGATCTCTTCGATTTCCCGGACTTTCAGGCTGTCCATCAGGGGCTCAAAGGCCTGATGGTTGGTGGAAAAAAATACAGTCCCGTCTTTTTCCATGACATCCAGAACCCTGTGCAGCAGTTCTGGATGATCTTCTGCAATATCAAAGGTTTTTCCCTTATCCCTCGCCGATGAGTAGGAAGGGGGATCCACCATGGTAAGGGTGAAGGTCTCGCCGTTTTTCTTGAGAGTCTTCAGATGGTCCATGGCATCGGCCTGAAGCAGCCTGTGTTTTTTTCCGTCCACGCCGTTGAGTCTGAAGTTTTCTCCTGCCCAGTCAAGATTGCCCTGGGACCGGTCAATGGAAAGGCTTTTTAAGGCACCGCCCGCTGCAGCGTAGCAGGTAAAGCTTGCCGTATAGCAGTAAAGGTTGAGAAACCTCGAACCTTCAGCCAGCTCCCTGACCATGGCTCTGGTATTTCTGTGGTCGGAAAAAAGTCCCGTATCCACAAAATCAGAGGGGTTGATCCAGAATTTCAGATCCCTTTCCCCCATGATGATTTTTTCGTCGGTCCGGTCAAGGCGGCCATAGCGTTTTCCGTCCCTTATGCCAGCATGCCTTTTTTTCAAATGAACCTTTTCCATGGGTACACCAAGGGCAGCGGCTGTAGCCTCAGCCATGGCAGGCAGCCAGTGGGGCTTAGACTGCTCCCGCATGTATTCCGCTATCACCAGATGCCCGCCGTACCAGTCCACAACCGCACGGATTTCCGGAATATCCCAGTCATAGAGCCGGAAAACCTCAAGGCCCTGACGCTGGAAACGTTTATGGAAATGCTTAAAACGTTTCTGGATGCGGTTTGCCAGCATTCTGGCCTGCTGCTCTGTTTTAGGATCTGTCATGGAATCTGGCATCTGCGTGGCTCCGGTTTTATAAAAAAGGTGTGTACACCCTGTGCGGTGGAGGATAGGTATCAGGCAGGATTTTTTCAGGTGAATCAGGAGGCTTTTTGGCCTCGCTTTATCCTGCAGCCGATTATTCTGAATCATTTGGTCATGGGAGGCAATCTTATTTCTCGGGAGATATTTTTATTTCCTATGGCCTTTGTCTTTCAGCCGTGTTTTTTCCAATATTTTTGATATCTGCTGAGGTGAATGATGATTCTGTGCATGGACCATTTGAATATTGTTGTGACAGACCTTGCAAAGGCAGCAGGCTTTTTTGAGGCTATGGGATTCAGGGCTGTGATGGAATCGGATCTGGACGGGGCCTTTCTTGAAAAGGTCACTGGCCTTTCCGGGGTGAAGGGGCGTTTTATTGCCATGGAGCATTCCGGGTCTTCCATGCGCCTTGAGCTTCTCGAATATCAGCCTGCCATGCTTCCGGATGGTCAGATAAGTATGGCAAATAAGGTGGGATTCAGGCATCTGGCTTTTCAGGTTGAGGATATGGAAAAAACCGTTGAGAATCTTAAGTCTTTGGGTGCTGTTTTCCTGAGTCCTGTACAGACCTGGGAGAAAACGGGTAAAAAACTTGTGTATTTTCTGGGGCCTGATGGTATTCTCATGGAGCTTTGTCAGTATCCGCTTGCATCTGAAGATCAGGAGTCATAAAATTATTTTTTTAATCAACGCTAATCAAAAGGAAAGGCACCTGTCCCCTGTGGATAATCAGCAGGAGGTCTGGTGAAAGTTATCAATGAAAATTGCATTGCCAACCAAAGAAAACAATACCATAGACAGCCATTTCGGACATTGTGAGTTTTTTACCGTGTTCACGCTGAACGAGAAAAAAGAGATTATCAATGAAGAAAAGGTGGCCTCTCCGGTGGGATGCGGCTGCAAGTCCAATATCGCAGGAACCCTGGCGGAGCTGGGGGTAAAGGTGTTGATTGCCGGTAATATGGGAGATGGTGCCATACGGGTGCTTGCAGCCAGTGGTATTGAGGTGATCCGGGGCTGCATGGGGGATGTACGGGCCATTGCAGATAAATGGATTTCAGGGGATTTAAGGGATTCCGGCATCGGTTGCATTGCCCATGGTCATGAGTGCGGGCATTGACAGAGAAGGAAAAAGGAAAAGAAGATGAAATACTTTTTTGTGTTTGCTGCGGTTCTCGCTTTTTCGGGCTGTGCCACATTTCAGTCGCAGAAGCCTCATTCCATGGAAGTCTGCAAAGAAAGCTCACAGGAAGAAATCGCCGCCCTCTTTGAACGCTGGAATTTTTCCCTTGAAAGCGGAGAACCCGAAAAGGTTGTGGAAAACTATGCGGCAGGCAGCATTCTTCTGCCTACAGTGTCCAACAAACCCCGTTTCACGGTTGCGGAAAAGCAGGATTACTTTGAGCATTTCATGGAAAAAAAGCCCTCGGGAAAGATTGACCTGAGCCACATCGAACTGGGCTGTAATGCGGCCATTGATTCGGGTCTTTATACCTTCACATTCAAAGAAACCGGAGAGAGGGTACAGGGCCGCTACACCTTTACGTACAGGTGGGATGGCACCAGCTGGCGTATAAGCAGTCACCACTCTTCGGCTATGCCTGAAAAACCATAAAATCTGGCCCATAAAAAAAGCCCCTGTGCCGGTAAGGATACAGGGCTTTTTGTTAAAGAATAAAGCAGGGGCTACACCCACCCATTTGTACAATACCTGGTGCAAACCCAGAATTTATTCCATCTTCGGATAATCTGATAATCTGACAATATGTCCAAAATGCTTCACTTTTGCAATATGTCTTTTGTCATTCGTTATAAAAATAGCGTCGTTCATGATGGCCAAGGCATGATAGATGCAATCTGTCAATTCAGGATAGCCAGTCTTCTTGTTTCCTGTTCTTGCGAGCTCCACTGCTTTCATGCGAGTTCTGGTATTTGGAACAACAATATTCAATACTTCTGACTCTGTAATTTTTTCAATATATTGCAAATGCTTCTCGACACTCTCAATGTTGTTCATATTACCGCACAAAACTTCCGTGATCTCATCCAGAAGAAGGCTTGGAACTATGACTTGAATTTTCTCCAGAATTGCATCTTTAATTATCTGTTTTGCCTTACCTTGTAACGAACGATTGTAAATATATTCCAGGAACACATTGGCATCCAGTATGTAGCGTTTATTTGTCATATTCATTGGCTGTCTTGATTCGCTTTTGCTCACGAATGGATCTAAGAACTTCAACCGGATCTTTATCTGTACCAATGTTAGGAAGACTATTCAGCTCTTTCAGTAGTGCTTTTTGCTGTAAAGAAATTGTTTTCTTCTCTTCTCGGTGAATAGATTGATCAAGAGGAATAATCCTTGCCAGTGGCTTACCTTTTCTTTCGATGGTAAAAATATCCCCTTTGTGGAAGACTTCGTCCAGAAGTGTTCCGAATTGCCTGCGTGCCGCAGTAACATCAATTGTTTTTTCCATATTATAGGCCCCCATGAAAGCAGATTTATGCCAAATGAACCATATCAACTATAATGGTTCGGAGCGGAGGAGGTCAATGCTTTATTGAATATTGTTCGGAGCATACGGAAAATAATCCTTTCCCACGGGCTCATGGCAAAGCTTTTGTATGGCAGCGGTCTGCTGATGCTTTGGTTGGCCTACTCGTATAGGCAAGCATCTAATATTGAAAGTACTTCAGACAACAGTTCATTGTTCCGCTGCTCGATACGTTTAACACGGCGAGCTCGGAAATCAACTGATTTTACTTGCTCAACCATGACGAAACCGCTCAACTTGCTTGCCTCTGGTATTGGTACATGAAAGGGAAAGTCACGGTCAGTATTTGTAATTGGGCACACAATGGCTAAGCCTGTGTTTCTATTGAATAGATCCTTGCTGACAACCAGTGCTGGCCGGCGTCCTTTTTGCTCATGCCCAGCTTGTGGATCAAATGTAATAGATATTATGTCGCCCTGCCTGGGAATATAGGCTGACATTTACCAGACCTCTTTTCCGACGGGTTCTCCCCAATCGGTTTCTTTGGTTTGGTGCCCTTTGGGAATTTTTGCTACAAGATCCTTGAGATTATATTTCTTGCGGACGCTTTGGGCCGGGGTGACAATTAAGGCACCGTTTTTTACAAGAATATTGACGTCATCGCCTACATTTATCTGAGCATCTGAAAGCAATGCCTTTGTGAGGCGAAGTCCTTGACTATTTCCCCATTTTTGAACTTTTGCAAGCATATGATCACCTCCTCATGTATATCCTAAGTTTATACATAAAAATTTTGACCGTCAAGGAGCTTTTTAGGCCAATAGTCCTATAAATTAAAATTTTCCATGTCTTCTGTTACTATTTTCAGGAAGGTTTTCCCTCCCTATACTGGCTGGTCTCACTGGATTGTGGCAAAGCTGCTTTATGGCAGAGGTCTGTGTTCTATGGAGTGTATTCGTCTGAAGATTGTGGCTTTGGATTTTGAGCAGGGCTGATTTGTGCGTGACGGGAAGGGGGTAGGGGCAGGCACAGGGGCCTGCCCCTACAAGGGAATTATATCTTTTTCCAGTTATTAGCTTCCCACTTTCTTCTATGCTTATTGGTAAGGATAAGCCCGAAGGAGAGGAGGATGTAAAACTATTGAAAAAACTATCTGATTCTGTTTTTAAAGACTTTATTCCTTTTTCCTGAACTCCTGTAAAATCTCCGCCATATGGCAGACCCGCATCCGGGAGGCGTGCTTGTCCATGCCGCCGGAAATCTGCATGACGCAGCCGGGGCAGTCCGTTACCACAATGTCCGCCCCCGTTGCCTCCATGTTGGCCACCTTGCGGCGGAGAAGCTGCTCGGAAACTTCCGGGAAATCAACGGAATAGGAACCGGAGAAGCCGCAGCACACATCTTCATCCGCAGCCGGGACATAGTCAAGGCCAGCAACCCGCATCAGCTCCCTTGGCTCTTCCACCACATCAAGGCCCCGGCAGAGATGGCAGGGTGCGTGGTAGGCCACCTTCTTGCCGCTCACACGGAAGTCATCCGCTGTCACTTTCAGCACATTTACCATGAAGGAGGAGAAATCAATGATCTTATCTTCAAGTTTTTTCACACCTTCAGGCACCGCATTTTCCTTTTGCAAGAGCTTGGGATAATTCTCTTTTATGTGGGAACCGCAGGAAGCGCAGAGGGTGAGGATATAATCGTACTTGTCCGTATTCAGGGCTTTCATGTTCTGTTCGGCCACTTCTTTGGCGGTTTCATTTTCCGCCATCATGAGAAGGGGCAGCCCGCAGCAGGTCTGGTCCATGGGAAGATCCACGTCCACTCCATAGCTGGCAAGAAGGGAAACGGCATCTTTTGCCTGTTGGGGATAAATGAAGTCCTGGGCACAGCCTGCAAAAAGAGCAACCTTGAGCTTGGGATTTTTGACCACTGGCTTGAAGGTGCTCCACTGATCCCGCAGGGGATGTTTGGCCAGCACGGGAATGGTGCGGAAATCGTGCTTGCGGCCAAAAATGGTGGGCAAATGCCGGATCTTTGGACCGTCGGCAATGGGAGCCTGAGCCATCCATGCATTTTTTAGCAGAGTGTGGAAGAGCTTGCGGTTGCCCATGACTCTGGCGAGCAGCCGGTTTCTCAAAGGTCGCTTGCCGTCTTCGTCCATGACTTCCCGGTATACCTTTTTAATGAGGTAGGGGAGATCAATTTTGGCGGGGCAGACCACCTTGCAGCTCTGGCAGTTGAGGCAGTTTTTCACGATGGCGCGGGCATTGTCCCTTCCATGGTAGAAGAAGGTGAGGATGAGACCGATGGCACCGATATAGACATGGCCGTAGGTGTGTCCGCCGAGGATGCGGTAGATGGGGCAGACGTTGGCGCAGGCTCCGCAGCGGATGCAGCGCAGCACTTCTGAAAACACCGGGTCTTTGGCAAGGGCCAGACGGCCATTGTCCAGGAAGACGATGTGTCGGGTTTTGACTTCTTTTTCCGAAGCGCCGCAGGGGGGCTGTCCTTTAATCCATGTAACATAGGAAGTTATGGCCTGACCTGTGGCGTTCCGGGTGAGGCCTTTTATGGCCGTGAGGGCCGTTTTGATATCCGGGATGAGTTTGTCCACACCGGCAAGGGTGACATGTACACGGGGCAGGGTGGTGGTGAGCCGGGCATTGCCTTCGTTGGTGACAATGCCGATGGCTCCGGAGTCGGCCATGGCGAAGTTGGCTCCTGAGATGCCCATGTCAGCCTCAATGAAGCGGGGCCGGAGCTGTTTCCTTGCCACCTTCACCAGCTTATCGATGTTTTCCGGATCCTGCTCTTCTCCGGATACACCGGTGAAAAGATCGCCCACCTGATAGCGGGAAAGGTGGATGGCGGGCATAACCATGTGGGAAGGGCCTGCGTGGCGCAGCTGGATGATCCATTCCCCAAGGTCTGTTTCCGTGACTTTCAGGCCCTGTTTTTCCAGATGATCGTTGAGAAAGGTTTCCTCAGCGGTCATGGATTTGGATTTCACGATGGTTTTTACATTGTTTTCCTTTGCAATGGCCGCAATGATGGCATTGGCCTCCTGGGCGGTTTTTGCAAAGTGCACCTTCACCCCGTCTGCTTCCGCATGGCGGGTGAATTCCTCCAGAAGCTCCTCAAGCCTTGGCAGGGCTGCATCCTTGGCGCAGGCAATTTCCTCCCGCAGCCCCTCAAGGTCCATGCCGCTGAAGGCCTTGGCTCTGGAAGCCTTGTAGCTTGTGGCAAAGTTGTTCAGGGTGGTCTGGAGGAATTTTTCCTTTAAAGTGGCACGGATCTGATCCGTGTAGTCCTTCATATTCTGGGGCGTTTTAATCATCGGCTTTTTCCTCCTTGAAAAGAATGTGCAGGAATTCAGGCCCATGGACGCCAATGCTCAACACCCGTTCAATGTCTGCTGTACGGCTTGGTCCTGTGATGAAAGCCATGTAGGCGGCACCGTTTTCTTTGATGGCTGCATCCAGAAGGGGAACCAGTTCATCGGTGGAAGGATAAATGGTGGAGGGATCCAGCACGCAGACATGGGTTTCCGCCAGCATGGTGGCGATGCGCAGGTTTTCATCGGCAGAGCGCAGCACCAGAGTTCCGGTCTGGGCTATACCCCAGAGGGCAGGGGTCAGGCCTGTGTGAATAATTTCAAGGTGGGGTCTGAAGGGAGGCTCCAGCACCTCAATGCCTTTGGCTTTGGCCTTTTCCTTTAAATCCGGAAGAATGGCTGCCAGGGTTTCTTCGTCAAAACCTGCAATGGCAATGGTCTTTCCACCCTGATCTGCGGTGAGATCCACGGTGTAGGCCGCAACATCCTCAAGGGTTTCTACGGTGCTGACCACGGTTTGCACCAGCTCCGCCTTTTCCTTGAACAGCTCTTTATCTTTTCCATTTTCCATGGATGTCTCCTTTGGATCTTCTTAAATAAGGCCATTTTCGGTATTGAATGTAACCGGAAATTGATCCATCACCCTCCCCCTTTGCTTCGAGAGCCTCAGCCAACACCCGGAGGGAGAGGGTGACATAAGGTGTTTGTATTTCAGAAAACCTTATGATTACAGCGTTTCCGCATAAAGTTCGATGCTGTGTTTCACGCGGACATTGTCACCTTTGGAAGCAAGCATGTCCGTGAGCTGCATCATGCATGCAGGACAGCCGGTGGCAACAATTTCTGCCTGTGTGGCAACAATATTGTCCCTTTTTTTCTGGCCGATCTGGGTGGAGGTTTCATAATGCTGGAGATTGAAACTCCCGCCGGAACCGCAGCAGGTATTGGCATCCTTCATTTCTTTGACGCTGTACTTTCCGCTGGCCTGAATCAGGGTTCTGGGCTGAGAGAAAACGCCCAGGGATTTACCGAGGTGACAGGGGTCATGGAAGGTGACGGCCCTGCCTTCTGCACCGTCCTTTGGACGCACACCCACTCTGTCCACAAGAAACTGGTTGATGTCCATGACCTTTGCGCTGAGGGCGTCGATTTCCCTGCGCCGTTTCATGTCCAGATTTTCGGCCATCATGGGCCATACCTTTTTAAGGGTGGCCGTACAGGTGGCACAAGGTGTCACCAGAACATCAAAGCCTTTGCCGGAAAAACAGTTAAGGTTGAGATCAACAAGTTTTTCAAAGGATTTTGTATCTCCCGATGCCAGAGCAGGCATACCGCAGCAGGCCTGATTTGCCGGAAGAAAGACACCGACTCCGTGGTGTTTCATAACTTTCAGTATGGCTTCCCCGATGCCTGTGTACATCTTGTCCACAAGGCAGCCCGGATAAAAGGCCACTTTCAGCCCTGATTTTCCGGCAGGTGTATCCATGGATGGATGGCTTTTTCGGAAAGGTCTTGAAGCTAGAGGAACAATCTGGCGGTTGCCGAGGATGGATGAAAGCATGGGCGCGCAGGAGGTACCATGGTAGGCATTGGCTTTTTTTGTCATGATCCCCTGGAATTTAGAACCCATGTTCACAAGACGGTTGAAAAGCTCAGGATGGGTGAGGGTGCCCCGGAAGATGGCCTTTTTAATGGGAGAAAGGCCGGTGTATTCCGTAAGGGCTGCCCTGGCCTTGAGAAAAATATCCGTAGCCTTGACACCGCTGGGGCAGCTGGCGGAGCAGGAGCCGCAGAGCAGGCATTTTTCAAGCTTACACTTAACGCCTTGGGCATCTGTAATCATCTGGTGGCTGAGGCCTTCCAGCAGGGCAATTTTGCCCCTGGCCACATCCCCCTCATTGAGTGTGCGTGCAAAAACCGGGCATACGGACTGGCACATGCCGCAGCGCATGCATCCGGCCAGCATATCGTCAATGTCCATTAGCAGACGATGTAAACGTTTCAGATCCCCCATGATGTCAGCCTCCGATAATTTTTCCGGGATTCAGGATGTTTTTGGGATCCACGGCGCGTTTGATTTTTCTGGAAAATTCGATGGAACCCCTTCCGATCTCTTTTTCCATGAAACCCGCCTTGGCAAGGCCGATGCCGTGTTCCCCGGAGAGAGTACCACCCATTCCAAGGGCCAGCTCAAAGATTTCTTCAACACCCTTTTCCACCCGGTGCCATTCCTCCCTGTCGCGCTTGTCACAGAGGATGGTGGGGTGCAGGTTGCCGTCTCCGGCATGGCCGAAGGTGCCTATTGTGAGTTTATGTCTGGCTGCAATGGCATCGAGGCCCCGCACCATGTCGGGAATACGGCTTCTGGGTACGGTGGCGTCTTCCAGAACTGTGGTGGGTCTCAGCTTGGCCAGTGCGGAAAGGGCCGTTCTTCTGGCTTCCCAGACTTTATTTCTCTCTTCGGCATTCTGGGCCACCTGAATGCGGCTGGCTCCGTTGGCTTTGCAGATGGTCTCAACTTCTGCCGCTTCATCTTCCACCTGTGCGGGGTGACCGTCAACTTCTATGAGTAAAAGGGCCTTGGCTTCCGTGGGAAGCCCCACCTTGGCAAAGTCTTCCACCGTGCGGATGGTGAAGTTGTCCATGAATTCCAGTGTGCATGGAATGATCTTGGCGGCAATGATGGCTGCAACGGTTTCCGCGGCCTTATCTACGGAATCGTAGACTGCCATCATGGATCTGGAGGCCTTTGGCGGAGGCACGAGCTTGAGGGTGATCTGGCTGTAAACTCCGAAGCACCCTTCACTGGCCGTCATGAGGCCTGCGAGGTTGAAGCCTGTGACGCATTTTACGGTTTTGGAGCCCGTGCGCACATGGGTGCCCGTAGCATCATAAAATTCCATGCCCATGACATAATCTTTGGTGACTCCGTATTTGAGTCCCCGAAGGCCACCCGCATTTTCCGCTACATTACCTGCTATGGTGGATACGGTCTGGCTGCCGGGATCCGGAGGATAGAAAAGCCCTTTGGCTGACACTTCCGCAGCGAGCTGGGCTGTGATGACTCCGGGTTCCACAATGGCGTACATGTCCGCCTCATTGATTTCTATGATGCGCTGAAGACCATTGGTGAGCATCACAAGGCCGCCCATGGAGGGAATGGTTCCGCCGCTTAAGTTGGTTCCTGCTCCCCGGACAGTGACCGGGATATTGTTTTCATTGCAGAGTTTTAAGATGGCACCGATATCTTCGGTATTTCTTGGCCGGACCACAAGGCCTGGCATGACAGGTGCAAGAACCGCCGCATCATAGGAATAGTTCATGCGGTCTGTTTCACTTTCCATGACGTTTTCAGCACCAATAAGATCTTTAAAGGCACCCACAAGGGAGTTTTTTTTCATGGGAATTCTCCATCCGTGTCAGGATTCTGAGGAACCGGCATCCGGCTGGAAAACCCGGCCGGATGCCATCGTGTTTTTGTTTGCTAGAAAGTTGCGGGGAAAAGTACAAAGGAAAAGAGAAGGCCCATGATACCCACAAGGATACCGTAAAGGACCATGGGGATAATGGTTTTTCTTATGATCAGACCTTCTACACCTACAAGTCCTACGGTGGCGGAAGCAGCCACAACGTTATGTACACAGATCATGTTGCCCATGGCGGCACCCACACCCTGAACACCCATGATGATTTCACGGCTGGTGCCTATGGTGGTGGCAAGCCCGTATTGGAAGTCGGAGAAGAGCAGGTCGGATACGGTGGCGGAACCTGTAATAAAGGAACCTAAGGCACCCACATAGGCGGCAAAGAAGGGCCAGCTCTGGCCTGCAACGGCAGCCACGGCTGTAGCCATGGAAAGGGGCATGGAGTGATAGCCCATAATATTGTTGCCGGATTGTCTCATGATTTCAACCAGAGCCACGGCAAAGAGCATGGCAATGGTGGGGTTTTTCAGGCGGATGAAGCTCTCTTTCCATGCCTGTGCTGCCTTGGCTGCAGGAATTTTGTGCAGAAAGATGGTGATGAGTGCCACCAGCATGAAGGGGATTACACCGGGCAGATAAAAAGGTGTCATGGTGAAGTTGACGGTTTCATAGCCGAGGATCTGGGTGAAACTGATTTTGAAGGAGGTAGCAAGAGCCTTGAAGGGCAGATCGTTCAGACGAGTAAGAACAAGGATACCTGCAATGAGTACATAGGGCAGCCATGCCATGAACTGGCTCATTTGGGGTTTCAGATCCTTGGCACCAACCTCAATTTCGCCCATCCATTCCTTTTCCCAGGAACTGCGCTCGCCGAAGTCCCAGTTTTTTTCGGGCATGAGGAAGCCTTTTTTGGCAGCAGTGATGACAATGCCAAGCCCCACAAGACCGCCGATGAGGGAGGGGAATTCCACACCCACGAGGAAGGCTGTGAGCAGGTAGGGTATGTTAAAGGCAAAGGAGGCAAAGAGGGCGAATTTCCAGGCACCAAGGCCTTCTTTCCAGGACTGGTTTTTGCCGAAAAAACGGGTAAGGAAGCAGATGAGGAAGATGAGGAAGCCAAGGCCCACAATGGCGTGCATGACAGCGGCCCACTGACCTACATTCATAAGAAAGCCGTTAAAGGTCGTGAATCCAATGTTTTCACCTGCAGCTATGGCAGCGTTCACAGGGGTTTCCAGGGTCATCATGCCAAACCAGATAGGTGTGCCCACGGCACCGAAGGTAACGGGAATGGAGTTGGAGATAAGGGCAACGCAGACCGCTGCAAGGGCGGGGAAGCCAAGGCCCAGCAGCAGGGGGGCTGCAAGGGCTGCCGGTGTTCCGAATCCTGCCGATCCTTCAATGAAGGCACCGAACATGAAGGCAATAATGATGGTTTGTATTCGTCTGTCCGGAGAAATACCCGTGAAACCATAACTGATGGTTTCCATGGCTCCGCTGACCTGCATGGTGTAAAGGATGACAATGGCGCCAAAAACGATGATGAGAACGTTGATGGCACTGCCGAAACCCGCCAGAGTTGAGGCGGCAATGAAGCCGAAATCCATGCCCCATGCGGTCATGGCAATCAGGGCACATACAAGCCAGGCCAAAGGCATGGCTTTGGTGGCGGGCCAGCGCATGCCAACCATGAGAACCAGAACAATGGCAATGGGTACAAAAGCGAGTAAAGCAAGCATTCCAATGGACATCACAGGCCTCCTTGATGGAAAATCCGGGGCAGGGTATGTTTCGGGGTCACCCTGACAGTAAAGTGGTTAAGGAATCACTCCGGGGGCATTCCAGCCGGGGAAGGGGGGGAAGCCGGAAATACCGGAACACCGTTTGCTTTTCGGGCGATGCTTCGCCCGGAGTGGTATCCGTTCTGGCTTATAGCTATATCTGTGCCATTGACGATAAATTTTATTATTTAAATGGTTTATCTTTTTTTGTCTGGTTCGGATCAGTGGGATGGCCGTGCCAAGGTCTGAAAAACAGGAATGGAATTCAGTGAGACGGGCTTTTGTTTGGCATTGTCGAACTGTTTTTGTGGTTTTGATCACTGCCTCCCCTTTATGAGTCCGGAAAAACGGATTGCTGGTTCTGCTTTTCAGGATTTCATCTGGTGATTAGGAGGAAACTGTTATATGTATAGTACCATGAACATGGTTTAAGTCCAGAAGGATTTTGGGCTTTGCCTCTGACCGAAAGAGAAAGCATGATATTTTTTCATAAAATAATAAAAGCAGGTCTGCTGTCTGTTTTTCTGGGCCTGCTGTTTTGTTTTTCCGTTCAGGCGGACATAAAAAAAAGGGTTGTCTATCTCAACTCCTATGAAGACGGATACGCATGGTCAGATACTTTGCTTGAGGGACTTCGTCTGGTCTTGGATACAGGTCCCTATACAGTGAATCTGCATGTGGAGTACATGGACACAAAACGTTATCCGGATCCGGAGCTGAGGCCCTACCTTGTTGACCTGTATCGTTATAAATATGGTGGGCTGGATATTGATGCCATAATTGTTTCAGATGACTATGCCTTTGATTTCATACTGGCATACAGGGATCAGCTTTTTCCGGGTGTGCCGGTTGTTTTCTGCGGAGTTAATGATTATCAGCCTTCCCGTATTGAGGGTGTGGAAAATATAACTGGCATGGCGGAAAGTTTCAGCGTGGTGGAAAACGTGGAGTTTGCCCTGCGCCTGATTCCTGCAGCAAGACGCATGGTGGTGGTCGGAGACGAATCGTTCACGGGAGGTGCCACCATGTCTGCCATCCGTCAGATGGCGCATCTCTTTGAGGATCGCCTGGAGATTGAGTACTGGTCGGATCTTGCAATGGAGGCAGCCATAGAAGCTGTATCCCGTCTTCCCGAAGACACTTTTATTTTTTATGTGCCATATTACGAGTATCTCAAGGGCAGTTTTTACAGTGCGGAAGATATTCTGGAGCGTATCTGTGAAAATGCCAGTGTGCCGGTGTTCACCTTCTGGGAGTTTCTTATGGGTTCCGGTGCCATAGGAGGACAGCTGACCAGCGGATACAGCCACGGAAAAATGGCCGGAGAGATGTTGCTCAAGGTTCTGGAAGGGATTCCCGCCGAATCCATTCCTGTAATCACGGAAGATCCTTATATTCTTCTTTTTGATTATGCAGCCATGAAGCGTTGGGGAATGGATATGGGGCTATTGCCCCGGGGTAGCACCTTCATTAATGAACCACGCCATTTTTATGAACTGAACCGGGAGGTTTTCTGGACCCTCATGGGTAGCATGATCCTTCTTTCCTCTGTTCTTGTTCTCCTTGTGCTCAATATTACCCACAGAAGGGTGGTGGAGGAAAAGATCAAGGACCAGCTTTCCTTTTTAAAGATTCTGATGAATACTATCCCAATTCCCATTTATTTTAAGGATAAGAGCGGCCGTTTTCTGGGATGCAACAACAGCTTTGAAAACTGGTTTGGTGTACAGGTACGTAATATTGTGGACAAGGGAGATGCCGTGTTGCAGGGGCGTTATCCCGTGCGCCTTTCCGATGATGTGGATGAGGCCCTTTTAAAAGAACCGGGTGTAAGGGTATACGAGAACCGTATCCACGATGTTTCGGGCGTTTATCGCCATGTGATTTTGACTAAGGCCACCTATCTGAATGCCAGGGGAGAAGTGCTGGGTCTGGTGGGGGTTATCAATGATGTGCACGGAATGAAAACGGCCCAGGAGAATCTGCGCATTGCCGAAGAGCGGTATCGCAGTATTTTTGAAAATGCATCCAAGGGTATTTTTATTGCCTCTCCCAAAGGCAGGCTGACCCACATGAACCGGGCTTTTGCACAGATACTGGGTTATGATAGCGAATATGAGGCCCTTAAAAATACAGGCGGGCTGCTGGAGTCCCATTACGTGGATCCGGAAAACAGGAAGGTTTTTTGGGAAATCCTTCTGGCGGGCCGGGAGGTGACGGGGTTTGAGGTTGCTTTTTATACCAGAGACAGAAAAATGCGCTGGGCATCCCTGAGCGCCAGGGCGGTATATGATTCCGATGGCCAGATGGTACATGTGGAGGGCATCGGTGAGGACATAACCAAACGCAGACATGCGGAAATGGCTCTGATGGAGTCCCGTCAGCGTCTCTGGCTGGTGCTGGACAATATTCCCCAGCTTGTTTTCTGGCAGGACAGGGAGCTGCGTATCATGGGGATGAATCGCAGCAGTGCAGAGTTCTTTGGTCTGGAAAACGGTCCCCGGGTGATAGGAAAAACCCTTTATGAGCTTTTGCCCGACAAGGAAGATGCGGCCATGCTCATGGAAAGGGGAGAACGGGCCGTTTTGCAGCATGAGCCTGTCTGCCGTTTTAAATGCCATATACAGGATGGCAGGGGGCGTAAGATCTGGCTGGAGATAAACAAGGTTCCCCTGCTCGGTGCCGATGGTGTGGCCAGTGGTGTTCTGACCTGTGCCGAGGACATCACCCGGAAGGTTACTTTGGAACGGCAGCTTTTACAGAGTCAGAAAATGGAAGCACTGGGAAGGCTTTCCGGTGGTATTGCCCATGACTTTAACAATATTCTCACATCCATCATCAATTCTGCAGAACTGGCCATGGAGGATCTGGAAGAGGGCAGTATGGGACGGAAGGATCTGGAGCGGGTGTTGCGGGCCGGAGAACGGGGCAGTGGCATGATCAAAAAGATTCTGTCCTTTAGTCGTCCCGGTAGGGAAGAATTCCAGTGCGTGGACTTAAGATCTGTGGTTCATGAGGGGCTGGATTTGTTGCGGACATCCATTCCCGGTCATATTCGTGTGAAAGAGGATTTCTGCGGTGAGCATCCGCTAAGTTGTATGGCAGACCCTGTTCAGATTCATCAGGTTCTTATGAATCTCTGTACCAATGCCCTGCAGGCCATGGGAAGTCATCCCGGAACTCTGGAAGTCCATCTTGCTACCCTGACTTTGGGGGAAAGCGAATCTGCCGGGCTTGGTGTGGTGCCGGGTTTCTATGGTTGTCTCAGTGTTGCGGATAATGGCCCGGGTATTGCCATCGCTGTACTGGATAAGATTTTTGATCCTTTTTTTACCACCCGTGAAAAGGGAGGCGGCAGTGGCCTGGGGCTTTCCATGGTGCATGGAATTGTGATGAACCACGGAGGGGCAGTGCAGGTAAGCAGTCTTCCCTTTGAAAGGACGGTTTTTGATGTTTTTCTGCCCCTTGAAAAACAGGGTGCTGTATCTTCTGTCACATGTGGTGAAAGGGCAGGGAACGGGAAGGAGCGTCTTCTTTTTGTGGAGGATGATATGGATCAGAGGGAAACCGTTCCAAGAATTTTAAGGAATATGGGCTACAGGGTGGTTGTGGCCGGGACGGCCGATGAAGCACTCTTTCGCATGGAATCTTCGGAAAATATATTTGACCTTGTACTGACGGATTATGATATGCCCGGGACCGATGGTCTTCGCCTTGCCCATCGTCTGGAAAGCATGAATCCTGATCTGCCGGTGATTCTTGCCACCGGCGGAGGCATGGCGGAAACCCTTCAGCCCAGAGGGAATATCCGGGCTGTACTTTCCAAACCCTATAATCGTGATTCCCTGAACCGGGTAATCCGCAGCGTGCTGGATGCAGGACCCTGTTGAAAGGATGTGCCGTGGCGAATATTCTTGTAATTGATGATGATGTGGATTTCTGTGAGACCATGGCCAGCCTGATACAGAGAATGGAACATGGATTCCATGCCTTTTATACCCTTCGGGAAGGTGTTGCTTTTCTTTCTGAAACAATTGTGGATGTGGTGTTTCTGGATGTACGCCTGCCAGACGGTAATGGTCTCGATGCCATTCCCCGTATCAGGGCTTCCCTTGGAGATCCTGATGGGGCTGAGCTGGCCATTGCAGCCGGTGTCTGGGATTATCTGGTCAAGCCTTTTTCCGTAAAACAGACACGATTAAGTCTGGACAGAGCATTGCGTTACAGGCTTGAAAAGCAGCAGGCACGGGAACCGGAACCTTTGGATCTTTCCTCTGTGGTGGGAGAGGGGCCTGCAATGAAGGCCTGTTATACCCTGCTTGCACAGGCCGCGCGCAGTGACTCCAGGGTGCTGATCACAGGAGAAACCGGCACGGGAAAAGAGCTTTTTGCAAGGACCATCCATGATAACAGCAGCAGATCAAAGGGCGAGTTTGTGGTGGTGGATTGTGCTTCCATCACGGAAACCCTTTTGGAATCAACTCTTTTTGGACATAAAAAAGGTTCTTTTACCGGTGCGGACAGTGACCGGACAGGGCTTGTTAAAATGGCTGACGGAGGTACGCTTTTTCTGGATGAGGTGGGAGACATGCCCCTTTCCATACAGAAATCTTTCCTAAGGGTTTTACAGGAAAGACGTTTCAGGCCAGTAGGTGAGACCCGTGAGCTGACTTCAGATTTCCGTCTTATTGCCGCCACCAACCGCAATCTTCAGGAGATGGTGGAGGAAGGAAAGTTCCGTCAGGATCTTCTTTTCCGCCTCTGGACCATTTCCCTGAGGTTGCCGCCTTTGCGGGAAAGGGGCGCTGAAGATATACGGGGGCTGACCCGGGTCCATATCCGGAATCTTTGCCAGAAGGCTGGCGTGGCCATGAAAGAGCTTGCCCAGGATTTTCTTGATGTTCTGCTGGCCTATGAATGGCCCGGCAATGTACGGGAACTTTTTAATGTGCTGGAAGTGGCCTTTGTGGCTTCCCGTGAGAATAAAACCCTTTATGCCATGGATCTTCCCCCAGAGGTTAGAATCAGGGTGATGCGTGCGGCCCTTTCTGACGGGAGGGGAGCCGATGATATTCCTGAAATCAGAGTTTTATCAACTGAGCAGTCTTTATCTGCCATGGAAAATTTTCTTCCCGATTCTCTGCAGGGGGATCTTCCCACTCTGAAGGATTTTAAAGCGGAGATGGAGGCTTTATATCTGGATATTCTGATGAAAAAGACAGGGGGCAGTCCTCAGGAGATGATGTCTGTTTCCGGCCTCTCCAAGTCCCATTTTTATGCCTTGCTTAAAAAATACGGCCGGTCTTTGAAATAAGCCCGGCATCCAAAAAGGAGGGCAGAACCTGCTTTTTTGGTGTCATCTTTTTTTCCGGACTGACGGTATTTTTTCCGGGAAAAAATACCTTATATTTAAGTTTCGTCAGAGGAGAAGGTAGAACACTGTAAAGATGGAGGTATTTATATTTATGCCTAATGGTGAGGCTGTATGGGATGTGGTTTTTTAAGGTTTTGTTTTTTTATAGGGTTTTTATGGTTTTTTTAAATGGGGATTTAAGAGGATCTTCAGGGATGTGGGGAAAAACGCTGCTTTTTATCGGGTTGGCATTTGATTTGCAATGTTTATGATTTAAAGCCCCCAGAGGGGTCCCGCCGAGATTCTCGGTGGTGGAAACCAGCGTACCGGGTAGCCTGTCTGGCATGATCCCCATCGGCAGTTTTCCTCTGATTATCTTTTCTGAAATTATCCCTTCCCGATTTTTTTTCTTATCTTCAGGCAACCCCGGTGCTGGTATTCTCAATTATGATAAAACACCGGATATCCCCATAATAAAGGAGTGATCGCATGTTTAAGCATATTGTTCTTTTTCGTTTGAAAAAAAATGCCAGGGGCTTAAGTATGGAAGAAAATATTGCGGAGCTTAAATCCATGCTGGAGGCTTTGCCGGAAAAGATTGCCGATATCCGTTTTCTTGAAGTTGGTGTGGACATACTGGGAACAGGGCACAGCAGTCATGTTTCCCTTATTACGGAATTTGATGATGATGCGGCTTTTACCCGCTATGTGCAGCACCAGGATCACCAGAAGGTTCTGGCCTTCCTTCAGGGCGTGCTGGAAGAGCGGCGTGTGGTGGACTATACCGTGTAGTTCATCTGAATATAAAAAGTAGCAAGTATGAAAACGGCTTTCCTGGTAAAGGGAAGCCGTTTTATGTTTTGTGGCTTTTTATGGCAAGAACTTCACCCGCAAGGTACAGGGAGCCTGCTATGCAGATACAGCCGGTTTTTTTTGATAGGTTCATGGCCGTTTCAAGGGCATGGGAAACAGGCGGACAGATCTCAAAGGGCATTGTCTTGGGGAGTATGGGCGCCAGCTTTTCAGGATCAAGACTTCTCGGTGTATCGGGGCGGGTAAGTATGATCCGGTCAAAAAGCGGTGTGAGTAAATCCAGCATGGCCTTTGCATCCTTGTCTTCCAGTACGCCAAAAACAAGGATTCTGGGTTCAGGTGTTCTTTCTCTGATGTATTCTGCAAGGGCCATGGCAGCTTCAGTGTTGTGGGCTCCGTCCAGAATCACGGCTGGATTTGTGCTGAGCTGCTGGATGCGGGCGGGCCAGCTGCGGTCTGCAAGGCCCTTGTGGATGATGGCCTGAGGGATGTCTGAGGCAATGATTCCCCTTTCCACCAGAGTTTCAAGGGCTGCAATGGCAAGGGCCATGTTGGTGGCCTGATGGTTTCCGGCAAGGCCTGGGTTCAGGTTGGTATAAGTCCGTCTTCCTCTGTATGTGAAAAGGTCTTGCCCTGTATTTTCAATATGAAAATCCCTACCCATGATTTTTATGGGGCAATTGCAGGCTTTTGCCTTCTGCATAATGACATCAAGGGCTTCTGGCTGCTTAACGCCTGTAATAACGGGGACTCCCTGCTTTATGATTCCCGCTTTTTCTCCGGCAATGGCGGCGGTGGTGTGACCCAGAAATTCCCTGTGATCCATGCCTATGCTGGTTATGATGCATACAGCAGGCCTGCAGACGTTTGTGGCATCCCAGCGTCCTCCCATGCCCGTTTCCAGAACAGCCATGTCAACTAAAGCTTCTGCAAAGAGAAGAAAGGCCATGGCTGTGGTGAATTCAAAAAAGGTGGCGGGGTTTTCCCTGTCCTCTTTTTCCTCTATGGATGTTACAAGCTTTTTCAGCAGGGCCGGGGATGGATTCTGGCCGTTTATCTGAAAGCGCTCACCAAAGTGTATAAGATGGGGTGAGGTGTAAAGGCCTGTCTGCAGTCCTGCAGCCTGAAGAATGGATGCGGCAAGGGAAGCTGTGGAGCCTTTGCCGTTGGTGCCTGCCACATGTATGGCAGGAAAACGGTTCTGGGGGTTGCCCATAGTATGCAGCAGTTTCTGAATACCTTCAAGTCCGGGGCGGATGCCCATACGCTGCCGGTGATACAGATGGGAAAAATCGGGTTCCTGAAGGGTCATGACTAGGTCCGGATAAGGGGGGAAAAGAAAACCCGGACAGAAAATCCTTTATAGGACTTCTGCCGGGTCATGAAGCATCCGCGTAATTCATTTAATGGCTGGAAAACAGATCCGTCTGTCCATAATAGAACATATTCAATGTTTAACAGCAAAGAAAGGGCAGGAATTACCGCTTATACTTGCGTGCCGCAGCTATCCGCTGGCGGCGTTGTGCTTCCCGCTGCTTGCGGCGTTTGTATTCGCTGGGTTTCTCAAAGCTTTTTTTAAGCTTGAGCCGTTTGAAAAGGCCGTCGTTCTGGATTTTCTTCTTCAGAATCCGCATAGCCTTTTCGAGGTCGTTATCCACAACACGCACTTCGATTTCCTTCACGGTACATCGCCCCTTTCTTTCCGCAATTCCGAATAAGGAAAAAATCTCGGAACCCGGGTATTGAAAACCTTGTATAAAAATTATCTGTTGAATGCAATTGCCGATGGAACTGCATTTAAAAAACCATAGAAAGTTTTTTAAAAAACCGAAAACATATATCTTTTTTCTATGGTTTTGTAAAGAAGATAATCGGTGCTGGTGGTTTTTTTGGAAAAAAACTATGGAGATAAGCCTTTGCTTAAAAAATGCTGATTTTTATGAGGGACTTCTTTTCGAGATATTACGGGCTTTTGTTGGCAGAAGAGAGTCGCCATGGAAAGCTTTGGAGCAGGACGGGGAAAGGAGTTGTATCCCTTCCCCGTCGGTTCATCAAAGTTGAGCTATCAGGGCATCGGTTACTTCTGGAACGCTTTTGGAGCCGTCCAGAACGATGTATTTGGAGCCGTCCTGGGCAGCACGGTCTCTGAAGTAGTAGGCTGAGGCCAGTGTGCCTTCCTTGTCATCATAGTAGATGTCATGGCGCTTATCGATGGCACCTTCATCAATGTCGTCGGTGCGGGTGGAAAGGGCACCACCACATACCCGGCATTTACCGTCTTTGGGGGCAATGGCGGGAATATTGACATTGTTGGGATGATTGGGATCGTTTTCACACAGGCGACGGCCGATGAGGCGTCCTTTGGCAATTTCACGATCCAGATTAATTTCCACAACAAAGTTCAGCTTTATGCCAGCACTTTTCAGGGATTCGTCCAGTTTTTGGGACTGTACCGGGGTTCTTGGAAAACCATCCAGCAGCCAGCCGCCCTTGCAGTCTTCCCGCTGCAGGCGATCAAGGATCATGGGGATGGTGATGTCATCGGGAACCAGATCCCCTGCATCAATAAAGCTTTTGGCTTTCATGCCAAGCTCGGTACCACCTTTGATGTTTTCACGGAAAATAGCACCGGATTCAATGTGGGGTACTTTGTATTTTTCTTTGAGAATAGCACCCTGAGTGCCTTTGCCGCTGCCATTGGGGCCGAAAAAGAGAATGTTCATCTTAAAAAAAGCTCCTTTCATAAATAATTACAATGATAAAACGGGGGTATGATATAAAGCATTCCAGAAAGGTTGCACCTTGTGGGGTGCCAGTATCCTTCGGCTGGATAAAAAGCCTGATTTTTAAGTCAGCATACCTATTAGAAGCCGGGTCGCTTGTCAAGCTGCCAGCACAGACATAAAAAGGAAAAGACATTTTTTTCTAAAAAAAACTTGCAAGAGGGCAGGTTAAACCGCTATTAAACAAGTCTTGGATATCATGCTGTATCTGCGGAGGCTCTGGATGAAGAAATTTTATGGCATCTGAAGTTGTTAAAATTGCCATCACTGGTGGTGCGGGTTCAGGGAAATCTTCGGCCTGCCGTCTTCTTAAAGACATGGGGTTCCCTGTGGTGGATCTGGATCAGCTTGCCAGGAAGGCTGTGAGGCCCGGTGAGTCTGCTTACCATGCCATTGTGGCGGATTTTGGTCCCGATGCTGTGGGGAAAAACGGTGAGCTGAATCGGGGCTGGCTGAGGGAACGCATAACCCGTGATCCCGGAGCAAAGCAGCGGCTGGAGAAAGCAGTTCATCCTGTGGTGTACAGCATGCTGGATAGGGAGATGGAGCGTCATGCTGCTTCGGGTGGCAGGGCGGTGGTGGTTGAATTTCCCCTTCTTTTTGAAACCGGAAGGGAATCTTTTTTTGATCTCGTTATTGTGGTTTCCGTTCCGCCTGAGGTTCAGGTGGAACGCCTTATGAAAAGGGACGGGGTGGATGGAAAATCTGCAAAAGCACTGATCGGGATACAGATTCCGCTTAAGGACAAGGCCGCCAGGGCGGACCTGGTACTGGAAAACAGTGGATCATTGGAGGATATGACTCAATGTCTTGAAAGCTGGGTGGAAAATGGAGAACTTTTCCCCCTGGAGGTGAAATTTCCTTGACCAGTCAAAGCCATTGGGATATTAATTAAAAACTATTGCTTTTTTGATAAAGGCGATAGGGGAATATGGCTTTTTGATGCATTTCCTGCCTTTTGTCTTTTTACCCACAGATTATCGCTGCGCTCCTAATTCTTTTCGGAACAAACTGAATCGATTTTCGACACGTTTTTCCATAGAACAGAAAAACGGGTATCATTCCGGCCGGGAATGGATTTTTATGATCTGTGTCTGCGGCCCTGAATTCCCCACCCGGCAGTCTGGACGACAGGTCTTCCGGAAGGGATATCCATACATTCATTTTAAGGTGTGAAGGTTCATGAACATCACCGAGCTTAAGGAAATGAAGATCAAGGATCTGACCCGTCTTGCCAAGAAATTTAATATTGATGGCGCTGCGGGCTTGCGTAAGCAGGAGCTTATTTTTGCCCTGCTTCAGGCTCAGATTGAAAAAAATGGTCTGATTTACGGAGAAGGAACCCTGGAAATTCTGCCCGATGGTTTCGGGTTTCTGCGTTCCACGGATTGCAATTATCTTCCAGGTCCAGATGACATCTATGTTTCACCTTCCCAGATCCGGCGTTTTAATCTCCGGACAGGGGATACGGTGTCCGGGCAGATTCGTCAGCCGAAGGAATCAGAGCGTTATTTTGCTCTCCTCAAGGTGGAGGCCATCAATTATGAGGATCCCGAGATTGCGCGGGAAAAAATTCTTTTTGATAACCTGACCCCGCTGTATCCGGATAAAAAAATTCTGCTGGAAGGTGCCCAGGATAATTATTCCATGCGGATAATGGATTTGCTTACCCCCATTGGTTTTGGTCAGCGCGGGTTGATTGTTTCGCCTCCCAGAGCTGGCAAGACGGTTCTGATGCAGAATATTGCCAACTCCATCATTGCCCACCATGATGATGTGGTGCCCATTGTGCTGCTCATTGACGAGCGGCCCGAAGAGGTTACGGACATGGCAAGGAACGTGAACGCTGAGGTTATCAGTTCCACCTTTGATGAGCCTGCGGAACGTCATGTTCAGGTGGCTGAAATGGTAATTGAAAAGGCCAAGCGTCTTGTGGAGCATAAGAAAAATGTGGTGATCCTTCTGGATTCCATTACCCGTCTTGCCAGGGCATATAACTCGGTCATGCCTCCTTCGGGTAAAATTCTCTCCGGTGGCGTTGATTCCAATGCCCTGCACCGGCCCAAGCGCTTTTTCGGTGCGGCCCGGAATGTGGAAGAGGGCGGAAGTCTGACCATTATCGCCACGGCCCTTGTGGAAACCGGCAGCCGTATGGACGAAGTTATTTTCGAAGAATTTAAGGGTACGGGCAACATGGAGCTTGTGCTGGATCGTAAGATTGCCGACCGCAGAACCTTCCCTGCCATTGATATTAAAAGATCCGGTACCCGAAAAGAGGATCTGCTTCTGGGGCAGGATGTGATTAACCGTGTCTGGATTCTTCGTAAGCTTTTAAGTTCCCTGAATTCCATTGACAGCATGGAATTTTTGCTGGATAAGATGACGGGTACGAAGGATAACGTAGATTTTATGAACTCAATGAACGCATAACCATATCCCTTGGGATCATCAGGAGTTGACGATGAAAGAAGGCATTCACCCCGAATATGCAAAAACAACAATTACCTGTGCATGTGGCAGTGTTATTGAAACGGCATCCACAAAAAAACAGATCCGGGTAGAAATCTGCTCTGCCTGCCATCCTTTTTTTACTGGTAAGCAGAAGCTTGTGGATACCGAAGGACGTATTGATCGTTTCCGTAAGAAATATGGAAACTACCAGCAGCAGTTGGCTAAATAGTTTTTGTAAGTTATTATTTGCCCCGCAGATTTTTTTGCGGGGTTTTTTTCTATGGAAAAGTGTACGCCGGCATCCGCCGGTTTTCTTTTTGGAAAAAAATGCCTGTCTGAGTATTCCTGACTTTTGATTTTCACATATTTTCTTATGCTTTTCTGCCAAAAGGTCTGTGCAGGAAGTTTTAGAGTAGAGAAGTGTTGTGGATCATTGGGGAATGGGGGGCAGAAGTAAGGTGTGCCGGATGTTTGAAAAATTAGCGGGAGTAGAAGACCGGTTTATGGAGCTGGAGCGCCTGATGAGCGATCCTGCGGTTCTTGCTGACCGGGAGGGCTACCAGAAATTTTTGCGTGAGCATGCTGAAATATCGGAGCTTGTGACTGTATTCAGATCCTACCGGGACGTTGTCCGGGAGCGTGAGGAAAATGTCCTGCTTTTGCGGGATGCGGACCCTGAAATCCGTGAGATGGCCCAGGATGAGGCCCGTCGTCTTGAAGTCCTTGAGCTTCAGTTGCAGGGGGAATTGAATCAGCTTCTTGTGCCTAAAGATCCCAACGATGGTAAAAATATCATCCTTGAGATACGTGCTGGTACGGGTGGGGATGAGGCAGCCCTTTTTGCTGGGGATCTTTTTAGGATGTATGCACGTTTTGCGGAAAACAGCGGCTGGAAAGTAGAAATTCTGGATGCCAGCGAACCGGATGTTGGAGGTTTTAAGGAAGTGGTGGCCATGATTCAGGGCCGGGGTGTTTATTCGGTTATGAAATATGAGTCCGGCATCCACCGTGTGCAGCGGGTGCCTACCACGGAAACTCAGGGTCGTATCCATACATCTGCTGTGACCGTTGCTGTCCTGCCTGAGGCGGAGGATGTGGATGTCCATGTGGATGAAAAGGACTTGAGAATAGATACCTACCGGTCCCAGGGTGCCGGTGGTCAGCATGTCAACACCACTGATTCCGCCGTGCGTATTACCCATATTCCCACGGGCATTGTGGTGCAGTGTCAGGATGAAAAGTCCCAGCATAAAAACCGTCTTAAAGCCATGCAGGTTTTAAGGGCCAGAATGTATGATGCCCTGGTGCAGGAGCAGGCGGCAAAACGCTCTGCGGACAGAAAAGAGCAGGTGGGGACAGGGGACAGGTCCGGAAGAATCCGGACTTATAATTATCCCCAGAGCCGTGTTACGGATCACCGTATCGGCCTGACGCTTTATCGTCTGGATGCTGTTTTGCAGGGGGATATGGCACAGCTGGTGGATGCCCTGAGAACCCATTATCAGGCGGAGGCCCTTCAGCATGGCGGCGCATGAGCCGGAAAAAAAGGATACATGGGATGTTGGAAGGGTTCTTCGATGGACCACGGAATACTTTGCTACCCATGGCATTGACAGTCCCCGCCTGACAGCGGAGCTGCTTTTGGCCCATTGTCTGGGTACTTCCCGGCTCAATCTCTATCTGCGTTTTGACCAGCCCCTTAATCCATCGGAGCGTGAAGCTTTCAGGCATCTGATACGGCGAAGGTCATCAAGGGAGCCTGTGGCCCATATTGTCGGAGAGCGCAGTTTCTGGACTCTGGATCTGGAGACCGGTCCCCAGGCGCTGATTCCAAGGCCGGATACGGAAACCCTGGTCTCTGAGGCCCTGAAATATCTGCCGGAAGACAGGTCCTGTCGGGTTCTGGATCTGGGAACGGGGACGGGTTGTATTGCTCTGGCTTTGGCGTCGGAACGTCCTTTATGTACTGTTTTTGCAGTAGATATTTCCCTTGCTGCCTGCTTGCTTGCTCAAAAAAATATTCGGAATGCGGATCTCGTTTCCAGGGTTTTTCCTGTAACGGCCAGCTGGTGCGGGGCATTTAGGCGGGATGCGCTTTTTGATCTTGTTGTTTCCAATCCTCCTTATATTCCTACTGCCCACATGGCAGCCCTTGCTCCGGAAGTGAAAGATCATGAACCTCCCCTTGCTCTGGATGGAGGTGCTGACGGGCTTTCTGCCTATCGCGGCCTTGTTTCCGAGGTCAGGAATGTGCTGGTGCCTGGTTCTTATTTTCTGCTTGAAATCGGGTATGATCAGTATGAGTATGTATCTTCCTTGTTTGCAGAGACCGGGGATTATGATGTTTTCCCCTGCGTCAAGGATATGGCAGGTAAGGAAAGGGTTGTGGTTTTACGGCGCAAACTCAACTAAGTGCTTGCCGACAGGACTTGATATCTGATACTGATATCAGGTTAATGAAAAGTCTTTGAGTGAAAGGGCTTTCATGTAAGGTATTTTAACACGTCTTTGGATCCGGATCCCGGTGCCGCATGCGGTTGGACCCGGAAAGGAAGAGGGCGGCAGATCAACCAAAAGAAGCGGTTTGTAACCGCAGGAGAAGTGGTACATGGCGTATGTAACAATGAAGGAGCTGTTGGAAGCGGGCGTACATTTCGGACACCAGACCAAGCGCTGGAACCCTAAAATGAAGCCCTATATTTTTGGTGCAAGAAACGGGATTTATATTCTGGATCTCCAGAAGACCGTCCGTATGTTCCGCAAGGCCTATGATTTCGTTGCGGATGTGGGGGCCAGCGGAGAATCCATTCTTTTTGTAGGTACCAAAAAGCAGGCCAGAGAAGCAATTTATGAAGAAGCCAACCGCGCGGAAGCTTATTATGTACAGAACCGCTGGCTGGGTGGTATGCTGACCAACTTTCAGACCGTAAAGCAGAGTATCGAACGTCTGAAGTACCTGAAAGATATCCAGAATGATGGTTCCATCGAGCTTTTTCCCAAAAAGGAAAGGCTTTCCATGATCAAGGATCAGGAAAAGCTGGAATCCACACTGGGCGGGATTCAGAACATGACCCGTCTGCCGGGTTGCATGTTTATTGTAGACCCAAAAAATGAAGCCATTGCCATAAAGGAAGCCAAGCGTCTCGGTATTCCAACGGTTGCTGTGGTGGATACCAACTGTGATCCCGATGATATTGATTTTCCCATCCCCGGTAACGATGACGCCATCCGAGCCATTCGCCTTATCGCTTCCCGCATTGCCGACGCTTATCTTGAGGGTCGGGGTCGTTATGAAGAAAAAATGCATGCGGTCACTGATAAGGAAGAGGGCGACGCGCCTGTTTCTGCAGATATGAAACCCGGCGAGCGTAAGATTATTGCCGATGGCAGCGACGGACCTGTGATTGAAGTGATTAAAAAAAGCACGGAACCTGCTGCGGGTGAAGTTTCTGAGTAAGCAGGATCATGTTCATAGTTTTTAATCCATATATATAAGATATGATGTACAGCTCCGGAGAACCTGCGGAATTTGTAATGATTCGTTACAAGGTTCTCCGGGGATGTATAGCAGACATCAGAAAGGGTAGACGTTTCCATGGCGGAAATCAGCGCAGAAATGGTTAAGGAGCTTCGGGGAAAGACCGGGGCTGGTATTATGGATTGCAAGGCGGCTTTGAAAGAAAACGATGGTGATCTGGAAAAAGCTGTAGATTATTTAAGAAAAAAAGGTCTTGCGACGGCCAAGAAAAAGGCCGGAAGGGAAGCTTCCGAGGGACGTGTGGAGGCTTATATCCATATGGGTGGCAAGATCGGTGTTCTTGTGGAAGTGGGTTGTGAGACTGATTTTGTTGCCAAAAATGATGACTTTATTGATTTTTGCCGCAGCATTGCCATGCACATTGCGGCTTCGGCACCCATGGGACTTGCTGCTGAAGATATTCCAGCCGACGTTATTGCCCGAGAAAGGGATGTGTATCGTGGCCAGCTGCTGGAAGAAGGCAAGCCCGAGAACATGGTGGATAAAATTGTTGAAGGAAAAATCAATAAGTTTTATAAAGATGCCTGCCTTCTGTCTCAGCCCTACATCAAAGATCCCAAGCTGACGGTTCAGGATATTGTGAATGAGACCGTGGGCAAAATTGGTGAGAATATCGTGATCAAGCGGTTTAGCCGCTACCAGATTGGAGCCTGATACCTTGGAGCCCAGATATAAGCGGATATTGTTGAAGTTGAGTGGGGAAGCCCTTATGGGAGATCAGGGCTTTGGCATCCGTCCGGATATTCTGCAGTATGTGGCAGAGGAAATCCGCTCGATACATGATCTGGGCGTAGAGGTAGCGGTGGTGGTGGGCGGAGGGAATATCTTCCGTGGCATAGCCGCCAGTTCCTACGGTATGGATCGTGCTTCCGCAGACCATATGGGCATGCTGGCAACGGTGATAAATTCCCTTGCCCTTCAGGGAACTCTGGAAGGCAAGGGGCTTCAG
The DNA here is from genome assembly GCF_006175995.1 of Desulfobotulus mexicanus. NCBI lineage: Bacteria > Pseudomonadati > Thermodesulfobacteriota > Desulfobacteria > Desulfobacterales > Desulfobacteraceae > Desulfobotulus > Desulfobotulus mexicanus. The sequence continues at coordinate 58,096 of NZ_VDMB01000002.1, forward strand.
ACCCGTGTTCAGTCGGCCATATCCATGCATGAGGTCTGTGAGCCTTTTATTCTGCGACGGGCGGTGCGGCATCTCGAAAAGGGGCGCATTGTTATTTTTGCAGCAGGTACGGGAAGTCCTTATTTCACAACGGATACGGCGGCGGTTCTGAGGGCTCAGGAAATCCATGCGGAAATTCTTCTGAAGGCTACCAAGGTGAACGGCGTCTATGATTCCGATCCTGAGAAAAATAAAGATGCAAAACTGATCAAAAAGCTTACCTATATGCAAGTCCTGGAGCGTCAGCTCCAGGTGATGGATATGACAGCTATTTCCCTTGCTATGGATAATGGGCTGCCCTTAAGTGTCTTTGATCTTCTTGGCAAGGGCAATATTGCCCGGGTTGTATGCGGTGATGAGAGTATTGGCACCCTGATCCGCTGATTTCTGACAGCTCTGCCATGGAACAGATCCTGATGCTTTTAGTCTGGGTTTTTTTGGAATGTCAGGTCACAAAAAAAGGATTGCAATATGCTGGATACCGTTTACTCAGAAACACAGGAAAAGATGGCCAGGGCCATTGATGGTCTGAAGGCTGAACTTTTGAAGGTGCGCACGGGAAGAGCTTCTGCAAATATGCTGGATTCCGTACGTGTGGATTATTACGGAACCCTTACTCCGCTGCACCAGATGGCTTCCATTTCCACACCTGAAAGCCGCCTTCTTGTGATACAGCCCTGGGATGCCACGGCCATGAAGGAGATAGAAAAGGGGATTCTTAAAGCCAATGTGGGGCTTACGCCCTCCAACGATGGCAAGGTGATCCGTATTTCCATCCCTCCTTTGACCGAAGAGAGACGCAAGGATATTGTAAAGCAGGTGGGAAAAACCTGTGAGGAATATAAGGTCGGCGTAAGAAATCTGCGCAGAGATGCCAATGAATCCCTGAAAGCCTTTAAAAAAGACGGTGATATCTCAGAGGATGAGCTGTTCAAGGGTCAGGATCAGATCCAGAAGCTGACCGATGATTATATCCGTCAGATTGAAGATCTTCAGAAGGTGAAAGAGAAGGAAGTCCTTGAATTCTGAACTGCCTGAGGGTTTTTCCGCTGAATCCATTCCTGTCCATGTGGCCATTATCATGGATGGGAATGGACGATGGGCTAAAAAACGGCTTATGAATCGTGTAAAGGGCCATGAAAAGGGCTCTGAAACCGTTCGTAATGTGGTGCGTACCAGCCGGGAAATGGGAATTTCCTACCTGAGTCTTTATGCCTTTTCCACGGAAAACTGGGATCGGCCCAAAAGCGAAGTGGCAACCCTTATGTCCCTGCTTCGCCGTTTTCTGGCTTCCGAACGTGAGGAGATGCTGGAAAATAATATCCGTCTCAATGCCATCGGAGAGCTGGACAGGCTTCCCGATAAGGTAAGGTCGGATCTTGAAAATATCATGGTGGAAACGGCAGGGAACACTGGCATGGTGCTGACCCTCTGTTTGAGCTATGGTGCCAGGGATGAGCTGACAGCGGCCATGCGTGCCGTGGCCATCAAGGTAGGGCAGGGCCTCTTGAACCCGGAAAGCCTTTCCCAGGAAGATCTTGCCGGCCACCTGTATACGGCGGGAATGCCGGACCCGGATCTTCTGATCCGCACCAGTGGTGAGATGCGCCTTTCCAATTTCATGCTCTGGCAGTTGGCTTATACGGAGTTTGTTTTTTCGCCGACCCTCTGGCCGGATTTTTCTGAGCAGGAATATCTGGAAATACTCAAAGGGTATCAGGAACGGGACCGGCGTTTCGGTAAAGTAAAAGATGCCTGATTCCATGGGAATATGCCCATGGCAGCCTGTGGGATCTTCCTGATAGGGAAGATCCTTTTTTTTCATCAAAAGCCGGATGATCCGGTTGAAACGGAGACCGATATGCATGGAACCCGTTGGCTTACCGCCATACTGGCCCTTCCCCTTCTGGTCTGGCTGATTGCGGCAGGGGGTCCTTTTCTATTTTTTCTGATGATACTTGCCGTGTCACTTATTGCACAGTCGGAATATCATCACATCATGGATGCAAGATCTGCTCTGTCTCCGGAATCAGAATTGCGCTGGGTTGCCCGTCTTGGACTGTCTTTTCCGGTTCTTTTTTCTTTCTGGGGGCTGGGCGGTCTTTTTGCCGGACTTTGTCTTGCTTTTTTTCTTCTTACAGCTTTCTGCATGCTCCGCTTCGGCCCGCGTCCGGGCCTTTTATCTGCCATTCCAGTCGAAATGCAGGGTTTTTTATGGATAGCTTTTCCTCTGGCCTGCCTCGGGGTGCTGCGTATGACAGACCATGGCATTGCCTGGGTTTTTTTTACCCTTCTCCTTGTAGCGTCCGGAGATACGGGGGCCTACTATGCGGGCAGGTTTTTCGGGAAGCGTAAGCTGGCTCCGGCCATTAGCCCGGCAAAAACCCTGGAAGGCTTTTTGGGTGGCGTGATTCTTACCCTTGTCATGGCCTTTTTGTTTAAAATCTTTTTCCTGCCGTCCTTTTCCATGATTCCCGTTCTTTTGACTGCCCTTGTAACTGCCTTTGTGGCCCCTTTGGGGGACCTTTTTGAGTCCATGCAGAAAAGGCTTTCCAATGTAAAGGATTCAGGAACCCTTTTGCCCGGGCATGGTGGTATGCTGGACCGCATCGATGCCCTTCTCTTTGCGGTGCCTGTGGTCATGATGATGCGGATATGGGTGTGCTGAAACCATGAAAAATCTTTGTATTTTGGGATGTACAGGCTCCATCGGCTGTAATGTGGTGGAAATAGTCCGCAGGTTTCCGGACCGTTACAGGGCCATTGTCCTTGCGGCGGGGGACAATGTTGATCTTCTCTGTGAGCAGATTGTTCTGCTGAAACCCCTTGTGGTGATTCTGCGTACGGAGGCTGGAGCCCTTGCACTGAAAAAGAGTGGTTTTGCCCAGGGTATTGAAATTCTTTACGGTGATGCCGGGTATGTTGCTGCGGCTACCCATCCGGAAGTGGATACCGTGGTTGCCGCCATTGTCGGAGCAGCAGGCCTTCTGCCCACCATGGCCGCTGTGGATGCGGGAAAGACCCTTGCCCTTGCTAATAAGGAATCCCTTGTTGTGGCTGGTGGACTCCTGATGCCCCTGGCCCGCCAGCGGGGAGTGGATATCCTTCCCGTGGACAGTGAGCATTCCGCTGTGTTCCAGTGTCTTTCCGGTCAAAGGGAAAGGGATGTGGCAAAGCTTCTGCTCACGGCATCCGGAGGCCCCTTCAGAACCCGCCATAAAAGTAGTTTTAAAGATATAAGGCCCGAAGATGCCCTTGCCCACCCCACATGGAATATGGGCAAAAAAATATCCATAGATTCCGCCACCCTGATGAATAAGGGACTGGAAGTCATTGAGGCCATGCATCTTTTTTCAGTTCCCGTGGAAAAAATTGATGTGGTGGTGCATCCCCAGAGCATTGTGCATTCCATGGTTGCCTTTTGTGATGGTACGGTGATGGCACAGATGGGAATTCCTGACATGAAAGGGGCCATTGCCCTCGCTTTATCCTGGCCTGATCGGCTGCCCCTGAATCTGCCTTTGCCGGATTTTTCTGATCTGGATATGCGCATGGAGGCCCCGGATCTGGAACGCTTTCCCTGCCTAGGCCTTGCCTTTGATGCTGCCCGTGAAGGGGGGATTTTTCCTGCTGTCCTGAATGCTGCCAATGAAGTGGCTGTGGATGCTTTTTTACAGGGCCGCATTCCCTTTACCCGAATTTCCGAGCTCATTGCCGAAACTCTGATGCGCACTGAGAATAGGAATGTCAAAGACCTGGAGGATCTTTTGCAGGCTGATGCCGGAGCCAGGCAGACAGCCCTGTCTTTGATCTGTAGTTTTTGAATGTTTTTCTAAGATTAAAGAGCAGATGATTACTTTCATGAGTATATAAGGACTTACCTTTATACAGAACAGTTGCACATAATTTCTGGCATTCGGAGGTTCCATGACCAGCCTTTTATCATTTCTGGTGGTCTTGAGTGTTCTTATTTTTATCCATGAGCTGGGCCATTATCTTCTGGCGCGTTTGCTGGGAGTAGGGGTTGAGCGTTTTTCCATCGGTTTTGGTCCGCGTCTTGCCGGATGGAAGTCCGGACGGACGGATTTTCGTATTTCCGCCATTCCTCTGGGTGGCTATGTAAAAATGGTGGGAGACGAGCCAGGCGCAGAACTGCCCGCAGAGGATATTCCCTTATCTTTTACACACAAGCCCGTATGGAAGCGGATGCTCATTGTGGCGGCGGGACCTTTTTTTAATCTCCTGCTGGCTGTGATTTTTCTCTGGGGCCTTGTTTTCTGGTACGGTCTTCCTGTGATGGATCCTGTGGTGGGGGATATTGTTTCTGATTCACCGGCGGCTTCTGCGGGTCTTCGCACCGGAGATCTTGTACTCAGTGTGGATGGCAGGGCTGTGGATACCTGGGAGGATGTTCAGAAGCGGATTAAACGCTACTCGGGCCGGGACGGGCTGGTTTTTGAAATAGACAGGGCAGGGGATAAAAGGCAAATCATGGTTTTCCCTGAACCCATGCCCACAAGGGATGCCCTTGGTGCTACCGTGATGCGGACGGGCATTGGTGCAAATCCCTTTGTTCCTGCGGTGATCGGTTTTGTGAATCCCGGTTTTCCCGCAGAGGATGCCGGACTTAAGTCCGGAGACATGGTTTTGCGTATCAATGGTGAACCCGTGAACACTTGGATGCAGATGGCAGGAAGAATTCAGGCATCCAGAGGTGAGTCCATGGAGCTGGAAGTAGAGAGGGCCGGGGAACTGATCCGTCTTCACCTGCAGGCAAGGGAAGAGACCATGGAAGATGGCATGGGAGGAAAAGTGACCCGCCATGTGGTGGGGATTTCTCCGGAGCCTTATGCCAGGGCCAGCCATTTGGGCTTTTTTGGTGCCATGCTGGAAGGAACAAGGCAGACAGGAGAAATTGTCAAGGTGACGGGTATTGCCCTGGCCCGTATGGTCAAGGGCAGTCTGTCCAGGGACAATCTGGGAGGTCCCATTTTCATTGCCCAGATGGCCGGAAGCGAGGCCAGTAAAGGGATTGCCCACCTTCTGGCCTTTATTGCTGTCATCAGCGTGAATCTGGCCCTTTTGAATCTTCTGCCCATTCCCGTTCTGGACGGGGGGCACTTGCTTTTTTACACCATTGAGCTTATCCGGGGAAAACCCGTCAGCACCCGGGGCCGGGAAGTTGCCCAGCAGGTGGGTATTTTTCTTCTTTTAAGTTTAATGGTCTTTGCTTTTTATAATGATATTCTGCGTCTGTTTCAGGGATGACGGTAAAGGAGCATGAACAATTTTTAAGTTTTTGACCTTGATACCCATATTTCAAGATGCTGTGTAATTATTAAGTACCGTTTATTCCGAACTGCCAAAGCTGTAGTTGCAGCAGCTTCGTACTATTGCAAGGCTCCGTGGCTATTTGCAAGTGACATTGCAATCGTTTCGGATCAGAGCTTTGCAGGCCTGTGCGAAAGAAGCGGCAAATTGTCTGAGCAGCCACAAGGCAGCGTGCTTAAGCCTGCCATGGTAATCAAAAAGCTTATTCTGCCTATGGCGGGGAGTTTTTGCCGCTTCCGCACAGGGCAAGAAGCTCTAAGAATAAGATTGCGTCACGGGCAAATAGCCTGGGGCCTGTGCATTTGTCTTGCAGGTATGGTACTTGGAAAACTGTGCTAAACAGTTACGATTCTGTGAACAAGGAAAAGAGATAATATGCAGGCAAGATTAGAAATCACCCTGAAGCCGGAGCTGGAAGATGCCGAGGGCCTGGCCCTGCAGAAAAAGGTGAAGGATGTGTTCGGTATCGAACTGGATTCGGTTCGTTGTATAAGGATTCTTACCTTTGATGCTGAGCTGACGGAGGCGGAATGCATACTGGCCAGAGACCGGATTTTCTGTAATCCCGTGAGTCAGCAGGCTTCCTTTGAGCCGCTGGATCTGGATTTTGACGGCTGCATATGGGTGGGGTTCAGGCCCGGTGTCCGGGATAATGCCGGGGCTACGGCCATGGAAGCATTGTCCGATGTGCTGGGCCGCACCTTCGGGCCTGATGATACGGTGTATACTTCCAGACGCTACTGTATAAAGGGAAAAGGGCTGACGGAAAAGCTCATGGACCGCATTGCAGGTGAGCTTCTGGCCAATGATATTATTCAGCAGTGGAAGGTTTTTACTAAGGAAAGCTGGGATGTGAAAGAAGGAGTCGGGCTGATCCTTCCCAAGGTTCGTCTGAACCATGAACCCGAAGTCACCAACATTCCCATAGACAGTGATGCCTCCCTTCAGGCTGTAAGTCAGGCGAGAAATCTTGCCCTGAACCCCAATGACGTTCCTGTGATACGCAGGTATTTTCTCAATCCGGATACCTTGGCTCTGCGAAGGGAAAAGGGGCTGGAACAGCCAACTGACATAGAAATTGAATATATTGCCCAGGGCAGGAGTGACCATTGCAATCACAATACCTTCCGTGGACTTTTCCGGTACAGGGATGTGGAAACCGGTGAGCTTGAGGTCATCGATAACCTCTTCAAGACCTGCATACAGAATCCCACCCTTAAAATGCAGAAGGAAAAGGACTGGGTTGTTTCCGTTCTCTGGGACAATGCCGGTGCCGCCCGTTTTGATGACCAATGGAACTATGTCATTACAGGAGAAACCCACAATTCACCCTCCAACATGGAGGCCTATGGCGGTGCCATTACCGGTATTGTGGGCGTTTACAGAGATCCGCTTGGTACGGGTAAGGGTGCCCGTCTGATTATGGGCAGTTACGGTTTCTGTCTGGGTGATCTGGATTATGACGGTCCGCTGAAGCCTCGCCTGCATCCCCGCCGTATTCTGGATGGTGTGGTGGAAGGAGTGAGGGATGGTGGAAACAAGTCTGGCGTTCCCACGCCTTTTGGTCAGGTGACTTTCCATTCCGGTTATATGGGAAAATGCCTTGTCTTTGTGACGGCTCTGGGCATCATGCCAAAAACCGTGGCAGGTGTACCGGGCCATGAAAAGACCACCAGCCCCGGTGAACACATTATCATGTGCGGAGGCCGTGTGGGTAAGGACGGCATCCACGGTGTCACTGCTTCTTCGGAAACCTTCAGTGCCCATACGCCTGCAGGGCATGTACAGATCGGAGACCCCTATACCCAGAAGAAGATGCATGATTTTCTACTGGAGGCCAGGGATGCAGGTCTCATTGCCTTTATAACTGACAACGGCGGTGGGGGGCTTTCTTCTTCCATAGGGGAATCCGCCCGTTTTGCAGGTGGCTGTACCGTGGAACTGGATAAGGTGCCCCTGAAGTATGAGGGACTGGATCAGTGGGAAATCTGGGTGTCCGAGTCCCAGGAGCGGATGACCGTTTCCGTGAAACCGGAGCATCTTGAGACCTTTATGGCTCTTTCTGAAAAACATGCCGTGGAAAGTACCGTTATCGGTACCTATACGGATACGGGATATCTGGAAATCACCTGGAAGGGGAAAACCGTTGCCTGGATTCATATGGATCTTCTGGAAGAGGGTTTTCCCCAGTGGGAATTTGACTGTGAGTGGATTCCTCCGAAACTTAGGGGAATTTATGAGCCTGTCGTCGGTGCACCCTTGGATTATAATGGTCTTTTGAAAACCCTGCTTGCAAGGCCCAATATTGCCTCAAAGGAATGGATTGTCCGGCAGTATGACCATGAGGTGCAGGCAAATTCCGTTATCAAGCCCCTTGTGGGCAAAGAGAGGGATATTCCTTCGGATGCGGCGGTGATTCGTCCGGTTCTGGATTCCGAAAGGGGTATTGCCTTTACCCAGACCCTGCTTCCCACCTATTCTCAGATTGATGCCGGAGCCATGACAGCAGCGGTGATTGATGAGGCCGTACGCAGGCTTCTGGCCGTAGGTGGTGGACTTTCTGAAATGGGCGGTGTGGATAATTTCTGCTGGCCGGATATCCAGTATCATCCTGATAAAAATCCCGATGGCCGTTTCAAGGCTGCCCAATTGGTGCGCTCCTGCAAGACTTTGCAGGCCATGTGTGAGGCCTATCAGATTCCCCTTCTCTCGGGTAAGGATTCCATGTATGTGGATGGTCATCTGCAGGGGCCTTTCGGAGAAACCCGTAAGGTATCCGGTCTGGAGACCCTGCAGTTTTCCGCAACTGCCATGGTTGAGAATGTCTGGCTTTGCCAGAGCATGGATGTGAAAAATCCCGGAGACCGGCTTTATCTCTTAGGAGAAACGGCCAATGAGCTGGGTGGTTCGGAATATTATGAATGGATGGGCTATGTGGGACTTAATGTGCCTGAGGTTTATCCTGAGATTTTTCTGCCCCTGTATCAGGCCCTTGAAAAGGCCATTAAAAATGAGCTTGTGAACAGTGCCCATGCCCTTGCCCGGGGGGGGCTGGGTGTACACCTTGCCCTTGTTGCCATGGCAGGATGCCGTGGTCTCAATGTGGATCTTGGGCGGGTGAAAATAAGGGGGGAGATTCCTTTGGAGCGGGAGGACATTCTTCTTTTCTCCGAATCCTGTGGTCGTATGCTGGTGACAGTGCCCAGGGAAAAGGAAAAGACCTTTACGGAACTCTTTGATGGCTTTCCCTGTGTATGTATCGGGGAAGTTATGGAAAATGACATTCTGCGCATATGCGGGCGGCAGGGAAAAGAGCTGGTTAACACCTGTGTGGCAGACCTCAAACAAAGCTTTAAACAGCCTTTCGGAGATCGGATATGACAAGGCAGGTAAAGGTTCTGGTTCTGACGGGCTATGGCCTCAATTGTGATATGGAAACGGCCCATGCCTTTGAAATGGCAGGCGCTGCCCCTGAGAGGGTACACATCAACAGCCTGATCGGCGGAGATGAGCGTCTGGAAGATTATCAGATTCTTGTTTTTGGTGGCGGATTCAGCTGGGGGGATGATCATGGTGCCGGTGTGGTACAGGCCGTGCGTATTATGACCGGCCTTGGAGATCGTATCCGGCGTTTTATTGCCGAAGGCAACCTTGTCATGGGCATATGCAACGGTTTTCAGACTCTGGTCAATACAGGGCTTCTGCCTGGTTTTGACGGGGACTACACCCGCAGGGAAGTGGCACTTTTGCATAATGACTGCGGGAATTTCCGGGATCAGTGGGTGGATCTTTCCGTGAATCAGGCAAGCCCCTGTATTTTTACCAGGGGAATGGATTATCTGCCTTTGCCAGTACGCCATGGAGAGGGTAAGTTCTATGCGGCTCCTGAAGTTATTGACAGGCTTGAGAACTCAGGTCAGGTGGTCCTGCGCTATGCAGGAAGGGAAGGCAGTCCTGCCCGTGGTGCATTTCCCTTGAATCCCAATGGTGCGGTGAATGATATTGCAGGCATCTGTGATCCCACGGGCAGGGTTTTTGGACTCATGCCCCATCCGGAAGCCTTTACCCATTTTACACATCATCCGGACTGGACAAGGCTGAAGGCTGAAGGCTGTGTTTTACAGGAAAAAGATCTGCCGGGTTTAAATATATTCAGGAATGCCGTGGCTTTTTTTAAAAAATAAGGCAGTATTTTTAATACCAGCCTTGACAAATGAGCTGAAAATTGATTCAAAACGAAGATAAATAAAGATTCTAACCCCATCAGAAAAGAAAAAGGAGAAAGACAATGGAGTTTCTTCCCATTAAGCCCAGTGTGCTGAATGCCCTTGTTTGGCTGGCTCTGGTTCTTACTGTTCTTGGTCTCAACGCAGGTATTGGTACGGCAGAGGGTGCCCGGTATCTTCTGGGTGGTGTATTTTTGGGTTTTCCCGCTTATTTTGCCAATATTCTCTGGATTGAAGGCTTTGCCCGGGGCAATCATTAATTTTTGATTTTTCTGTGTGATGTAACGAAAGCCTTTCCGCAGCCTTGTGGAAAGGCTTTTTTTTTGCGTAAGGTGTTTTTTGGTCTGATCTGCCAGCATGGTAGCTGTAATGAAATTTAAAAGAGGGAAAGATGATGAGCCAGCTTCGTTTTGATGTGGTTTTTCAGGGCCGTCTGATGGACGGGCACAAGCCTGAGGATGTGGCGGATCGTCTCTCCCGCATGTTCGGTCTTCCTTTACAGACAGCAGAAAATCTTATCCAAAGTCCGAGGGTGGTTTTGAAAAGGGGCCTGACGGAGGAGGCAGCAGCAGATTATGTCAATGCCCTGCGCAAAGCGGGTATGGAGGTGGTTCTTGAGCCTTTGCTGGATCAGGGACTGGATGCAGAAGTTCTGCCTCCTCCGGATGCGGGAAGGGGTGGAACAGGCGGTGGAGACGATGCCAGTGCTCCTGACGGGAAGCAGGAGGTCCTGCAGCGTCTTCCCTTTTCCTTCCATGGCAGCGGGGCTGAGTATTTCCGTATCTGGATTGTTAATCTTCTTCTGTCCATACTGACCCTTGGAATATATTCCGCCTGGGCTAAGGTGAGGCGCAGGCGTTATTTTTATATGAATACTCACCTTGATAAAAAGGGATTTGCCTATCTTGCGGACCCTGTGAAAATTCTCATCGGCCGCATTGTTGTGGTTGCTGTCTTTGCGGTTTATTCGTTTACATCCAGCCTGAATTCTTTCATAGCCATTGGCTTTGCAGTTTTATTTCTGTTTTTTTTCCCATGGATCATTGTCCGGTCCCTGGCATTCAATGCTAGGAATTCCAGCTACCGGAACATCCGCTTTGCATTTCATGGCAGGGTCTGGGGGGCGGCCAAAGCCTATATCCTGTGGCCCCTTGCGGGTATTCTGACCCTGGGACTTTTGTGGCCCTTTGTTGTGTTTCAGCAGCATCGTTTTCTTATAGCTGGCAGCTCTTACGGAAGCACCCGTTTTTCCTTCCATGCTGCGGTCCGTGATTATTACCGGATGTTTCTTTCTCTGACCCTGCCCCTTTTCATAATGCTATGTGTCTTTGCAGGTATTTTATTTGTTTTGTATTCTATGGTTAAGACTATCTTTATTCCGGGAGGAATGTTTTTTTTCTCGTCTCTGTTCATTTTTCTTTTCATGGCATTTTTGTATCTTTTTTTTATGTCATGGTATGCGGTAAAGACTACCAATATTTTTTATGGCGCAGCTCTTCTTTCCGGGCATGGTTTTGAGGCGGATCTTAAGGTTTTTGAGTATATGATCATCCTTGGTGTGAATACTCTGCTGACTGTTCTAACCCTTGGGTTTTTTCATCCCTGGGCAAAGGTAAGGATTGCACGCTACAAGGCAGATCATATGGCTTTTCTTGCCGCCGGATCTCTGGAACATTTTCTTGCGGGAGAAGAAAAGCGTGTGGCTTCTCTGGGTGAGGAAGCTGCTGATTTTATGGATTTTGATTTTGGAGTATAATGAACATTTCCGGCTTGTTCTATGATGGCAGAAGTTCTGCGGCAAAAATTGCCCGTCTTGTTTATCTGCCTGAGACGGAGCGTATCCGTATGGAAGATGCTGAGGGTAACTCCATGGCAGAAGCTCATATTTCGGAGCTTGTATTTGCACCGCATATGGGCAGAGTTCACAGGAGTTTTAACTTGCCCTGTGGCGGCCTTTTTGAAACAGAGGAACATGGGGCCATGGATGCTCTTCAGGTATCCATGAAAAATGGAGCATTCTGGCGTTTTGTGCATATGCTGGAATCCCGCTGGATCTGGGTATGCCTTGCTCTGCTATTTGTAATGGCGACGGTTTTTCTGTCTTTTCGATATGGTGCGCCCCTGCTTGCAAGGGAAATTGCCCTGCGTCTGCCGCCGGGTGTCCTGCATAGTGCCGGAGAAAATACCCTGAAAACTCTGGACCGGATGGTTTTTTCACCTTCCGATTTATCTTTTGAAAAACAGGAAAAAATTATAAATGAATTCAAAGATCTTTGGGATGCCCATCCAGACTTTCAGCTTTATTTCCGGAAAGGCGGACAGCTTGGTGCCAATGCCTTTGCACTTCCTGGAAATATGATTGTTGTTAGCGATGAACTGATCCGGCTTGCGGAAGATAATCCTGATGGCCTGGAGGCTGTGCTTGCCCATGAAATTGGACATGGTGTTCATCAGCATGCCGCAAGGCGGGTGATTCAGGACAGTATGCTTGCTTTTCTTCTGATGGGCTTAGCCGGGGATGGCAGCGGCGTTGCAGAACTTTTTATGGGGTTGCCGGTGCTGGTAACGGAGATGGCCTACTCAAGGGCCTTTGAGCGGGAAGCGGATGCCTATGCCATGGAGTGGCTGGCTTTTCAGGGAAAAGATGCGGAGGGCTTTGCCCGTCTGCTGGTTCGTTTGCATGAAGAAGGGGGCAGGTCGGATAAGGAGAGCCGTTGGCAGGGCTGGCTATCCACACATCCGCTTCTGGAAGAACGTTTGGAAGCCATGGGTTTTGCTTTACCCTGATAAGGATTGAGATATTTCAGGGGTGGCGGATATTATCCGCCTGCTGCCAGGCATTAGGCACCCTTCACCATGTAGATTCAATGGAAAAGCCTCCGGCAAGCAAGCTTGCGGAGGCTTTTTAAGCGTATCCACCGTATGGCTATCCGGTTTTTCAGGTCTGGATGAATTCGGTTTTTTCCAGTGCCAGCTCAATATGAAATTTTTTTCCGTCCACATGGAAAACCATGCGGCGGTTGTCTCTGTAATCGCAGTCCAGAATCAGGGTTATGGCTGAGTTAAGGGCCAGGGCTTTGGGCTGACCACAGAAACTTGAGAGCTGAAATTTGTCTTCCACTGTACGCATGAGAAGCCCCATGATCTGATTGGTCATCTCTCCTATGCTGTCCGCTACCTCGTTGGAGGTGTAATCCCTTGCAAGCTCATCCTCGGGAATTCCCATACGGGTCATGTATTTGCTGTAGAGTTCCATGGAGGCACCTGCAGAAAAATTCATGACCACAAGGCCGTTGTAGTCTCCCGTAAACTGCACAAAGCAGCCAATTTCTGGCTTCATGGTAACTTTTGGGATTTCCTGAAAGGTTGTGGAGTATTTGATGGGAAGTTTTGTGCTGGATTCCAGCACATGGCGGGTCGCTTTGCAGAGTATGAGGGCTATCTGATCAATGGTGGAAAGATTTTTTTCCGTATCCATACAAGGATTTCCTTTCCCTGGTTTTGTGAGGACTGGTCTCTGTCTGAATCCTGTTTTAACAGATGAACTGAATCCTTAAGGTAAAAGTTAAATGTAGGGGATCATAACGTAAGAAGGCATGGGTTTCCAAGGAAAAACAGGAAAAAGAAAAATATAGCAGTATTTTTTGAATGTTTTCAGAACCTGTGGGTGGCTGCTAAAATTTTTAGCGTATAAAAAAAGGTCCGCAGCATGGCCGGACCTGAGGCACTGTCTGTCCTTCCCGGCAAGGGGAGGACAGACAGGCATATCAACCGGATGAAGATGTGCAATCCCATCAGGTTTTTGTTCTGGTACTATTTGCCTCTTTTTTTCTTCAGCTCTTCCACTTCTTTACGAATATCTTCCATAACGGACACAGGTACCTGACGGTAGGTGGCAAATTCCATGGTAAACTGGGCCTTGCCCTGGGTGCCGGAACGGAGAATTGTGGAGTAGCCGAACATTTCAGCCAAAGGAACCTGTGCCTCAATGATGGACATGGGGCCTTCATCTGAAGAACCTACAATCATGCCCCTGCGCTGGTTTATGGTTCCCATGACATTGCCCTGGAACTCGTTAGGTGTTTCCACAACCACCTTCATGATGGGCTCCAGCACCGTAGGTTTGGCTTTTGCGTAGCCTTCAAGGAAGGCACCGCGGGCAGCAGCCTGGAAAGCCATTTCAGAGGAGTCCACCGCATGGGAGGCACCGTCATTGATGACAACCCGGACACCGGTAACGGGGAATTCCAGGGATGGACCCTTGGTCATGCAGGCTTTAAAACCTTTTTCACAGGCTGGAATGAAGTTGGTGGGAATGGCACCACCGGTGACATTGTTTACAAATTCAAATTCACCGTCTTCAAGGGGCTCCATATAACCGGCAACACGACCATACTGGCCGGAACCACCGGTCTGTTTTCTGTGGGTATAGTTGAATTCGGCTTTCTGCAGGATGGTTTCACGGTAGGCAACGCGGGGCTTGCCAGTTTCTACTTCCGCCTTGTATTCCCGCTTCATGCGCTCCACGTATACTTCCAGATGAAGCTCGCCCATGCCCTCGATGATGGTTTCGTTGGTTTCATCATCCACAAAGGTGTTGAAGGTGGGGTCTTCCTTGGTGAAGCGGTTCAGGGCTTTTGACATGTTGATCTGTGCCTTGTTGTCCTTGGGAATAATGGACAGGGAGATAACAGGCTTGGGAACAAACATGGAGGTCAGGGAAACGTTGACGGAAGGATCGGCAAAGGTGTCTCCGGAAGCACAGTCTACGCCGAAAATGGCGCCGATCATGCCGGCTGGAACCTTGTCGATTTCTTCCATCTGATCCGCATGCATACGCACAAGACGGCCCACCTTGATTTTTTTACCGGTACGCACATTGATAACCGTGGAACCTTTTTCCAGTATGCCCTGATAGACACGCAGATAGGTCAGCTGACCATAGGCACCGTCTTCCAGTTTAAAGGCCAGGGCCACAACGGGTTTTTCCGTTTCAGATGCAAGAACAATGGGTTCTTCCGCATTGTCGAGGTCAAGGGCCTCATTTCTGACATCGGGAGGCGCAGGCAGAAGGGCAGTGACGGCATCCAGAAGGAGCTGAACACCTTTGTTTTTATAAGCAGAACCCATAAATACAGGAGTCATCTGACGCAGCAGGGTGCCCTGACGGATGGCATCCATCAGCATTTCATTGGTGACTTCGCCTTCTTCAAGAATGACTTCGGTCAGTTCATCGGAAAAAAGGGAGGCCGCATCAATGAGTTCTTCACGTTTCTGTTTTGCTTTTTCCAGAAGATCCGCAGGGATTTCTTCCTCACGGATGTCATCGCCATTGTCACCATCAAAATAGAAAGCCTTCATGGTGATGAGATCCACAACACCTATGTGGTCGTTTTCAAGGCCTATGGGAATCTGCATGGACCAGGCATTGTGCCCCAGTTTTTCCCTGAGCTGTGAGATGACACGGTCGGGACTGGCACCGGTGCGGTCACATTTGTTTACAAAGGCGATGCAGGGTACGTTGTAGCGTTTCATCTGCTGGTCCACCGTAATGGACTGGGACTGAACGCCGCCAACGGAGCAGAGAACAAGGATGGCACCATCTAGAACCCGGAGAGAACGTTCCACTTCAATGGTGAAGTCCACATGGCCCGGTGTGTCAATGAGGTTGATGTCGTGGCCCTTCCACTCACAGAAGGTGGCTGCTGAGGCAATGGTGATACCACGTTCACGCTCCAGTTCCATGGAGTCCATGGTGGCACCCACACCGTCTTTACCTTTGACGTCATGGATAGCGTGAATTCTTTTGGTAAAGTACAGAATGCGCTCGGAAAGGGTGGTCTTACCGGAGTCAATGTGGGCGCTGATGCCGATGTTCCGGACTTTCTGGATATCGTATTTCATTTTTACCGAATCCTTGAAAAACAAAAAATAAGGTTGTTTGATCATGGTGTCTGCCCATCAGGCATAACCATAATCGAAATTTGTGGCCAGGATACAGTTGTTCTGTTTGGATTCCATTAAAGATGATCCGGAATGAAACAAAGAAACCTGACACGAAAGCGGCAATTTAAGAACCGCCCGTACCGAAATCTTCATGCCGGTCTTGAGGGGGGGTTCGGAACCATAAAAAAATCATCGTCCTCCCTTTTAAGAGCTTTAAGGAGAAAGATGACCTTAAAACAAAATCAGTGTATTTTAATTGCAATATTCTGTTGTGTCAAATATTTTTTCATTCAGGTCACCCGCAGCACTTCGGCAATGGTGGTAAGACCTTCCCTGATTTTCCTGATACCGTCTTTACGCAGGGTGATCATTCCAGCTCTCACAGCTGCATTCTGGATGGGATTGGAGTCCGATGTTTTTAATACCAGCTTTTTCAGGGTACTGTCCATCTCCATGATCTCGTAAATGCTCATGCGGCCCTTGTATCCTGACTGCAAACAGGCAGGGCATCCTCTGGGCTGATAAAGCTCATGCCCCCTGAGACATTCCGCATCCGGCCCCAGGGTATCAATTTCCTCGGGAAGGGGCTGATAGGCAGCCTTGCACTCCGGGCAGAGGATACGCACCAGACGCTGGGCCATAACCGCCTTGACGGCCGAAGCAATGAGAAAGGGTTCAATACCTATATCCACAAGGCGGGTAATGGCACTGGCCGAATCATTGGTATGCAGGGTGGAAAAAACCAGATGCCCTGTCAGGGCAGACTGCACTGCTATTTCAGCTGTTTCCTGATCCCGGATTTCCCCGACAAGAATCACATCCGGATCCTGACGCACAATGGAGCGCAGACCCTTGGCAAAGGTAAGCCCTATTTTAGGATTCACCTGAATCTGACCTATGCCGGAAATCCGGTATTCCACAGGATCCTCAATGGTTACAATATTTACATCCTCGCGGTTGATTTCTGCCAGGGCTGCATACAGGGTAGTTGTTTTGCCGCTCCCCGTGGGACCGGTAACCAGAATTATACCGTTGGGAAGATGGATGAGGCGGTTGAGGGCAGCATAGGTATCCTCTGACATGCCGAAATCCGAAAGGCCAAGCAGGGTGTTGGCCTTGTTGAGCAGACGTAAGACCACCCTTTCACCGAATGCCGTGGGAACCGTGGAGATACGTACATCCACGGACTGTCCCCCGATTTTCACCTCCAGACGGCCATCCTGGGGCAATCGCTTTTCAGCAATATTGAGTTTTGCCATGATTTTAATTCGGGAAGCCAGCGGTGACTGCATCCATTTGGCAGGTCGCATCAGCTCATAAAGCATACCGTCCATACGGTAACGGATCACAAAACGGTCCTGATATGGCTCAATGTGAATATCCGAGGCATTGGCTTTAACGGCCTGAGCGATTATATGGTTCACCAGCTTGATAATAGGGGCATCATTGTTGTCATCGAGAAGGTCTGCAGCTTCTTCAATCTCGCTAAGTATGGATTCTCCGGATTCTTCATCCAGATTCTGGGCCAGCTCTTCCACAGATCCCCTGGTCTCATCATAGGCCCGGTTGATGGCGGCAAGGATGCGGGCTTTAGGGGCCAGCACCGGAGAAAGGGGACCAATACCCAGAAGGGGGCATAGATCACCTGCTGCCTCAAGGGATGCAGGGTCATGCATGGCAACCTTCTTCTCATGTATAAGGGGAAGAAGCAGGTGCCGTTTTAAAAATTGAATGGGGATCTTTCGTGCAAATTCCATTTCTCCTGTATCCAGCTCCGGTTGCCGAAGAAATGGAATACCAAAGGCAGCGGAAACCGCCATGAGCACAGCTTCTTCATCTCCGGCCCGGTTTTTCAGCAGGCCCTCCACCAGCCCTTCTTCAGTCTGATGCAGAAGATCTGTGACAAGCTCCCTGCGGCATCCCAGGGAAAGTGCCAGTTTTTCCACCAGAGACTCACGCATCAGAACTTCCTTCACCTTCTCCGGTTTCGGGTGCTGAGCTCTCAGCTGGTGCAGGCTCCTTGGGCATCGGCATGGGTGGCGGCATTGTTTTGTTTTTCTGATTCTTTTCGTAAAGGGGAATAACCGTGGGGGAGAGTTCATTGATAGTCTCCAGCCGGTCTCCTGTAAGACGATTACCATCCTCTACGGTACGGATGATATGGGGAGTGATAAAAACAAAGAGATTGGTTTTTTCCTGCTCTCTCCCCCTGCTGCTGAAAAGCATGCGAAGCCCGGGAATATCTCCCAGACAGGGAACCTTGTATGTGGATTCTGAAAAACTGTCATCAATTAAACCACCTATGACAACGGTATTGCGATCCCGTACCAGTACCGTTGTATCAATGCTGCGCTTAAGGGTGGTGGGCAGTTCGTTGAGATTTCCTGCGGCAGAGAGAAGTCTTGTCACTTCCTGGGAAATATCCAGGCGGATCAGTCCTTCCTTGCTGATCTGCGGCGTAATTTTCAACTGCACGCCTACATCTTTGTATTCATAATTGTTGTAGGTATTGTCACCGGTGGCGGATCTGATCAGGTAGGGGATATTCCTGCCCACGGTGATGCTGGCCTCCCTGTTATCAAGGGTGGTGATCTGGGGCGTAGCTAAAATGTGGGAATTTCTGTCTGAGGCAAAGGCCTGAATAACAGCACCAAGATTGGGAAAGGATATTTCCCTGCCACCGGACTTCAGAACAAGGGGGGCTGCGGCCACACCTACGGAAAAACCGCTGGGCAGCATGCCCGTTTTTGCCATGCCAAGGGTGCTGGACCAGGCAGAGGTCCCGCCGGTTCCTGAAAAACCGCCACCAAAGGCCGCATCGGCATTACCTTTGGAAAAGGTGTCTCCTGCTGCCCACTCCGTACCCAGTCCAAAGGTACTGCTGACGGCAACTTCCACAATCAGAGCCTCAATCAGCACCATGGCCCGCGGAATATCCAGGCGGTTTATAACATCGGCCAGTACCGCATGGTCCCCCTGATTGGCCATGATCACAAGACTGTTGGTGGCCTGATCCGAAGTTACGGTGACATTGGAAGAGACCACAGTCTCAGTTCCACCAGCTGTTGTGCTGCCTGCTGCTCCTCCTCTGCCCACCATGCTCTGGAGTACTTTGGCAAGGTCTTCGGATACGGCATTTTCAAGGTAATACACATGGACCCTGCCCCGGCCCTTGGGCAGGGCACTGTCCAGCTTTTCCACAAGGGGCACCACCCGTTCCAGATCCACCATACTGGCCAGAATAATCAGCGTATTGGTCCTTTTATCAGCAACAAATTTCACAGTATCTTCAGTGACACTCCTGCCTTCCTCCCGGCGGGTCTGACGGAATACGGCTTCAAGGGTACTGACCAGCTCTGCGGCATCAGCATGGGCCAGGGTAAGAATGCGGATCTCCCTGCCCTTGTCCCTCACATCAATATACTTTACAATTTCAAGGATTCTACGAATGTTGGATTCCACATCCGTCACGATTAGCATACGGCTGGAGGCATAGGACAGGAGTACGCTGGTTTTGGAAACAAGGGGGGCAAAGAGCCTGCGCAGCTCTTCGGGTTCTGCGTACTGCAGGGGAATGATCTGGGTGATCAGGCGATCGCTGTCCGTCAGCCAGGCATCTCCGAAATTGGTGTGCATTGCTTTGGTCCGGGCATCGGGCTGGGTTACAACTTTATAAATACCTCCCGAGGGCATGGCTGCAAAGCCGTGGACATCCAGCACGGATTCAAAAATGTCCCAAGCTTCATCCACACTCACCGCCCCCGGAGAAACAATGGTGATCTTGCCCCTCACACGGTTATCAATTACAAAGTTTTTGCCTGTAACTTCGCTGATGTATTTTATAAAAACAGTGATCTCCACATCGTTGAAATCAATGTTTACCTGCCTGCTTTCACCATAAACCGGAAAGGTTGCCGCAAAAAAAAGCAGCAGACAGAAAAAAGGCATCAAAAGGCATCGGGCTTTTAAAAATTTTACTGGCGTCAGAATCATCCGCTGTGGCTCTCCATTGGCGGGCAAGGTGCCCGTCAGTTTCTGATGGTATAGGAAAGGGTCTGGGGCGCACCCCTGCGTTCCACCTGAAGGGAAACGGAAGTGGCATTTCTCAGTTGCTCATAAAAGGTCAGGGCATCATCCACAGACTGGATATCCCTGCCATTGACTCCCTTGATCACATCGCCGTTTTCAAGGCCCAGCTCCCGGAAAATGGAATCCGAACGCAGGCGGTCCACCCGCAGACCCGCAGGTTTTCCATCCTCAAAATTGGGACGAATCCGTATCTGGCGCATGAGAGTATTGATATCCTGCATGGATTCATCAATCATCTGTCTTGAAATTTCCTGGGTTGCAGCTCCGGAAAAAGCCGGCTGGCGTATTTCCGGATCCACACTCCGCTGTCCTTCCTCGGGGTCCATTTCCAGGACCTCGTCCTGGCCCCTGCGGGTCAGCACTACCTTCTGCCGGAAAATCATGCGGACCGTGGCATCCTGAATTTTATCCCCCACACGGTAGAGTTCCTGCACTCTTTTTGTTGTATCTTCAATAACGGCAAAGGCTTGCCTGCTGTTTTCAGAAGCAATGGTGCCCCACAACTTTAAACGAAGGCTGGTACGTTTGAGTGCATCCAGATCAATGGCAGGGGCTTCTTCTTCCTTTTTCGTTGCAAGGGTACCGAAAAGATTTTTTTCATAAATTACGGCATAGGCGGCCGCATCTTTCCGGGAATGCTCCCGCCCCGGCCGAAGTATTTCCGCAGAATCCGGAGTTAGAGTTTCAGACAGTTCCGTTCGGGCATGGAGCTTTTCAGACAGCATACCGTATCCCAGAGATACCGCAGCATAGGCGCCTATGGGAACCAGCAGAAGGTTCCATAAAAAAAAGAGATATTTTGCCATAGAGCCTCTAAAGCCGTATGCCCGCAAGGGTAAGTTGCGGACTTTCAAGGGTTCCTGCAATGCGAACGGGTATTTCCCGCTGACCTGCAAACCTGCTGACCATGGGACCAATTCCCCCCATGCGGGTCAGCTGCTGTAAAAAGACCGAATCCGGACGAATACCCCCGGAAAGATTGAGACGGCCGGATGGTCCCAGAACTCCGGTGATGCTTCCTGCAAGATGCAGGGTACCGAAACTTCCTGAAACCAGAATGTTTTCTATTTCCAGACGTCCTTTTTCCAACTGGCTTTCAAGTTGAACCGAGTTTAAACGTATAGCTGGAAATTCACCCATGGGAAAATCCACAAGCAGATCCCCGCCGCTGATGTCCAGATTTCCCCGTACTCCAAGTTTTTCTTCCACAGGCTCCCAGATGAAACGCCCGGATACCCGTCCCTGTACTCCGAAGGGAAGCGGCTGTGGAGAAAGGGCCAGAAGGGCATCCATATCCAGGTTGGAAAGCTGCATCTGCCCTCTGGCCTCAAGGGGAGAAGACATGGGCATGCGCATGACAGCAGAAATATCACCTCCGAGGGTACGAAGACTGAGTTTTCCCCCTGCCTGTCCCCTGAAAAAGGCAGTAAAGGAAGGACTCAGATCTGCTTTTTCCGCCTTGAGACTGAAACCTTTTCTGCCCTCAATGGTGCTGTTTCCCATGGAAATTTTCAAAGGAAAAACCAGGGAAAGACTACTTACCTGAAACACCACGCCTGTTCTTTTGTGCAGCTCTTTTTCCGCGAATATGCGTAAGGCATCCGCCGGAAACAGCAGATAGACAAAAAAAAGTACTGTTCCAAGAATATAGAATAGCCATGCGCTCAGCTTTAAAAAGGACTTCATTTACTCAGGCACCCCTCATCCGGCAATGGTCTGGGCATTGAGAACAACGGAAAGGGTGGCAGGCTCCCTTCCGCCCTTCCGTGTAATGGACAGGGAGCGGATCTGAATATTTTCGCGTGCGGTTTCCAGGCGGAAAAGAAGGCGGGTGAGATCCGTCATACTTACATCTTCCAGCCGCATCTCCACTACGGAAAACCGCATTCCCGTTGTCCGGTCTTCGCTGCTGCCCGGTTTCATGGAAGCAATGTTTCTTTTCACCCCGGTTTCTCCGGCTACACGCTCCAGAAATCCAAAAAGGGTAAAATCCTGCTGCCGGGCGGCAAGGGTTTCTGCAGCCCCCTGATCACTGCCCTGCAGATTGCGGTAACGCAGGCTAAGGGCCTGAAGTTCTTCCAGGGTTTCACTTTTAACGCTTATGCTGCGGTCCAGACGGTTGCGCCAGTCCCGCACAGGTGAAAAGATCATCAGGTCCATCAGCATGACCAGTACCAGCACACCGGCTGCCATGAGAATTTTATTTTCCCTTGTGGAAAATGAAAACGGAAATGAAAACATGGTCTCCTATCGTAAATCCACCCGTAGATTAAAATGAATTCTGCCTTCTTCCTGATCCGCAGCAGCCCGTGTAATGGTTACCCCGGAAAAAAGGGCATGGGCTGAAAGCCGGTTTTTAAGGCCATCAACATTATTATAGGTATCGGTATCACCGGAAAGGGTCAAGTGATCCCCTGTAATGGCAAGGCGGGAGAAATTCATGGGTGCTCCCTCGGGAGCACCTTCGGTCAGGGCTTTCAGAATATCCACCATACGATGGTCTCCGGAACCACTTGCAGCAAAGGCCGATGCCTTTTCAAGGTCACCAAGATGGGTTCGCATCTGATGCAGAGGATCCACAATACGGGTTACACCGGGAAGGGTGGTGGTAAAGACTCTGCGGATCTCCGCATCCAGCCGCTGATCTGTCTTATTTAACCTTTGTATATCCAGAAAAACATGGGCAACCAGAACAAGCAGAACAAAAAAGGTGGAAAAACCGGATATGGCAAGAGACTTTCCATGGGCAGCAAAAAAATGATCCCAGCGCCAGCCCCTTTCCCGAAAACGCAGCCCGGCTTTTTTGCGGGAGCCTGTAAAGGCGGCCAGTACCCCGCGCAGGCCCCCATAATCTTCCGTCAGAAGCCCCTGAGGGTCAGGACCTTTGACCGAATCAGGATCAGGGCATTTTACGGTGATGCCTGTTTTTTCCGCAAGCGGCCCTTCAAGGGACAGAGCCTGTGGCCCGACAAGGCGTAGAAACTCAGGTGTATGATCCGGAAAACGCAATGTCCCCAGCTCAGTCAGGGCTGAAAACACCGCATCAATAAAAGGCTCTTCTCCCTGTTGTGCAGAGGGAAGCAGCCGGACACCAAGGGGCCTGTCTCCGTCCATGAGGAGCAGGGCTCCACGGGTATCCACAAAGGCCCAGCTGCCGGTCTGTCCCTCCATAAGGGCCATTGCCCTGGCCGCAGCCAGATGGGATACATCAAGGGAGGATACAAAAAATCCGGCATCCCCAAGGACCCGGATCAGATGTTCATGGCGTGTATTTTCCAGTGCAAGGGCGAAAACCTCAGTACTGCCGGCCATCTTAGATGTTTCAAGAAAATGAACCTCAAAGGCTTCCGGGGAAATCCCCAGGCCGCCTCCCATTTCCATGGGCAGAATCTGAGCAATTTTCCCTGCGCCCCGAAAGGGCAACCGCATATTCCGGGCCATAAAGTCCCATACCGGCAGATACAGCTGCACCTCACCCTTTTCCGCCTCTACAGTCTCCAGCACATGTAAAGCCGCAGATTCCAGGGACTCATCTTCTCCGGGAACACGAAAGGCGGTTTTGCCAAGACAGATGCGGCCTCCCTTTTCACGAACAAAGGAGAAGGCTCTTACGCCATGATCAGCGATTTCTAATGCAAGAAAGGCATGGGACATAAAAAAACAAACCCCGTTCTTAAACTCTATCGATACGAGAAGGCTGTCACCTCAGGCCCGGACAAGGCACACAGGCCAAGAAGCTCCCGAATAAGATTGCGTCATGAGCAAATGGCCTTTGTGCCTGATATCAAGAGAACCTGTTATAATTAGCATACACCTGTTCAAAAAAACCATGCAGGGAAAGCTGAATAAAGAATAATTCTTATAAATCATTCTTCAGACCAGCGCAATATCCTGCAGAAATAACGACCGGATTCCTCATTCTTTTCCCGGCGTACCACGGCAGTGATTTCAACCTCACTGCCCGATTGGCTGGCACGGGAAACAATACGGAAAATGTCACTTCTTCTGGTAATCAGATTTTCCGCAAGGGGGACGTCCTCACATCCTGCACAACGTCTGTACCATTCTCCTTCAAGATCATTGACGTAAATCCCTTCACTTTTTTCATCCCGGAAAGCCTGAATCTCTTCTGCCATGTGCAGGCTTGAGGTCTCCGTAATCAGGGTGGCAATCACCTCCAGAGGGGCCGTGTTAATGTTGATACGACCATCCACCTCCACCCGCCTGCCGGAACGGGTTTCCACTCCCCAGATGGTCATGAAACGGCTAAGACCCTCAGCCCCGCCCACCTTTGCCCACAGCTCAGGAGTTATGCCCCGCACCCGCTGCAGTTCCGATAAATCCGTAAATGGACCGTTGCGGGGGCCATAGGGTGGATCAAGGGTGGCATAATAATCGGCCTCGGCACCATCAAGCCCTGTGATGCGGTCATCATCTCCGGAGTCCAGCCAGTCAATAAGAGGATTGATAATGGAGCTGGGTCGCATGCCAATGAGACTGTCATCGTTGAGGATCAGGGCCGTCAGAAAACGATCCCAGAGCTTCACCTGATCCCCATTGACCTCATTGGGTCGATGCACAAGGGCATTCACCTGAATTTTTGACAGTTCATCCTCTATATAAATCTCAGGCAATGGTGACAGACCCGTAGCGGCCAGTGCCATGTGCAGGGCTTCGGGATCATTCCATATGTCCTGAAGGGAATCGCTATCCGTCAGCTCCCTGTCCCTTGCCAGAATGGCCATGGCCACTTCCACACCACCTGAAGCAGCGGCTCTGGCCTGCATTTTGTCCCCGGTTTTCCGTGCGGCAAAAGCTGTGTCCCCCATCTGCCGGTGCAGAGCCGTCACCAGTGCCACCAGCACCAGCATCATGCTCAAAACGGCCACAAGGGCCATGCCGGAAGATTTCTGTATCATAAATCTCCCTGGGATTCCCGCCATACGGGAATGCTTATTTCTGTTTCCATGGGCTTTGCATCAGCTCCCTTTCCCGTTTCCAGCCGCACCCGCACCGCTCTGGGAGTAGCCCAGCCGTAGCGGTTGCTTTCCGAATCCCATTCCCTGTGCCATTCTCCCTTTTCATCCAGAAAATCCAGGGTAAACTTTTGGATATTTTCACTTACCAGAAAACGCAGTACCTCCGTACGCTCGTGATCCGGATAGGGATGGATATGGTCACTGCGGTAAAGGGCAAGGCTCCCGTCCTTTTTCTCTCCAATGGTGTAGGATATAAGGGTAACCCCCTTCAGGGTCGATCCGAAAAGTGAAAGATGGGCATCTGCTGTAAAACGGACTCCTGAAAAACGCCCATTGCCAAAGCTTTCTTCCCAGGCTTCAAAACGAAAAGGATCCGGTTCATCTTCAAAGAGTTCCGGTTTTCTGTAGGCAGGTGGCAGGGAAACGCTGGTGGAAGAAAAATCCCTTTCAAGCCATACCACTGTTCTGCGGGCTTCTTCCAGATTTTTCAGCATGGGCCCCATGGCCTGATCTGTTCCGGCAAGGGCGGAAAAGGATGCGTAGGAAGCTCCCATGACTATGGCAAGGATCACAATGGCAACCATGATTTCCATGAGGGTGAATCCAGCTTCGGATTTTTTTCCAGTCAGAAATTTTAACTTTATTTTCATGGAAGAACCCCCCTCAGGGTTTCAAGGCGGAAGAGGAGAGTCTTGTGTCTTAGTATGCGCACATCCACAAAAAACAGATATCGGCTCTCCTCTTCGGCAACCATGCCGGCAGCGAGGCCCGGTGCGGGCGTAACGGAAGCCTGCCAGGAAAGATCCGGAAAACGCTCAAAGTTTCCCTGAAGGGAGGCAGGGTCAGGAAGCTCTCTGGAAATGCTGCTGAGGACTTCGGCAGCCAGATATGGAGCCAGAATATCCGCACTGGAACGATCCAGCATGGTTATGCTCCGGGCATGGAGACTCAGGACCGCTGTCAGCACAATGGCAAGGATGCTCAGGGCAATCATCACCTCAAGTAGGGTAAAGCCCTTCTGTCCATGTTCATTCATGGTCCCAGCCCTCGGGGAAAATGAAACCGTCCACAACCTCCACCCTCATAATAAGCGGATGCATGATCAGGGTTCTGCGTCCCCGGACACCGTCTATCCAGAAAAAAACAGGGTCTGAGTATCCTTCGGGATAAAAGCCGATCTCCCGGGTTTCAGGAAAATCCTTTCCCGCCCGCCGCATGGTCTGCACACCAAAACTGTCGGGAAAGTCAAAGATATCTCCTTCTCCGCCCGTTCCCTGCATACTCCGGCCATCGGCAGCCAGCACTAAAGTTATTTCCTCTTTTTTTTCATAAGCCTGTTTTCCGCTATTCTCAAGCATCACAATAAAACGCTCCACGGCTCGTCTATGCTGATCCGCCTCCATGGATGTGCGTATTCTTGGAAAACTGACGGAAAGGATCACAGCCATCAGAGCCATGACCACAACAAGCTCCATCAGTGTAAAGCCTGAAAATTTTGAGGTATTTTCCAAATCAGTCCTTTTCCCATGAAGTGATATCCGCATTGGCACCTTCGCCTCCGGCCACGCCATCGGCACCATAGGAAATAATGTCGTATTCTTCATGGATGCCGGGAGAAAGATAGATATAGGCATTACCCCAGGGATCAAGGGGAATCCTGCGACTTTCCAGATAACCGCCTTCACGCCATCTCTCCGAGGCGGAATCCGGCTTTCGCACCAGTGCTTCCAGACCTTCTTCCGTGGTGGGATAACGGCCATTATCCAGCCGGTAAAGCCTCAGTGCGGTCTCAAAGGAAGCAATATCCATCTCCGCTTTCACCTGTCTTGCATCATCGGTTCTTCCCAGAAGCTTGGGAGCAATCCAGCCCGCAAGAATCCCCAGTATGACAATTACTACCATCACTTCAATGAGGGTAAAACCCTTCTGTGAGATATTGCCCTTCATTTGTCCTCCGTGAAAAAGTCTGTTTTCTGCCATATCAGGCCAGATTATCCTTACGCCCATGTGTACGTAAAAAAAAAACAAAAGGCAACGCCACCTTGACCAGGTACCTTCCCTTTGTTAAAAAATAACAGAGTACACCGGTTTTGGATTTTTCCCAAACCGGTTTTTTCATTGCTGCCCGTTAAGCATCCTCAACAGGAAAAGAAAGGTTCTGCCATGGAACAGACACTGGCCCTGATCAAACCCGATGCCGTTACCAAAGGCAGTATGGGTGCCATTCTCCAGCGCATGGAAAAAGAAAATTTCCGGATATCTGCCATGAAAATGCTTCAGCTTTCCCGGAAGGAAGCTGCAGCCTTTTACCATGTTCACCGGGAAAAAGGCTTTTTTGACAGCCTTGTGGATTTCATGACCTCAGGTCCTCTGGTGGCCCTTGTGCTGGAAAGGGAAAATGCCATTTCTCACTGGCGCAGTGTCATGGGTGCCACAGACTACAGAAAAGCAGAAGAAGGTACCATCAGAAAAGAATTTGCCACTGCCCTTGAACGTAATGCCGTACATGGCTCAGATGCAGAGGATACGGCAAAAGAAGAAATAAGCTTTTTCTTCAGCAAGAGGGAGCAGGTCTGATCATGGATGACCAGATCATGGACAGTACTTTAAGCAATAAAGTTCGCATTGTTCTCTGCCGGCCAAAGTTTTCTGAAAATATAGGTGCTTCTGCCAGAGCCATGAAGAATATGGGATTTTCCCGGCTTGTGGTGGTAACGGAAGAAAAGCCTGAGATGGAAAGGGTGTACCGTATGGCAACCCATGCGGCAAGGGATGTCATCGATTCCATGGAATTCCATGAAAATGTAATGGATGCGGTTTCCGATGCCGGGTATGTGGTGGGTACTACGGCAAGGCTTGGCAGAAACCGGAAAAGGAGCCTGCTTACTCCCCTGCAGCTGGCGGAACAGGTCTGCCTCACAGCGCCTGAAAATGAAATAGCCATTCTCTTTGGTTCCGAAGACCGTGGACTTGAAAATGATGACCTGCGGCTCTGTCACGCTTTTGTAAATATTCCCACAGCGGATTTTTCATCTCTAAACCTGGCCCAGGCCGTCATGGTAATTACCCACACCCTCTTTTCCTACAAAGCCCCGGAACGGCAGGAACCCCTGCCTAAACTCGCCACACGCCAAGAACTGGAAGACCTTTACCGACACATGCAGGAAGTGCTCATTCGCATTGACTTCATGCGACCGGACAATCCGGATTACTGGCTGGATAACTTCCGCCACCTCATCTCCCGCATGCCCCTCAGATCCAGAGAAGTGCGTATGCTCAGGGGTATCTGCCGCCAGATTCAGTGGTATGGGGAAGATTCCTATGGAAAAGGCATAAAAGAAGCCGAAAAAGCCCGCTGAGTTTTCAGGCATCTTCATTCATAAAAATTATTTGCCCCGCTTCCGGACTGAGAGGGCCGGATTTTTGGGGGAAAGGTTTCAGGAAGCAAAACGCCCCGCACCGAAAGATGCAGGGGCTTTTTTTATCGATCAGTGCCGGGGTTTGCGTTGCAAGGGGCGGAGCTGCCACGGAAAAGCGACCTGTTCTGCCGTCACTTTATCACTGATGCCTATGATCAGCCGTTTCTTTTTTTATTGATGTTGCGGATTAAAAAGATTTCTGGGAAATGTCTGTGGGGCTTGTCAGGGGTGGATGGGTGGGATAAGAAATAAGGATATTTTTTTAAAAGGTGCAGTGGGGTTTGTGGGTAGCATAATTTATCAGTCTGTATACTTTATTTAATTTTATCAGGTGGCAGTTGAGTCTGTCGGAAGGAAACAAGCTTCTGTATGAACGATCTCATGGCAAAGAACCCTGGTGATATAGATGAAACTATCCGGCGTGTGCTTGAGCGGAACCGGCTGGCTGTGCTGGCTACTCAGCGTGAAGGTCAGCCTCACGCCAGCCTGATGGCCTTTACGCCGCTGGAGGGCTTGCGCTTCCTTGCCTTTGCGACCTACCGTGATACACTCAAGTACGAGAGCATCCAGCAGGACCGAAGGGTGGCTATTCTTGTGGAGGATCGAGAGAGAGATGACAGTCAGCCCGGCAGGCGGATTGTTCTTACAGCGCTTGGTGAAGCTGTCGAGACTCCCGAAGAGGAGCGTCAGGCAAATATTGCGACGCACTTAGCACGTCACCCTGACCTTCAAGGATTTCTCAGTTCACCTGAGTGTGAGTTTATACGTGTGGCTGTTCAGGCCTATCAGGTGGTGAGCGGCGTTGACGATGTCCGCTGGT
The DNA here is from genome assembly GCF_006175995.1 of Desulfobotulus mexicanus. NCBI lineage: Bacteria > Pseudomonadati > Thermodesulfobacteriota > Desulfobacteria > Desulfobacterales > Desulfobacteraceae > Desulfobotulus > Desulfobotulus mexicanus. The sequence continues at coordinate 86,945 of NZ_VDMB01000002.1, forward strand.
ACCAGATTGATTGAGTCTTTTTTTAGTTGTTTTAAGAAGTATCAAATCCAAAAAGGAGGTTTCCATGAATCAGCAGGTATCCCCCCATGTTCTGCCCGTTCTTCCCTATGCAGACAATGCACTGGATCCGGTGATCACGGCCAGCACCATTGGATTCCATTACGGAAAGCATCACAGGGCCTATGTGGATAATCTGAACAGGCTCATTGCCGGTACGGAATATGCTGATATGTCTTTGGAAGACATTATTAAAGCGACATCCGGCAAGGCAGACAGGGCCGGAATTTTCAACAATGCCGCCCAGATATGGAATCATACCTTTTACTGGAAAAGCCTCAGCCCTAATGGCGGTGGCGAACCCCCTGCAGCTTTGAAGCAGAAAATGGAAGCGGAATTTGGCAGTGTGGAAGTCTGCAAGACAGCGTTTTCCGAAGCAGCCCTTACACAGTTTGGCAGCGGATGGGCCTGGCTTGTAATGGATGGGGATAGCCTGAAGGTCGTCAAAACAGCTAATGCGGATCTTCCGCTGACTACAGGTCTCAAACCTCTTCTGACCCTTGATGTATGGGAACATGCCTATTATCTGGATTATCAGAACAGAAGGCCTGATTATGTGAAGGCCGTTCTTGAGAAGCTTGTTAACTGGGAGTTTGCCCTTGAAAATGCTTTCTGAGAAAACCGTTTTTAAACTGCGGCCAGTGGTTTCAGTCAGGCGGGATAGCTGTGTCCTGCCTGACTGCTGTCATGGAACCTGCTGTGCGTTATGCTGTCGGGCCGGATCGGAGGATGATTTATTTTGAAAAAACAAGTATTTAAATATATTGCGATGTTGAGCTTTGTTATATTCTTCGTATCCGGCTGTGCCCTGCTGCAGGATGCAGGGGTATGGCAGCAGCCCGAGGTCCGCGTTACGGACATGCGCCTGACGGGCCTTACCATGCATGGTGCAAGCCTTGGTCTGGAGATTGAGGTCTTTAACCCTAATCCATACAGTATTCATCTGGGGGCACTGGATTACTCCCTTGACATTCAGGAAGCACGGGTGATTTCCGGTAAACAGACAGAAGGTAACCGTCTTGATGCCGGGCAACGGCGAAAGCTGGTGTTGCCGCTGGAGCTTGAGTTTGGTGAGCTGGCAAAGCTTGTGCAGAATTTTAAGGATATGAAAAGTTTCACCTGCCGTTTTGCAGGAGGCATGAGTTTTGAGATCCCTGTGGCAGGGATGATAAGGGTGCCCCTGAGTGCGGAGGCGGAAATACCTGTTCCCGAATTTCCGGGCATCCGTGTTGCGGGCATGAGTCTTGAGCACTTAAGTCTTGGCGGTGCGGAAATGAAGCTGCGACTGGCCATTAAAAATCCCAACAGCTTTACTCTTCTGCTGGAACACTTCAATTATTCACTTGCTTTGAATGGCAGTCCTGTTGCAGAAGGTCAGGTTGATCGTAAAATGGCATGGGATGCCGGTATGGAAGAGGAGCTGGAAATCCCCCTGCGCCTTTCATTCAGCGAAGCCGGGCTTGCCCTCTACAATGCATTGCGGCGCAGTGGCGAGCTGGATTATCGTTTCGGGTTTGAGAGCGAGATGGGAAGCAGTCTGCCTGTATTGAAAAACATTCCATTCAAAACAGAACAGCAGGGCAGGGTAGCCCTGACACGCTAGGATGTTGTTTGAATCCCCATAAAAAAAGGAATCCCAAAACACCGGGATTCCTTTATCTTTTTATGCTTTAAGTGGGGAGGGCAGTATCAGAAATCTGCCTTTAGCTCTTGTTTTTTTCCACTTGTCTAATGAAATATCACCGTTCGGTTGCCTTGGCCAAAACTCAGATCCCAGGCTTCTCTGGCAACTTTTCTCCAGTTTTTATAACGGAGAGCCTGAAGGCTTGGCACTTTTTCCTTGTATCCGGCAACGGCTGTGGGTGTTTCTACAGCTACGCCATGTGCTCTGGGATTGTCTGCCTTCCAGTGGGCCACCACATCCATTCTTTTTCTTCTTACTCTGGCCCTGTGATGTCTGCGTTCCGCCTGTCTTGTGCTTTTTTCCATGGTTGCTCCTTTCTTTAAATGACTAAGGGCATCCGGCTTTTCTTTAAAAGCCAAAAAGCTTGATTACACAGTAAGGCATTCATGGGAAAAAAACAAGTGCTGTTTTAATGGTTTTTTAATAAAAGTTAACCAGTCTGGTTTTTTTCCTGTTCTTTGGTTTGGCCGTTTAAGGGTTTTTCTGTTTTTTCAGGTTCTTTCTTTATGGTATCCGCCGGTGGAAACAAAAGGGAAAAGGGTGCAGCTTTCACCTGCTGGCCCAGAGCGGATAAAACCTTGGGAAAACTTTTTATTTTTGTATCCCTGGCTTTCAGTGCCACTGACAGGGCCAGACCGAAACTGACCCAGAGATTGCAGAAGGAAATGAGGCAGACAAAAAGGAAGTAGAGGCAAAAAAGGGGAAGCCCCGGAAAAGAAAAGGACATGGCATAACCGAGATTGCCCGATGCAAAGGCCACATGGCGTATGCCAAGGGGCAGACCGAGCAGAAGTCCGATATAGGCCGTACTGCCCAGCAGAATACCAAAGAAGAAATTTCCCATAAGGGACCCGTAGTTTTTGTGCATATAGTCTGCAAACTTTTCCCTTGCTCCTGCTGAGGGTAGCAGACGGCGGAGAAGGGGGTGGTTTTTAAGGCGGGCACTGAGTCCTATATAGGCTGCCCGGTTGTCAAAAAAACCCGCCGTAAGACCGGCGAGAAAAAGCCAGACACCCGCAATACAGGCATGGAGCAGGGCAAGGCTTTCAAAGGGTTTTAATTCATAGATCTGGTATTCTGAAGCCTGTTGACTGAGTACGGGTATCCCCCAAAAAAAATTGAAGGCCCATCCTATGCCGAAGGCCAGGGAGAGGGCTACGCTCACGTTGCCCACAATGGCGATGAACTGTGACCGGCATACCCGTATAAGGAGGTCGGCAATCATTTTCGGATTGGCTCCTCCATGTTCGCCCTGCTGCACGGCCTCTGCCAGCCGGGCTGCCGTCATGGCAGGCTGTTTGGTGGCAACGGTAAAGTGCAGAATGTGAATTAGCATAAAGCCGAGGCCATAGTTGAGGCTCACAAGTATGGTTTCAGGAAAAGGGTTCAGTGCCATGTCCATTATAAGTATTTTTATGAGGGCCATCAGGGCAATGATGATGCCGCCCCCCGCACCGGAGCGCAGCATGGCAAGGTATTCTTTGCGGTTGCCTGTTATATAGTGCTCCCCGTGGTCACTGGTGTTTTCTGTGATGCTTCGGGAAAGCAGTTTGACATTGCGCTGAAACAGGGCACGGACACTGCGTCGCTTCCTGCTGGCCGTCACCAGTTCCTTGAAAAGGGGAATGGCGGTCTGCCTTGCACTTACCGGATCTTTGGGATCCAGCAGATTAAGGATGTCTTCAATTCGTTTCAGGGTCTGATCCAGCCGCTCCAGAAGGTAGGAAAGGGGGATGCTGGTCCCCTTTGTTACGGATTTTTTACGAAAAGCCCTTACCGCATCCATGCACTGTGCCAGAAGTACCCGTGCATGGGCATCATCTTCCAGTGTGCTCTTTTCACCGGAGATCCATGCATCATAGCAACGGCAGTAGCGGGAAACTTCCCTTTGCAGGGCCACGAAAGCCGAGTCCCTTGAAACAATTCTTGGTTCCAGACGCACAAGGTCGGCTTCCAGCTCCTCGCCTGCCACCCATATGGATAGCATTTCCAGAGCATAGAGCAGCTCGCTGATGGTTTTCCATAAAAGCCTTGGTGCATCACCGCTTTTAGCATTCCACAGGATTCTGAAAAGTTTCATCCAGCTTTCATGGGGAAGTTCATTGACCCACTGGGGGTCAGTTTTATTGTGGAAAATCAGGGTCAGGGCATCGGAGAGGCTGTCAGGATTCAGGGGGGATGGGTTGATATGTTCGTAAATACGCCTGCCCAGCTCCCGGAGAAATCCCTGACGGGGAAAGAGCCCAAGAACTGCAAAGGCAAGAAAGTAATTGGCTGTACCCAGCCAGTCCTGCAGAATGCGGGCAATGGTATCACTGGCATCCTGATTTTCACTAAGGGCTTTTTCCAGAAGATCGATGCGCTGGCACACAGCCTCTATGCTTTCGTCGGGTCCGGGTCTAAGCCAGTCTGCAATTTGCCGCAGAAGACCTGTGGCGCTGATATCTTCTGAAGTCAGGCTGTTGAAAATCTGCCGGGGTGTGGGTCGTGTTTCAGGCATGGTGGCTATTTTCCTAAAAAATGATCTGCCGGGGCAGAGGGTTGCAATGATGTTTTGCTTAAAATTCATTGTAATTATTCAGCACGGTTTATTCCGAACTGCCAATGCTAAAGTCGCAGCAGCTTCGTACTGTTGCAAGGTTCCGTGGCTATTTGCAAGTGACATTGCAATCGTTTCGGATCAGAGCTTTGTCCGGCACTCAAGCCATAAACCCAGAACCTGCGATGAAAACAATGGGCTTTTGCAAGCTTGAGTGCCGGAGTGCTAATAAGAAGCGGCAAACTGTCTGAGCCGACACAAAGGCAGCGTGCATAAGCCTGCTATGGTAATCAAAAAGCTTATCCTGCTTGTGGCGGGGAGTTTTTGCCGCTTCCGCACAGGGCAAGAAGATCCCGAATAAGATTGCGTCACGGGCAAATAGCCTGGGGCCTGTGCATCTGTCTTGCAGCTATGGTACTTGGAAAACTGTGCTGAACAGTTACAATTCGTTGTAATATAATTCATGCCATCCGGGTACACAAGCAAGGATGACGGCAAAAAGTTCGTCTTGACCTGCAGGGCACTGGGGTGCATGGTGCCATGGAGAAGGAAGGCAGCCGTTTTTATTCGGATGAAAACATATAAAAACAGGCAGTGCAGCTTGCAAAAAGAGAGAAAAGCCCATGAAACCCTACGCACTTTTACGTCCCCATATTGTGGAAAACCGCCACCTGCTCCTTGCTGGTTTTTTGTGCCTTCTGTTGGTGAATGGTTTGCAGCTCTGGATTCCCCGGGTGATCAAGCATGTTGTGGACGGTCTTTCCAGTGCTCAGGCAGGGCATGGGGAGCTGATGCGCTACGGCCTGACAGTGGTGGTTATTGCCCTTTTTATTGCGGTATTTCGATATGGATGGCGCTATTGCCTGATCGGAACATCCAGAAAAATCGAAAGGGATCTCAGAGACAGGCTCTATGCCCATCTTTTGACTCTGGATGCTCCCTTTTTTGATCAGAACCGCACTGGCGATCTCATGTCCAGAGCCACCAGTGATATCATGAATGTGCGCATGGCCACAGGTATGGGAATTGTTGCCATGACCGATGCCATCCTGCTGGGTGGAGCTGCCGTGGGTTTCATGCTCTGGATCAGCGGACCCCTGACTCTGCTGGCCCTGATTCCCATGCCCTTTATTGTTCTCACCACTCGCCTTATGAGCACAAGGATGCACAAAAATTACACCGCTGTTCAGGAAGGTCTTGGAGAGATGACTGAAATGGTCAGGGAAGCCTTTTCCGGCATAAGGGTGGTGAAGGTTTTCGGTATGGGATCGCTTATGGATGCAAGGCTCAGACGTTTATCCGATGATTACCTTGCCCGCCGCATGTCCCTTGCAAGGACAACGGGTCTCATGATGCCTGCCATGGTGCTTTTCACCAATATGGCCCTGGCCATTGTTGTGGGGGCAGGGGGCTGGATGGTGATAGAGGAGCGCATCAGTACCGGAGATTTTGTGGCCTTCCTTTCTTATCTCGGTCTTCTGACCTGGCCCATGATGGCCCTTGGCTGGATGACCAACCTCATTCAGCGGGGCAGAGCTTCTCTGGAGCGCCTTGCTGCTGTCATGGGCGAGGAACCAAGGGTAAGGGATGCTGCGGATGCAAGGCCCCTTTTATCTTCTGGAGGGGGGCTTGTCCTGAAAAATGTCTGTTTTGGATTCCGAGGGGAAGGACCAGAGGTTCTTTCTGATATTTCCCTTAATATTCCTCCGGGAAGCAGGGTGGGTATTACGGGGCCACCGGGTAGCGGTAAAACCGCCCTTTTGCAGTTGATGGCAAGGCTTTATGACCCTGATTCCGGTACAATTCTTCTGGATGGCAGGGATGTGAAAACCATCCGGCTGGAGGATCTGAGGCGTCAGGTACTTTTTCTGCCCCAGGAGCCCTGGATTTTTTCAGGAACCCTTAAGGATAACATTGCAGGACTTGGAGCTGTGGATGAAAAAAAGCTTGGGGCGGCATGCAGGGCGGCGCAGTTGGATGATACCCTTGCCTCCTTTCCCATGGGACTGGAAACCCTTGTGGGTGAAAGGGGTGTTACCCTCTCCGGCGGGCAGAAACAGCGGGTGGCTCTGGCGAGAACCCTATTAAATCCTTCGCCGCTGCTGCTTCTGGATGATCCCGTCAGTCAGGTGGATACGGTAACCGCAGGTCATATGCTGAAAGCTCTGGACAGCCTTGAAGGAAATACCAGAATTCTGGCCTCCCACCGCTTTTCAGCCGTGTCCCATGCTGACCTCATCGTGGTCATGGAAAATGGTCGTATTCGGGCCACGGGGGATCATCAGCGTTTAATGCAAAGTGATGATTACTATGCTAAAACATGGCGTATTCAGGCCATGGAGGCTGCCCTGAGGGAGGATGCCCATGGAGACTTTTAAGGAAAAGGCTCTGGACAAAAAGGATGATATGGGCCTTCTGCGCCGGCTCTTTCCTTTCATGCGCCCCCACTTGGCTGTTTTTTCTCTGGCCGTCTTTCTGGTTTTTGGCCTGACGGCTTTAGACCTTGCCATTCCCTGGCTTACCAAACAGGCCGTGGACCGCCACATAGTACCTGTTCCAGCCCTTGCCGGTGAAAGTCTTGCCGTGGACCCGGAAAACCCTCTGGTGGCGGCCTTCATTGAGACTTATCCGGAAGCCATAGACAGGGAGAAGGAAGGGCTTCATATCTATCGTGAGGCTTTGGGTCATGCCGATGGAAAGACAGCTTTTGCTCTGCGTAAAGCAGACAGGGAAGGGGTTATTTATCTGGCCCTTCTTATGCTGGCCGTGGCCATCTGCCATGGGAGTATTGCCTTTGCCCATACCCTGTTGCTGGAGCTGGGCGGGCAGCGCATCATTTATGATATCCGGCTGGCGATATTCACCCACCTGCGCAGCCTTTCCATATCGTATTTTCATGAAACGCCCCTGGGCCGTATGGTCACCCGTGTGACCGGCGATGTGGAAAACTTAAGTGAGATGTTTACTTCCGTGGTGACCTTTGTGTTCAAGGATTTTTTTCTGGTGCTGGGCATTGTCATCATGCTTTTTGTTCTGGATGTCCGCCTTGCTCTGGTCACGCTGATGATTCTGCCCCCTGTCATCCTGACGGCTGTGTTTTTTGCAAAAAGTTCCAGAAAAGCTTTTCGGCAGCTCAGGGTTCTCATCGCAGAAATCAACTCCCGTTTTTCTGAAACCATAGGCGGCATGACGGTGATCCGGCTTTTTGGCTGGAACAAGGAAACGGAGAGGGTTTTTTCCGGGGTCAGCCGCAGTCATTATGATGCAGGCATGAGGCAGGTGAAAATATTTGCCGTATTTATGCCTGCCATGGAAGTTTTGAGTTCCATAGGACTGGCTCTGGTTCTGTATTATGGGGGGCTTCGGGTGGTGTCCGAAGACATCTCCTTAGGTGTTCTTGTGGCCTATATCAGCTATCTGAGGATGTTTTTCAGGCCGGTACGGGATATAGCTGAAAAATACAATTCCCTTCAGAATGCCTTTTCCAGTGCGGAGAGGCTTTTTCAGATTCTGGATGAGCCAATGGGACCTGAAGGGAAAAAGGGCGGTGTGAATCCCGGCCCCGTGGAAAGACTTTCTTTTTCAAGGCTTTCCTTTGGTTATGAAAAAAATGCTCTGATTTTAAAGGATCTGGATTTTACTGTTCAGCGGGGGCAGACCATCGCCATTGTGGGACCTACGGGGGCGGGCAAGACATCCATGGTCAGCCTGCTGGTGCGTTTCTGGGATCCTGTTGAGGGAAGCATCCTTGTAAACGGAGTGGATCTGCGGAAACTCTGCCTGCATACCTGGCGCAGCCGCCTTGCCATGGTCATGCAGGATCCCTTTCTTTTTGCAGGCACCCTTCGGGAAAACATTCAGCATGGGGCAGATGCCAGCTCCGATGAAAAACTTGAGGCCCTTCTAAAGGATGCCGGTTGTGAGCTGCTCCTTTCAAGGCTTCCCGAAGGTCTGGATACGGTGCTGGAAGAGGACGGCAAGCCCCTCTCCAGTGGAGAGAGGCAGCTGGTTTCCATAGCCAGAGCCTTTTCAAGGAATCCGGAGATTCTGATTCTGGATGAGGCCACAAGTTATGTGGATTCCTTATCCGAGGGTGTTGTGCAGGAAGCCCTTGCCCGTCTGATGCGGGGCAGAACCACCTTTCTAATCGCCCATCGCCTGTCCACTGCACGCCATGCGGACAGGATTCTTGTCCTGAAAATGGGGAAAATTGCGGAAAGCGGCACCCATGCTGAGCTTCTGGACATGGGTGGCCTCTACTGGCGTATGCAGCACCTTGAAGCTGTGGAAGGGGGAAACTGATGGGAAAAGGGATGGAAAAAATTGTACTGGATCTTTCCCGGCACTGTGTTCTTACGGAGATCCGAAGGCAACAGGAAAGGGCCGTTGCTCTGGCCTTAAAGGGCAGGGCGGATGAAAAGGTGTTTGAGCAGGCAGAAGTGCTGAAGGAAATCCTTGAAAGCGTGGATCTGAAAAGTCTGAGGGGGAAGTATCCTCAACTGCAGGGCGGGAACGAAGACAGGGTGGAGCTTGTTCTGGAAGGGGAGAAAAGGACTCTTCGTTTTTTGGATATGGAGCTTGTGCTGTAACTTCCTCTGTACTTTTAAAGTTTGCTAAAGCTCATGCCCGTCAGGTATATGCATAGGCATCTAAGCTATTTGCCCGTGACGCAATCTTATTCTTAGAGCTTCTAGCCCTGTGCGGAAGCGGCAAAAACTCCCCGCCACAGGCAGGATAAGCTTTTTGATTGCCATAGCAGGCTTAAGCATGCTGCCTTTGTGGCGGCTCAGACAGTTTGCCGCTTCTTTCGCACAGGCCTTCAAAGCTCTGATCCGAAACGATTGCAACGTCACTTGCAAATAGCCAAGGTGCCTTGCAATAGTACGAAGCTGCTAAAGAATATAGTGCTGGAATTTTAGATAAAATGTGTTGAATAGTTGGGTTGTTCTCAGGACAAAAGACAGGACGGCCTGAAAAGACCGTCCTGTAGAGATTCTTTATTTGATTTCCCACTGACCTTTTTCGTTTTTCACAGCCTGAACCTGACCTTCTACACTGATGGTTCCGGCAACCTCCACAAGGGCGGTTTCTTCAATGGTTTCAATAAGTGTGAAGGTGAGTCCGGAAGTATCTGCCTTCAGGCCTTCGCCAAGGACAATCTGACCTTTGACAAATTTGTCGGCAGCGATCTCAGGAGTGCTTTTTTCTGCGGTGCAGGCGGTGAACATCAGGGCGGAAGCGGCAAGGGCTACATAGAAAAGGTTTTTCACGGTTAATCCTCCATTTTATTGTTTTAGTTTGATAAAATCATTTGGTTTACCATGGTCATTTTTTTAGATTCTATGCCGTCACAGGGGCAGAGTTTTTTGTCCTTCTGGATAAAACGGTCTGATTTTTTTAGTCCGGCCCTATTTATACCCTCTTTTCTGTTTGCGTCAAGGCAAGGATTGTGTTTGTTATGGGGATCTGCTGGAAGAAGGCTTTGCCGGAAGAAGAGCAGGTTGTTTTTATAAAAAAATATCTGCCACCGTGAGTGGGGTGAAAGGAAAGATGTTTTGGCAGTTAATAAGAAAGCAGGTCTTTTTTTTCGGGGGGCAGGATTTTTTCTGCTTGTCTTTGTGCTTTTATGGCTGTGGCTTGCATTGGACAAAGAGATTTTTCTGGCATGGAAGCAGCAGGCAGGGCCATTTCCTTTTTTCCTTGCCCTGACCCTGCTGCCCCTTTTAGGTTTTCCCACAACGCCATTTTATATACTGGCAGGTGCAACCTTTGGCTGGGCAACAGGCCTTCTGGGCTCAGGCCTTAGCCTTGCGGCCAATCTGGTTTTATGTCACTGGGTGAGCAGGAGCGGGCTGCGTCCTTTACTGGAAAGGGTATTGAGAAAAACATCTTTCCGTATTCCTGAAGTGAAGCCCGGACGTTTTCTGCCCTTTATAATCGGTGCCAAGCTTGTCCCCGGTGTACCCGCCTTTGCTAAAAATTATCTGATTGCTTTGAGCGGAGTACCTTTCCGTATCTATTTCGGCATCAGTTTTTCAATCAGTATGGCCTATGCCTCATCCTTTGTCCTTTTAGGGGAGTCCATTCTGGAAAAGGACTGGGGCATGCTTTCAGCCGTAGTGGTTGTACTGGCTCTGCTTGTGATCGGGTTCTGGTATCTGCGGAGAAGGAGCCACTATCTGAAAAGCACAGATTCTGAAGCCTAAGCCTATGCAATTGATTATCGTATAAGCTGATTCATTTCAAAGATGGGCAGGCAGATGGCAAGAACAATCAGGCCCACACTGACTCCCATAACCAGAATCACAATGGGTTCCAGCATGGAGGTGAGGGCAGTTACCGTATTCTGGCTTTCATTCTGATAGATGTCCGCAACCTTTTCCAGCATGGCTTCAAGACTTCCGCTGCGCTCGCCAATCTGAATCATCTGAAGGGCCATGTCAGGAAAACCCTGTCCCGATGCAAGGGATTCGGCTAGGCCGTCCCCCCTTTCCACGGCCTTGGCCGCCTGAGCAATACTTTTTGCCAGAAGCTTGTTGCCCACAACGTTTTCAACTATGCCAAGGGCCGTCAGAATGGGTACTCCATTGGCAAGGAGGGAACCAAGGGTTCTGCAGCAGCGGGTTACGGCCAGCTTGGTGGCAAGACTTCCGGCAATGGGTATTTTCAGGATAAAGGCGTCCACCTGTGTTCCCAGCCTCTGGGATTTCCGGGCCTGCCTGAAGATAAAGGGCAGGGATGCCAGCAAGGGCAGCAGCAGCCACCATGTGGCCTTGAGGAATTCACTGATGCTGAGCAGAAGCTTTGTGGGTCCGGGGAGTTCCTGCTGCATGTCCGCAAAAATAGCCACCAGCCCCGGTACAATGAAGGTCATGAGGGCAAAGAGAACCAGACCGCCGAAAAGGGCCATTAGAATGGGATAAGCCAGTGCGGACTGGATTTTTGATTTCAGGGCCTGCTGATTCTCCAGAAGATCCGCCAGCCTCTCCAGTACCAGTTCCAGAGTGCCGGAGCTTTCTCCGGACCTTACCATATTAACGTAAATTGGAGAGAAGGTGCCTGATTCAGCATCCAGGGCATCCGCAAAGCCAGCGCCGCCTTCCACGGCATCCTTGATGCGGGAAAGGGTACGCTTCACAGGCGTTGAGCGGGTCTGGCTGATCACGGAGCCTAAGGCCGTCACAAGGGGAAAGCCTGCTCCCGTCAGGGTGGCAAGTTGTCTTGTTATCAGGCTGATATCCTTTGGCCGGAGGCGGGTCTGGGAAAAAAAATGAAGGATATTTTTTTTTTCCTGTATGCGGCTGTGGGCTTCCCGCACTTCTGTGGGGTAGAGGCTGCGTTCCCGGAGGCGTGTACGGGCTACCGGCATACTGTCGGCATCAATGATGCCCTGACAGCGTTTTCCTTTGGCATTCAGGGCTATATATTCGAAAACGGGCATGTTTTTCTCCGCCGTAAAAAGATGGCTGTTTTTGCAAATCCTGTACTGTAGACAGTTCGGGCTGATATTCATTCTTTCGAAATAGAGAACATTTGCAGTGATACTTGTCAAGGTGTGAAGTTGATGCTTTGCAAGGAGATGGCTTTGACGTATAAATAAAAGATCTGTTTGTTATAAGTGACGGATACCGGGACAAAGAACACCGCTTGCCTATCCCTTCACCAAGGAGACTGCTTTTATGAAATTTAAGGATTTAAGTGTGCGCTGGAAGATTCTGGCCATCGTGGCATTTGGCCCCCTGGTAGTGGCTTTGATTCTCGCCGTCATGAGGGTGGAAGATATCCGCAGGGGAGCAGAGGAGGGCATTCTTGAAAAAAGCCGTGCCATTGTTCTGATGGCGGAAGCGGCAAGAAACGAGATGGCAAAAAAGCTGGAAATGGGTGTCATGCGGCCCTACGAAGAGCTGGAACGCAGCCAGATTATGGAGGCTGTGCCTGTCATCACAGCACTGAATATGGCTGCCATCAATGCCGAAGAAGCGGGATATCGCTTCAGGGCACCCAAGATCAGTCCCAGAAATCCTGTGAATAAACCCGATGCCGTGGAAGAGGCGGTGTTAAGGGAGCTGGCCCGGGGGCAGATCAATGAAAAGGTGATATTCGAAAAAGATCAGGTGCGTTATTTTAAGGCCATTACCCTGACCCAGGAATGTATGACCTGTCATGGAGATCCCAAGGGAACGAGAGATCCTGTGGGTGGTATCCGTGAAGGCTGGAAGGTGGGCGAGGTGCATGGTGCCTTTCAGATTATTTCTTCTCTGGAAGGGGTACACAGGGCCGTGGCCCGTGCAAAAATTTCCGTTGCCCTCTGGGTGCTTGGGATTCTTACCGTGGTTATTGGCCTTGGCTGGTGGCAGATCCGGCGGAATGTGCTGCGTCCTCTGGCCCTTTCGGAATCCATTACCCAGGCCGTTGCTTCCGGTGATCTGACCCGTCAGGCAAGTTATGATTCAGAAGATGAATTCGGACGTATGGTCAAGGCCATGAATACCATGTCTTCAGAGCTGCGGATCATGATGGGAAGCATTGGAAAATCCGGTGTTGAGCTGCAGTCCATGACGGATGACCTTGGCAGGATTTCGGAGCTTCTCAATGAAAATGCCGAGGAAAACGCCTCAAGGGCCAATTCCGTGGCTGCGGCCAGTGAAGAAATGAGCAGCAACATGAATTCTGTGGCTGCCGCAGTGGAGCAGACTACTACCAATGTTTCCATGGTGGCTCAGGCCGCAGAGCAGATGACAGAAACCATCAATGAGATTGCTTCCAACTCTGAGCGGGCCCGTGCCATAACTGAAGATGCCGTAGCTCAGGCAGAAGAGGCATCACGGCAGATGGAAACCCTTGGCAATGCAGCAAGGGAGGTGGGTAAGGTTACTGAAACAATTAACAATATTTCCGATCAGACCAACCTTTTAGCCCTTAATGCCACCATAGAAGCGGCCCGTGCCGGAGACGCAGGCAAGGGCTTTGCCGTTGTTGCCAATGAAATTAAAGAGCTGGCAAAGCAGACAGGCAATGCCACCGAAGAGATCCGGGAAAAGATTGACGGCATTCAGCAGTCCACATCCCTTACGGTGGATCGTATTGCAAAAATTCTTACGGTGATACAGGATGTGAACGCCATTGTGGTTTCCATTGCAACGGCGGTGGAGGAGCAGAGTAATACCACAAGGGAAATAGCAGACAATGTTGTGCAGGCATCTCAGGGGATTCAGGAGATGAACCATAATGTTTCAGAAGCTTCCATAGCTGCTTCTGAGATTGCAAAGGACATTGTGGAGGTACACAGATCCACAGATGAAGTGGTGCAGAGCAGCCGTACCCTGAACCAGCAGTCTTCAGCCATGAGAAAGCAGATGGCAGAGGTGCAGTCTCAGGTACAGCGTTTCAGGATTTAATGAAGGTGGATGAAACGGGTGTAATGTGAGGTGCTGGTGATGGACAATCCTTTTGCAGGACAGTCTCTGGTGGCCATGCCGAGACTGGATGATCCATGGTTTTCAAGGGCCGTGGTCTGCATGGCCATCCACGATACAGGCGGAAGTTTCGGGATTGTGGTGAACAATCCCGTCGCTGATGTCACCGAAGCGGATGTCATGCGTTCCATCGGAATTTTTCCAAAGGAAGATCGGGTTTTCCCCCCGGTTTTCTGCGGAGGACCTGTCAGGGAAGATGGCCTTTTTATTCTCCATGGTCCGCCCTTTGACTGGAAAAGCTGCCTGTCCATCACCTCCTCCATTGCCCTTAGTTTTTCAAGGGATATTGTGGAAGCCATTGCCGAAGGAAAAGGGCCGCAGCAGTACAGAATGATGCTGGGCTGCTCAGGATGGAGTCCGGGGCAGCTGGAAAATGAAATCTGTGAGAATGTATGGCTGATACATCCTGTTTCTGCGGATACTCTCCTTTCCTTGCCTGCGGAGCGCTGTTGGGATAGGGTTCTGGCGGAAATGGGTATCAGGCCTGAGTTTCTGTCGGCAGATGGCGGGAATGCCTGAAAGCTGTTCCTGTTTATATATGAGAAGGGTATGCCGGAATTGCTGGCGTTAAGAGGCTAAGAATTAAGGGCGTAATTATATGATGGAGAAATATCAGGGCTGGAAAGAGGGGCTTGTGTCCCTGGCGGAAAAACTTTCAGAGCTTACGGAAAAATACAGGGAAAACGGTGCATCCGATGCCGGAGTTACAGCATCCTGGTCCTCGGATACCCGTGAAATTCTAAGGCAGTTTCGGGAGGAAACCCTCAAGGTTGCTGTGGTGGGAACCATCAAGTCCGGTAAAAGTACCCTTGTGAATGCCTGGCTGGGTGCGGATCTGCTCAAGCGGGGAGCCGGTGTTGTCACTTCCATTGTGACCCGTGTACGCAAAGGAGAGAAGCTTTCGGCAAAGGTCCGGTTCAAGGGCTGGGATGAAATCAATGCCGACATAGAAGGGTCTCTGACCCTTTTTCCAGCAAGCGGATGGCGCAGGGTGGATGCTGGTTTTGATATCCGCAGGGATAAAGACAGGGAAGACCTTGCCGCAGCCCTGAAAACTCTGGGCACAGACCAGCTGATAACAGAGGATGCGAGAAACATCCACAGTGTCTATCTTTCTTCCTATCTGGAAGGCTATGGGGCTGTGCGTTCCTTTATTACCTCTGATGTCCCTGAAGCGGTTTTTGAAGGGGATGCTTTTTCAGATTATCAGAATTTTGTGGCGGATGAGGTGCGGGCTGCCTATGTGCGGGATATTCTCATAACCGTAGATGATGACCGTATGCCCGGCGGGATTGAGCTGGCCGACTGTCAGGGCAGTGATGCCCCCAATCCCCTCCATATTGCCCAGGTGCAGGATTATCTTTTTCAGGCCCATATGGTTCTTTATGTCATCAGCAGTCGTACAGGTCTTCGTCAGGCGGATCTCCGCTTCTTAAACATGATCCGTAAGATGGGGATTCTGGATTCTGTTATTTTTGTTCTGAATACGGACTTCAGTGAGCACGGCGATGAAGGTGATATCCGGCGGGTGAGGGAAAAGGTGGAGTCAGAGCTGGGCCTTCTTTGCCCCGGTGTCAGGGTGCATGTGTTTTCGGCCCTTTATAAGCTTTTGAAAGACATAGAAGAAAAAGATGGTTTCCCTGAAAAGGAAAAACTCAGGCTGGTTCAGTGGGAGGCGGATTCTTCCATGACAGAACAGAGCCGGGTTTCCTTTGATGATTTTGAAAAAAGTATGCAGACACGTATGAACCGTGACCGGGCAAGGCTGCTTTTAATGAATCAGGCTGCACGGCTGCGTCAAATCCTTGCTTCCATGGCTAATCACTGCCGCGTGGACAGGGATATCCTTGGCGGGGATCAGGAGCAGGCCCGTCGTATTCTCGAAGAGGTAAGGGGGAGGCATAAGAGGATCGCTCAGGTGCAGGGGCTGATCCGGAATACCCTGGACGGCTCCGGTGCCATTCTGGAAAAGGAGCTGAAAACAAGGATGGATCGCTTCTTTGACGGAGCTTCCGGGGAAGTGCTGCCGGATATCCTTGCCTTTATCCGTGATTACAGGCCTGAGATGGATGCCTATGCTCCTGTACTGGAATCATCGGGACTTTCAGTGGCCCTTTACCATGCTTTTCAGGATTTCAGGCAGGCCCTTGACACTTTCATGACGGACAGGGTGAATCCTGAGATAGTGCGTTTTATCCGGGAGCTGGAAGCCCGTATGCAGGAACATTATGCGGAGGTGGCAAGACCCTATGCTTCCATGGTGGATGAGGTGCTGGAGGAATACTGCACAGGCCTTGAGGGCATGGGAGTAAGACTGGACCTGCCGCCTTCGGTTGGAAACTCAGGAATTCTGGTTGATCCCAGAGTCCATGCGGAGCGCATGGGCCTGCATCTGCCCCCGGCCCATGCAGTGACAAGGTATACGGCGAAGGTAAAGGCGGAAAGCCACGTTCTTTTTGGATTTCATCGCTTTAAACGCTGGGTTGCTGGCTTTTTTTCAAAGGACAGGGAAGAAAATACGGAAAATCTTAAGGGAAGGGATGGACTTAAGGTTCTTGCAAGAAGTCTGAAAAAGATCTGTAGGGAAACGGAAAAGCAACTCCTTGAACATATGGTGGATTATAGGGAAAACATGAAATTTCAGTATGTTCTTGCCCTCTCAACTTCACTGGCTTCAGCTCTTCAGGCGGATCTTGAGGCAAGGTTCAGTACTTGTGTCACGGAGATGGATATGCTGGATAAGACCGCCGCAAAAAAAGGTGTCAGTCAGCA
Organism: Desulfobotulus mexicanus; assembly: GCF_006175995.1. Lineage (NCBI taxonomy): Bacteria > Pseudomonadati > Thermodesulfobacteriota > Desulfobacteria > Desulfobacterales > Desulfobacteraceae > Desulfobotulus > Desulfobotulus mexicanus. Next base: position 103,473 of record NZ_VDMB01000002.1, read on the forward strand.
GGAACGCCTTGAGAAGGTGGCTTTTATCCTTGCGGAAAGTGATGTTCTGGACAAAGATTTTGCTAAAATTCAGGAGGAGATGGGGCGCAGCTAAGGCATGGACCTGAGATCTGGGGGTCAGGCCTGAATACTGAAAAAACTGCCGGGATGGATTTCTGTGTGACCATAGGGTTTTTCTTCTGCTTTGCCTTCCTTTACGGCCTGATTTTGCCTTTCTTCCATCTGCATCAGGGCAATTTCCTGAAGAGCATCACTGCGGATCATTGTCGCACGGGTCGCCACATTGCGGTCTTGGGGGGAGGGGTCCATGGGAGCAAGGGCTGCACGGCGTACCTGTTCCATTTTTCTGGCTGTGGCCTCAGGATCTCCGGGTACGGGGGAAACGTCTATGGAAACTTCACCACCAATGGCATACATACGGCCATCCGGGCCTTTCTGATAGTCATAGCGTATACCGCCACTGACATGGCCGCCTCCGGCGGCAACATGGGCCTGCTCGTGGGCTCTTACTTCCTGATCCCGGCTTTTGAGTTCCGACAGCATACGCATCTGGGCCGGGGTGAGCCGGGCAAGGGTCGTAGAGCTGCCGGTGTTTTCTTTTTCTTCTTTATCGGGGGAGATTTCCGGGCGCAGGGCAACAGGAGCAGCCGGTTGGGTCCGGCCTGATGTTTCCCCTTTTTGAATGCGGGGACCGGTATAACTTTCCGGTTGAATGTGGATGGCGGTTTGGATTTCCATTCCCGTCTCCGTTGTAAGAAGCCATCAGTTCCGGGACGATGATATATCCCAAGAATCTTTATACAAAAAGATAATAAGGTCTTTTTTGCTTTTTGTAAATCCTTGAGATGCTGCCGAAAGGTTCAGGCGGATACTTTCATCCATTACGGGTTTTGTCTGCGTTGACCGGAAGGCATGGCTTTGTTATAGATTCTATCTTTTTGATTTAGAAGACAGGAGCAGGTATGGAGCGCAGGGCTGTTGTGGAAAGAAAAACCGGGGAAACGGATATAAGGGTTTCCTGGAATCTGGATGGCAGTGGAAAGGCCCGTATGGCAACGGGTATTCCTTTTTTTGATCATATGCTGACACTTTTTGCGGTACACGGCTGTTTTGATCTGGAGGTGGACTGTAAAGGAGATATTGATATAGACTGGCACCACAGCGTGGAAGATGTGGGTATTGTCATGGGGGATGTTCTGGCTGAGGCCCTTGGAAGCCGTAAAGGGCTGGTCCGTTACGGGGATTCTGTGGTGCCCATGGATGAAACCCTTTGCAGGCTGGCGCTGGATCTCTCCAACCGGCCCTTTCTGGTTTGCCGTTTGCCGGACCCTATCCGTTGTCCCGGTCCCTTTGATCCTTATCTTGCCAAAGAGTTTCTGCGGGCCTTTTCCCTGCGTTCAGGAATGACACTGCACATTGATGTGGTTTACGGAGAGAACAGCCACCATATTGTGGAGGCCATGTTCAAGGCGCTGGGCAGGGCGCTGGATAAGGCCGTCCGGCTGGACCCCAGGGTTGCCGGTGTCCCTTCCACCAAAGGACTGCTTTAAGCTGAATGATGTTAAGAGTTCCTGAAGCTTATGAACTATGGTTAGATTTATCTGAAAGGCAGATATTATGATACTGATTCCGGCTGTGGATATTAAAAACGGGCGTTGCGTGCGTCTTTTTCAGGGACGTATGGATGCTGAAACGGTTTTTTCCCATGATCCTGTGGCACAGGCCCGGCAATGGGAAGCTGAGGGTGCTCTGCGGATACACATTGTGGATCTGGACGGAGCGGTGGAACAGAAGCCCAGAAATCTGGAGCTGATTGAAAAAATTGTTTCAGCTGTTGGTGTTCCTGTGCAGGTGGGAGGCGGTATCCGGTCCATGGAAACCATATCTCATTATCTTTCCATTGGTGTGGACCGGGTTATTTTAGGAACGGCAGCCCTCAGAAATCCCGAACTGGTGCGTGCCGCCTGTGCGGACTGGCCGGGACGTATTGTGGTGGGCATTGATGCCAGGGCTGGTATGGTGGCCGTGGACGGATGGGTAGAAACCAGCGAAACCACAGCCATTGAACTGGCCCGTCGTTTTGAGGGGGCAGGTGTGGCAGCCATTATATTTACGGACATTGGCAGGGATGGCACCCATGGCGGCGTGAATCTTGAAGAGACTAAGGCCCTGGCAGAAGCCGTATCCATTCCTGTTATTGCTTCCGGCGGTGTTTCCACCCTGAAGGACCTTGAGGCGCTGCTTCCTCTGGAGGCTGCCGGAGTAGAGGCCGTGATCAGCGGCAGAGCCCTTTATGAGGGAACCCTTACCATTGCAGAATCCAATGCTCTTTTCCAGTCGTCTGCTCTGGCCGTGGATGCAGGGAGATCCTAGTGCAGGTTAGGTAGTGCCTGCTTTATATTTTTATTTTTTCTTGACAGAAAAGTAAAACAGGTTAACTTTTGCAGGTTACCCCCTTTGCATGAAGGGGTTGTTTTTCCGTTGGTTTAGTATACCGTAAGGCTTTTGACGCAAATATGGAAGAGGGCCGCCTTGGGTACAAGGATTACGGATGAAACCATTGAAACGCTTCGGAATGTTGCAGACATTGCCCAGGTGGTCTCCGATCGTGTGACATTAAAACGATCGGGTAGGCGGCTGGCGGGGCTATGTCCTTTTCATGTGGAAAAAACCCCCTCGTTCTCGGTGGATACGGAGAGACAGATGTACCACTGTTTTGGTTGTGGTGCAGGAGGTGATGTTTTTTCTTTTGTCATGCAGAGTGAGGGGCTTTCTTTTCCGGACGCCGTAAGATCCCTTGCGGATCGTTTTGGTGTCCCCCTTGCGGAGAATAATGATGAAAATGATCCTGCTTCAAGCGAAAGGCAGGCACTTCTTGACATCAACCGCATGGCTTCAGGTGTTTTCCGCTATGGCCTTTTAAAGAGTTCCCAGGGGAGTATTGCAAGGGAATATCTGAAAAAACGCAGGATCTCAGAAGAATTTTCAGAAGTTTTCAGTCTGGGTTTTATACCGGATGGCTGGTCTTATCTTCTGGACTATATGGTAAAAAAAGGTTTGAACACTGCATTGCTGGAAAAAGCAGGCCTTGTGGTATGTGGCAGGCAGGGGCGTTTTTACGACCGTTTCCGGAACCGAATCATGTTTCCCATTCAGGATATTCAGGGTCGTGTTATCGGATTTGGCGGCAGGGTGCTGGGGGATGAAAATCCAAAATACCTGAACTCTCCGGAAACTTCCCTCTACCATAAAGCAAGGTCCCTCTATGGTCTCTATCAGGCTCGCCATGAGATCCGGAAAAAGCGTGTGGTTTATGTGGTTGAGGGCTATTTTGATGTGATTTCCCTGCATCAGAACGGTATCCCGGAAACCGTTGCCGGTCTTGGGACAGCCCTGACCCGGGAACAGGTACAGTTGCTCAGGGGATATACGGAACGGGTTGTCCTTGTATTTGACGGGGATGCTGCAGGCCTGCGTGCCGCAGAACGGGCTGCGCCCATTCTGCTTTCCCTTGCTATGGATGCCCGTGTTCTCTTACTGCCTTCGGGTGAAGATCCCGACAGCTTTGTGCGCAGTTATGGAAAAGAGGTGTTTCTTGAAAAAGGGGCAGAGGCAGAACCTTTGTTTTCTTTTTTAATTCAGTCTTCCCTTCAGCGATGGGGACGTAACCCCGCAGGTCGTATGCGTTCTCTGGAATCCCTCCTTCCTGTCATTGAAAATATAACGGATTCTGTGGTCAGGGATATTTACCTGCGGGAGCTGGCCGATGGTCTTGATATAGAGGAAAGAGCCGTTCGGGATCGTCTGGGAAAACAGGTTCAGCCAAGGCATGGGCAAAAGCAGTCCCGGGAAGCAATGCCTGTTTTTTCAGAAAATCTGCGTATGGAAGAAGCTTTGATTTCCCTTCTGCTTTCCGTTCCCCAGTCCAGGGAGCGGGTATCCGCCATGAATGCCCAGGATTTTTTTTCTGATCCTGTATTAAAACGAATTGCCGTTTGTCTCCTGAAAAAAGATGGAGCAGGGACTGCCCTTAATTCTTCTGAGATACTTCAGGATGAAGAGGTGCAGAAGCGTCTGGCCCGTATTGGTTTTCAGGAATCTGTCTGGAATATGGAAAATGCAGATACTTTAATTTCGCAGTTCCAGCGTCTGCAGCAGCAGACGCAGAGAGGCTCCGGTCTGATGGATCGTATAAAGGCTGCGGAAGCTGGCAGAGATCAGGCCCGGCTTATGGCCTTACTGGAGCAGAAACAACAGCAAGCCCGGGAAGCGGCAAAAATCGGTCTGTCCCGTGTGGTGACCCCTAGGAGGCATATTCAATGACTCAACCGTCCACTGGCGATAAAAAAGCGCGTGCGGCACAGAAAAAAGAGCTTAAGGCCCTTCTTGACTTGGGGAAAAAGCGCGGTTACCTCAGTTATGATGAGGTGTATGAGGTATTGTCGGATTCGGTTACGCCTGAGCAGATGGATGCTGTTTTTGTAACGCTTGGTGAGATGGGCGTTAAGATTATCAAAGCTTCGGATCTGCCTGCAAAAAAAGTTTCCAAAAGAAGTGACGAGGCTGAAAATGGTGAAGATTTTCTGGACAGCCCTGATTCCGAAGAGGACGACGAGGAAGTCGAAGAGATTGAAGAAGCTGAAGAAGTTGTAACAAAAAAAGCCGTAACCAAGGCTCCGGGTACAGATGATTCTGAGGTTGATTTTGGTTCTGTGACTGATCCGGTAAAGATGTATCTCCGGGAAATGGGCATGGTAACCCTTCTCAGTCGGGAAGGTGAAATTGAAATAGCCAAGAAGATTGAGCATGGCGAACAGGAAATTCTCAAAGCCATGCTGGAAATGACCGTATCCGTTGAGACCCTTATCAGTCTTGCTGATCGTATACAGGCCGAAGAGTTAAGGCCCAAGCATGTTCTGCGGGACATTGATGAGGGTGATACTCTCATGGATGAAAACCGTCAGATCGGGCAGTTTCTGGAAGTGATTCAGGAGATCAAGGTTCTGCACGCAGAAAATGCGGAGCTGAGGGAGCTGATTTCGGATCCTCTCATGGATTATGAGGAAAAAAGAAAACACCGCAGGGTGATTGCCAAGCGCAATGAGAAAATTTTTGAATATATAAAAGAATGGCGCCTTGAAAGTAGTGTGACGGACCGTATCGAAAAGAAAATCCGGCATCATATTACATGGTTTGAAATAATGAATAAGCTTATGGTGCAGAGTGCAGAAGCCTTTGATACTACCATAACTGATTTCAGGATCAAGCTGCAGGATGAAGAAGAATTTCTGGACTGGGCTGTGGAAAGATCGGATCAGTCCAGAGATAAGCTGCAGGATGTTTTTCAGGATCTGAGAAGTATACAGGCCCAGATCGAAGCCCGTGAATATGCCCTTAAGGCTAACATCCGGTCCTTAAAAAAAGTAGTCACCAACGTGGATGAAGGCAGGGAATGTGCCAAGAAAGCCAAGAGTGAACTGGTTCGGGCTAACCTGCGTCTTGTGGTGAGTATTGCCAAAAAGTATACAAATAGAGGTTTGCAGTTTCTGGATCTTATTCAGGAAGGCAATATCGGCCTTATGAAGGCCGTAGATAAATTTGAGTATCGAAGGGGATATAAATTCAGCACCTATGCCACATGGTGGATTCGTCAGGCCATTACCAGAGCCATTGCAGATCAGGCCCGGACCATCCGTATTCCCGTTCATATGATTGAAACCATCAATAAGCTGATCCGTACTTCCCGTTATCTGGTTCAGGAACTGGGTCGTGAGCCGAGTCCGGAAGAAATAGCCGAAAAGATGGAAATTCCGCTGGATAAGGTTCGCAGAGTCTTAAAAATTGCAAGGGAACCCATTTCCCTTGAAACACCCATCGGTGAAGAAGAAGACAGTCATCTGGGGGATTTCATAGAAGACAAGAAGTTTATGCTTCCTTCCGATGCTGCCATCAATCTGAATCTTTCTGAGCAGACACGCCGGGTGCTGGCAACCCTTACTCCAAGGGAAGAAAAAGTTCTGCGTATGCGTTTTGGCATCGGAGAAAAGGCCGATCATACCTTGGAAGAAGTGGGCAAGGATTTTGCTGTTACCCGTGAGCGCATAAGGCAGATTGAGGCAAAGGCTTTAAGAAAACTCCGGCATCCCACCCGCAGTAAGAAGCTTAAAAGTTTTATTGAATACTGATTGATTCTATGGGTTTGTATTTTACCCATGGAAGGTATCAATGAAGAACAGGTTTTGATCGAAGGCTATATTCTTTATAAAACCGAAAATCTGTAAGAAAAAGGGGAGCAGACCTGAATAGCTTTGAAAGTGGTCTGCTTTTTCTTTATGCCTGGTTTCTGAAAAACATATTGATAGCGCCCACACCTACAGCCATCTCTATGGTCTGCCCACCACGGGCCTGCGTTTTTTTACGGTTTACGGGCCATGGGGAAGGCCGGACATGGCCCCATCCCTTTTTGCTTCCGCCATGATGGAGGATAGACCCATCCGTGTATTCAACGAAGGCCGAATGCAGCGGGATTTCACCTACATTGATGACATTGTGGAAGGTGTTTTGCGGATAATGGATGTGCCTGCTATGCCCGATCCTTCATTTAACCGGAATCATCCGGCTGCTGCCATAAGTGATGCCCCTTTCCGGGTGTACAACATCGGTAACCATGAGCCTGTGGAACTGATGACCTTCATTGAAACCATGGAAAAAGCCATGGGCAGGGAAGCTAAAAAGGAAATGCTTCCCATGCAGCCGGGGGATGTACTGGCAACCTGGGCGGACATTGATGCCCTGTATGGGGTTTCGGGGTTTAAACCCTATACGCCACTGGAAGAAGGTATCATAAAATTCGTGGAATGGTTTGCGCAGTATCACAGGCTGAAATAATCCTGACAGAAATATCCATTCAAATCAAAGAATTTTCCTTGCCGGCGGAGACAAATGCTTTGATATCCTTTTGCCCAAAGATGAGAGAAAAACATAAAAAAGGGAGGGGGTTTTCTTTTCCATGATTGCAATGGTCAAGGTAGCTTTGGGAGCGTCTGAGATCACAGGTTTTGTAGGGGGCCTAAACTAGGACCCTTGCGCCAACATCTTCGAAGAATTCAGTTGCCGGGAGTGGTCAGGGTTCTGCCCGATCCAATTCTTGACTTGCTGATTTTTAAATATTAAACTAACTTAGTTTATAGTTGATGATTGCAAGGAGGCTTTAATGGAACAAATAAATATTCATAAAGCAAAAACACAGCTTTCAAAGTTGATTGTTTATGTTGAGAATGGCAATGAAATTGTTATTGCCCGTCATGGTGAACCTGTTGCAAAATTGGTTCCTTTTAAATCTTCTAAACCTAACCGAAAATCTGGATCGGCTAAGGGAAAGTTCGATATTCCCCCTGATTTTTTTGAACCGCTTCCTAATGACTTGATAGAAGGTTTTATAAAATGAAGATCCTTCTTGATACGCATGTTTTTTTATGGTGGATTATTGACGATCCACAGCTTTCACATTTAGCTTGTGAATTAATTGAAAATGTGAATAACGATTTGTACTGGAGTACAGCAAGTTCATGGGAAGTGGCAATAAAGTATGCACTTGGGCGTTTACCGTTACCTGATGAACCTTCTGTTTTTATTATTGAAGAACTTGAAAAAAATCAGATAAAATCGCTTTCTATAAGCAATATACATGCGTTTGAGGCTGGCTTGCTTCCCCTGCATCACAAAGATCCTTTTGACCGGATGCTGATTGCTCAGGCACGCAGCGAATCAATGATTATTTTATCCTGTGATTCATGCTTTGATTTTTATGAAGTAAATGTAAAATGGTAATTCGATCTAAAAGAGGCCTGACCTTTTCTTTATGCGCCTTAAGAAGAGGGTTTCTGGTTCAATCATTATGCAATGTTGAATACCCGTGCCCACAAACCCATCTTCAATCACTGGTACCTGTATTATATTGAATTTGTAAAGTATCTTCGCATTCTTGAAAAAAAGGCTGAAGTATTATGGAAAACATCTTAAAGAATAATCCTCAGATAGCCAACGCCAGAGAAAAGTACCTGAGCTTTACCCAGGATGAACATATGCGTGAAGCCTATAATTCCCACATCAGATGGAAGCGGGATCATGATTCGGCTTTCTGGTCCTTCCTGCCATAAGACACTTTACCACCCTGCATGGAGGCCCCATTGAATCAGATGCTTACGGATTTTTATGTAAAGCCCACATCGGATATTTTCATAAAGTATCTCTTCGGCAAGGAAGAGCATAAGCCCATTCTCATTGATTTCATCAATGCCGTTATGAAAAACTCAGGATTCCCTTTGATCACAGACCTTGTGATTAAAAACCCTTTCAACATCCAGACCATCCTCAATGCCAAAGAAACCATACTGGATATCAAGGCAAAATCTTCTGACGGCAGGTGGATTGATATAGAAATGCAGAACTCGGATAAGGGCTTTTTCGGGGAACGGGCTTTGTATTATTGGACTGCCCTCTACGGAGATCAGCTGGTTGCAGGTGAGAATTATGCTACCCTGCGTCCTGTGGTCTGTATCAATATCCTTGATTTTAAGATGTTTAAGAATGTGGATCGATACCACCTCTGCTTCATGCTCCGGGAAAAGGATACGCCGGAACTGCTTCTGACGGATCACCTTTCCCTGCATTTCCTTGAACTTCCCAAGATTACTGCTTACAATCTGGATAAGAGTCTGGACAACTGGCTTTATTATCTCAAAAATGAAGGCCTGAACAAGGAGGATGGTATTATGGAAAATATCTTGAAGAACAATCCTCAGATAGCCAACGCCAGAGAAAAGTACCTGAGCTTTACCCAGGATGAACATATGCGTGAAGCCTATGATTCTCACATCAAATGGAAGCGGGATCATGATTCGGCTTTGTTTTTTGCGGAGCAGAAGGGGCTGGAGACTGGTACCGTTAAGGGCCGCCATGAGGGACGCCATGAAGAGAAGTTCCAGACCATCATGCGTTTACAGAAGTACAGGATGCAACCAGAAGAGATCGCAGACATTACGAGTCTCACCCCTGAAAAGGTAAGGGCTGTTATTGCCGCAGGAGACAAGGGTCTGGATCTTCTGATGGAAGAAGATGCTACCAGACATTAAGCCTTCTTGCTTTGCTTTTTAAACCGCATTCAGCCAGGAGTGTGTCTTGTGTCCGTTTAATGCCTTGAGGATTATTTTTGTGGTTTCGGTGTGAGAGTGTGTGACTCTTGTAAAAAAGAAAAGGTAGAAGCAGAGCTTGAAAAAAGAGTTGTTCCCATAGACATTGGTGCTGGTGAGTTGTTACTGCCTTATGTAATAAGAATTTTTAGCCAGTTTGGTTTTTCAGATACACATATTGATGTGATGTTAAAGTAAATTCTATGAAATCTGTTAACCGGAGTAGACGGCTCCATCGGCTCTCACCTCACAAAATATCTTGTGGCTAAAGGGTACCAGGTGAAAGCCCTTTTTTTAAATCCGCACCAAGGAGCTTACTATGCAGATCGAAGCCATATACAATAAAGGCCGCATTGAACTGCCCCCCCATCTTCACCTGAAGCAGGATGTGTTCAAGGTACGCATAGAAATTCCTGAATATGCCTATTCAGAAAAGGGGTCAGACCCCTTTATGGATTGGCAGTCAAAAATGGAAAAAATTAAGAAGAGTGTATTGAATATGGATGAAAAAGCACTGCCGGAGCTTTCACTTAAGCAAAACGAGTCTCTGGATGCTTTTCAGATACGCGAGGATCAGTAGATGGATGTTCTTCTTGATGTTAATATAATACTGGATGTCTGTGCTGTACGGAAGCCATGGTTTGATAAGTCCTTTGAAGCCATTGCGTGTTGCCGCAGATCCGGCGGGCAGGTATGGGTTTATGCGGGTTCTGTGCAGACGTTGCACTATACCCTTGCCAATGTTCATCTGCAGCAGGCCAGGGAAAATGGAGAAAATATTTCCAGAAAAGCCTGTCTGGAAATAGCAGCCAGGCAACTGAAGGTCTTTACAGAAAATATCCAGTGGCTTTCTGCCCTTTCGGGTGAATGTGATGTCTTTGAAGATCAGGACCCGGAGGATATGCAACTCATCTGCTCTCTGGATCGTTTCAGGAAGGGTTCCATTGCCTTGATTACCAGGGATCAGGGCCTGCTTTCACGGGGAGATCCCCGGATTTTAACACCAGACGCCTATATTGATCAGTCAAAGGAAGGTCAATCCATTCCCTTCATCGACCTCGCCGCCCAGCAGCACATCATTCGCCCAATCTTAGAAAAAAATATCCATAAAGTCCTTGCCCATGGACAATACATCATGGGGCCGGAAGTCAAAGAGCTTGAAGAACGCCTTGCCGCCTATGTAGGTACAAAATATGCCATTGGCCTTGCCAGCGGTACGGATGCCCTGATGGTTGCCCTCATGGCCTTAGGCATAGGCACAGGGGATGAGGTCATTACAACCCCCTTTTCCTTCATAGCCACAGCAGAAATCATAGCCCTTCTCGGGGCAAAGCCCGTTTTTGTGGATGTCTGCCCTAAAACCTACAATATTAATCCGGATCTCATTGAAGCCGCCATTACCCCCAAAACAAAAGCCATCATGCCCGTTAGTCTTTATGGCCAGTGTGCGGATTTTGATGCCATCAATGCCATTGCTTCAAAGCATAATCTTCCTGTGATTGAGGATGCAGCCCAGTCCTTTGGGGCTACATACAAGAGCAGAAAATCCTGTGCCCTCTCCACCATCAGCTGTACATCATTCTTTCCATCAAAGCCACTTGGCGGATACGGCGATGGCGGAGCATGCTTTACGGATGACGACAATCTTGCCAAAGCCATGCGTGAAATCCGTGTGCATGGTCAGGACAGACGATACCATCATCCCCGAATAGGCTTTAACGGCAGGCTGGACACCCTGCAGGCGGCCATTTTACTTGCCAAGCTTGATATCTTTCCGGATGAGGTGGAAAAACGGGGCCGCATTGGTACACAATATTCAGAAAAAATTCAGACTGAATGCCTGGGTATTGTCACGCCTTATATCGAGGAATGGAACACCAGCGTTTATGCCCAATATACTGTGCAGGTTGAAAATCGGGATGCCGTTCAGAAAATACTAAATCAAAATGGAATACCTACGGCTGTGCACTATCCTGTTCCTCTTCATCATCAGCCTGTTTTTGAGGATTACAAGACAAGCCTGCCAGTATCCGAAACCCTTGCCCAAAAAGTGATGAGTCTTCCCATGCATCCCCTTCTGGATGAAGAAACCATCAAAAAGATTGTGGAAGTTCTGAAAAAAGGGGTTTGATCTTAGGCCAATTTCTGGAATGAAAATATTTTTTGTCTCTCTTTTCCGAAGGGAGAGAGGAGAAAAACAGCCATCCTCAAGGCTCCCTCTCCCTTTGGGAGAGGGCCGGGGTGAGGGCTCAATTTTCGGGTATATTTAATCTTGGAAGCAGCTTTTTAAAAAGGAGTGAATACCATGCCCGGTTTTATAAAGGACAGAAAAATACGCACTGCCATTGTGGGCTGTGGTCGTATATCCAAAAACCATTTTGCTTCCCTTGAAAAGCATAAGGAGAATATGGAACTGGTTGCCGTATGTGATACGGATGCAACCCTTCTTCAGCTCTTACGGTGTTGCGGGTTACAGGTCCATGCAGAAAATGCTCGAAAAGGAAAAACCGGATCTTGTCTGCCTCTGTACTCCAAGCGGTCTTCATGCACGGGAGATCATCCTTGCTGCGGAGCATGGGGTTCATGTTATGACGGAAAAACCCATGGCCACCCGCTGGAAAGATGGTCTTGCCATGGTGGAAGCCTGTGACAGGGCAGGTGTGCGTCTTTTTGTTGTAAAACAGAACCGTCGCAATGCTACCCTCCAGCTTTTAAAAAATGCCGTTATGCAGAAGCGATTTGGAAAAATCTATTCTGTAGCCATCAATGTATTCTGGACAAGACCACAGGATTATTACGACAGCGCAAAATGGCGTGGAACCTGGGAATTTGATGGTGGAGCATTTATGAACCAGGCCAGTCATTATATTGACCTTTTTGAATGGCTCATCGGCCCTGTGGAAAGTGTCATGGCCTATACCGGCACCCTTGCCAGGGATATAGAGGTGGAAGATTCAGGAGCTGCCATCCTTCGCTGGCGTAACGGAGCCCTTGGCACCTTGAATGTCTCCATGCTTACCTACCCGAAAAACCTTGAGGGTAGCATTACCATTCTTGGAGAAAAGGGGAGTGCCAAAATCGGCGGGGTTGCGGTGAATGAGGTGCTGCACTGGGATTTTGAGGAAAAGCTGCCCGAAGATGAAAAAATTGGTGATGCCAGTTACCAGACCACTTCCGTATATGGCTTTGGTCATCCCCTTTATTTTTCCAATGTGATAGAAACCCTGCGGGGCAATGCTGATCCGGAAACCGACGGTAGAGAAGGCCTGAAAACCTTAGAGTTACTCATTGCCATGTATCTTTCCGCAAGGGATGGTAAAAAGGTGGCTTTACCGCTTGAATATTAGACGGCTGAGGCTTTCATCAAGACACCCTCTCCCTCTGGGAGAGGGCAGGGGTGAGGGTATAATGGCGCCCCTGTCCCTACAAAAGCCCGGTGGCTGAGGTTCTCGAAGCCAGGGCAGGGGTGGGAGGGCCTGGAGTTTAAAACCTTAGGTTTCGTATGTTGGCGTATATCGAGAACATACGTGACTATTTCAGGCAATTTAATCATATTGGCGTTTCCGTAAGGGAAGATTCTCGTGGAAATAAAAATTTACAATGACATCGTTTTTAAATGGATCTTTGGAAGGCAAAGCTGCACAGCCCCTTTGATCGCCCTCCTTAACGCCATTACATCGCCTGCAAAAAAGTTTTCCGAAGTAACCATCTTAAATCCCTTTGATGAATCTGAACCCTTCAAGAATGAAAAGTAGGGTATCCTTGATATCCGGGCCAAAGATGACTTAAGCGGTGAATGGGTAAATCTGGAGGTTCAGGTAAATCCGGGCTTTCATTATCCGCCCCGCAGCAAGTTTTACCTTGCAGGTATGTACCGGGATCAGCTTGAGAAGGGTAAAGATGGCCTTTATAGTGACCTTAAAGCCTGCTACGGTATTCATATTCTTGTGGGTACGCTTTTTGATAAGCCGGAAGAAGAGGATTTCTGGTTCAATCATTATGCCATGCTGAACACCCGCACACACAAAGCCCTCGTCAATCACTGGCACCTGTATTATATTGAACTTGAAAAGTATCTTCGCAGCCTTGAAAAAAAGGCCGAAGCCAGACCCCTTAATGAGCTTGAGGAATGGACGCTTTTTATTGGCACCATTCAGGACAATGACAGACCCTTAGATGAGCGCATCAATCATAACCCAATGATCCGGGAGGTGTATAAAATGATTGAGACCTTCACAAAAAATGACCATCTCCGTGAGAAATACCGTGTGCAGGAAGAATTCATCCGTGTTCAGAAGACCAATGAGTATATGACTGAAAAGATGAGGCAGGAAATTATCAGGCTGGGTCATGAGGTCGAACACTTCATGGCCGAACAGGAAAGGATTACTGCTGAGAACAAGGCGGCTCTTCAGGCTCAGGAGAGGGAAAGGGCTGAGAAGGAAAGGGAAAAGGCTGAGAAGGAAGCCATTATGAAAAAAGCCATCCATGGGATGCGTAATCAGGGATTGCCAGACGAAGGTATTGCATCAATACTGGGAATATCCGAAGCCGTGGTAAGAGGATTGTAAAAAAAGCCTGCTATGACCCATGCATCATTGCAAAGGTGCATGATGTGGCAAAGAAGTATCAGTGCATTCTTGTCTGTCTGGATTCCATGCATACCCATGACCATGTGCTTGCGGAGCTTAATGCCTATGGGCCGATGGTAAGTACAGGCAGTTATTGTGTGGTTTTTGATACCCTCATTGAAGACATGCCCGAAAATATGTTCCCGGACAGACCCTGGGGGCCGGGCAACAATCCCAAAACCGCTGTGTGGGAATATTTAAAAACCCACCCGGAATTTGAAATGGACAGGGATATCCAGCATAAGCTCCTGATCACCGTTGCACCGGACGGATATCTGAAAAAGATCGCCTGAAAAACTTAAACCAGATTCATTTAAAGCACGGTGGCTGAGGCTCTCGAAGCCCGCTTCAATCCTGTTCAGCCTCCTTTTTTGTAAGGAATGATTTCAATGGAAATAAAAATTTACAATGACATCGTTTTTAAATGGATCTTTGGAAGGCAAAGCTGCACAGCCCCTTTGATCGCCCTCCTTAATGCCATTACATCTCCTTCAAAAAAGTTTTCCGAAGTAACCATCCTGAATCCCTTTGATGAATCTGAACCCTTCAAGAATGAAAAGCAGGGTATCCTTGATATCCGGGCCAAAGATGACTGTTCAGGTAAATCCGGGCTTCCATTATCCGCCCCGCAGCAAATATTACCTTGCGGGCATGTACCGGGATCAGCTTGAGAAGGGCAAAGATGCCCTTTATAGTGACCTTAAAGCCTGCTACGGCATTCATATTCTTGTGGGTACGCTTTTTGATAAGCCGGAAGAAGAGGGTTTCTGGTTCAATCACTATGCCATGCTGAACACCCGCACACACAAAGCCCTCGTCAATCACTGGCACCTGTATTATATTGAACTTGAAAAGTATCTTCGCAGCCTTGAAAAAAAGGCCGAAGCCAGACCCCTTAATGAGCTTGAGGAATGGACGCTTTTCATTGGCACCATTCAGGACAATGACAGACCCCTGGATGAGCGCATCAATCATAACCCAATGATCCGGGAGGTGTATAAAATGATTGAGACCTTCACAAAAGACGACCATCTCCGTGAGAAATACCGTGTGCAGGAAGAATTTATCCGTGTTCAGAAGACCAATGAGTATATGACTGAAAAGATGAGGCAGGAAATTATCAGGCTGGGCCATGAGGTCGAACACTTCATGGCTGAACAGGAAAGGATTACTGCTGAGAACAAGGCGGCTCTTCAGGCTCAGGAGAGGGAAAGGGTTGAGAAGGAAAAGGAAAGGGCTGAGAAGGAAAAGGAAAGGGCTGAAAAACAGGCGGCTCTTCAGGCTCAGGAGAGGGAAAGGGTTGAGAAGGAAAGGGAAAGGGCTGAGAAGGAAGCCATTATGAAAAAAGCCATCCATGGGATGCGTAATCAGGGATTGCCAGACGAAGATATTGCAACAATGCTGGGAATATCCGAAGCCGTGGTAAGAGGATTGTAAAAAAAGCCTGCTATGACCCATGCATCATTGCAAAGGTGCATGATGTGGCAAAGAAGTATCAGCGTATTCTTGTCTGTCTGGATTCCATGCATACCCATGACCATGTGCTTGCGGAGCTTAATGCCTATGGGTCTCTGGTAAGTACTGGCAGCTACTGTGTGGTTTTTGATACCATTATTGAAGACATGCCCGAAAATATGTTTCCGGACAGACCCTGGGGGCCGGGCAACAATCCCAAAACCGCTGTGTGGGAATATTTAAAAACCCATCCGGAATTTGAAATGGACAGGGATATCCAGCATAAGCTCCTGATCACCGTTGCACCGGACGGATATCTGAAAAAGATCGCCTGAAAAACTTAAACCAGATTCATTTAAAGCMCGGTGGCTGAGGCCCTCAAAGCCCGCTTCAATCCTGTTCAGCCTCCTTTTTTGTAAGGAATGATTTCAATGGAAATAAAGATTTACAATGACATCGTTTTTAAATGGATCTTTGGAAGGCAAAGCTGCACAGCCCCTTTAATCGCCCTCCTTAACGCCATTACATCGCCTGCAAAAAAGTTTTCCGATGTGACCATCCTGAATCCCTTTGATGAATCTGAGCCCTTCAAGAATGAAAAGCAGGGCATCCTTGATATCAGGGCCAAAGATGACTTAAGCGGTGAATGGGTAAATCTGGAGGTTCAGGTGAATCCGGGTTTTCATTATCCGCCCCGCAGCAAGTTTTACCTTGCAGGTATGTACCGGGATCAGCTTGAGAAGGGCAAAGATGCCCTTTATAGTGACCTTAAAGCCTGCTACGGTATTCATATTCTTGTGGGTACGCTTTTTGATAAACCGGAAGAAGAGGATTTCTGGTTCAATCATTATGCCATGCTCAACACCCGCACACACAAAGCCCTCGTCAATCACTGGCACCTGTATTATATTGAACTTGAAAAGTATCTTCGCAGCCTTGAAAAAAAGGCCGAAGCCAGACCCCTAAATGAGCTTGAGGAATGGACGCTTTTCATTGGCACCATCCAGGACAATGCCATGCCCCTGGATGAACGCATCAATCATAACCCCATGATCCGGGAGGTGTATAAAATGATTGAGACCTTCACAAAAAATGACCATCTCCGTGAGAAATACCGCGTACAGGAAGAATTCATCCGTGTTCAGAAGACCAATGAGTTCATGACCGAAAAGATGCGGCAGGAAATTGTTAGACTGGGCCATGAGGTCGAACACTTCATGGCCGAACAGGAAAGGATTACTGCTGAGAATAAGGCAGCTCTTTTGGCTCAGGAAAGAGAGCGAGCGGAAAAAGAAAAAGAGCGAACAGAAAAAGAAAGAGAGCGAACAGAAAAAGAGGCAGCCCTCCTGGCCCAGGAAAGAGAACGGGTAGAAAAAGAAAGAGAACGGGCAGAAAAAGAAAGAGAACGGGCAGAAAAAGAAGCTTTTAAGAAAAATTCCATCCTCCAATTGCGTAAGAAGGGTTTTTCTGATGCAGATATAATATTCACGCTGGGAGTTAGTGATGAAGATATCCGCAATTTAGATTGATTTTTCAAAATGGACTCTGCCCCCTTTTTAATGTTTCCGTAAGGGATGGTAAAAAGGTGGCTTTACCCCTTGAATATTAGATGGTTGAGGCGCTCGAATTTCTGGTGGCTGAGGCTCTCGAAGCCCCACTAAATAAGCAACCAGGAGAAATATTCATGAATTACCAGATTCACCCCACAGCCATTGTGGATGAAGGCGCAGAAATCGGAGAGGGCAGCCGCATCTGGCACTGGGTGCATGTGTGCGGTGGCGCAAAAATAGGCAAGGGCGTTTCTCTGGGCCAGAATGTTTTTGTTGGCAATAAGGTGATAATTGGTGATTTCTGCAAAATCCAGAACAATGTCTCAGTATATGATAATGTAACCCTTGAAGATGATGTTTTCTGTTGACCCAGTAGAACACACTGATTGAGAAGAAGGCATCCAACAGTGCCGGGATGCGGGCATTCTTTTTCAGCCTCCAGCAGAATTTTTCTGTTTTTTTCTGTAGTTGTTACTTTCCTGTGCATCAAGTTTGCCGTCGGAATCCTTGACCTTTTGATTTATCTCTTTGAGGATTTCTAACATCAGGACTGGCCATTCTTGTTTATCCAGCTCCCTAATATAATGGGTATTGCAAAGAGAATGGAGGCAGTCTCCATACCGAACTGGATATCAAGGCAAAATCTTCTGACGGCAGGTGGATTGATATAGAAATGCAGAACTCGGATAAGGGCTTTTTCGGGGAACGGGCTTTGTATTATTGGACTGACCTCTATGGGGATCAGCTGGTTACAGGGGACAATTATTCTACCCTGCGTCCTGTGGTCTACATCAATATCCTTGATTTTAAGATGTTTAAGAATGTGGATAGATACCACCTCTGCTTCATGCTCCGTGAAAAGGATACGCCGGAACTGCTTTTGACGGATCACCTTTCCCTGCATTTCCTTGAACTTCCCAAGATTACTGCTTACAATCTGGATAAGAGTCTGGACAACTGGCTTTATTATCTCAAAAATGAAGGCCTGAACAAGGAGGATGGTATTATGGAAAACATCTTGAAGAACAATCCTCAGATAGCCAACGCCAGAGAAAAGTACCTGAGCTTTACCCAGGACGAACATATGCGTGAAGCCTATGATTCTCACATCAGATGGAAGCGGGATCATGATTCGGCTTTGTTTTTTGCGGAAAAGAAAGGACGGCATGAAGAGAAGTTCCAGACCATCATGGAGCTTCTGGATTTCAATATGAAGCCTGAAGAGATAGCCAGAATTACAAGGCTCACTCCCGAACAGGTAAGAGCTGTTATTGCCGCAGGAGACAAGGGTCTGGATCTTCTGATGGAAGATGATGCTACCAGACATTAAGCCTTCTTGCTTTGCTTTTTAAACCGCATTCAGCCAGGAGTGTGTCTTGTGTCCGTTTAATGCCTTGAGGGTTATTTTTGTGGTGTCGGTGTGAGAGAGTGTGACTCTTGCAAAAAAGAAAAGGTAGAAGCAGAGCTTGAAAAAAGAGTAGTACAGCCCTTTTTAAGAGGCTGTCTTCAGGTATTGCCTTGCCCTTACAAAACCCTGCCTTCCATACAGGCCCTTAAAAGCCTTTGCCATTAAGTAACATGTGGAGAAATAAATATGGCCATGGATTTTTATATGAGCGTATTGAAAAAAAGTGATGATTACTGGGTTGCACTTTGTCTTGAAAATGGGTTGGTTGGCCAAGGGTTGTCCAAAGAAAATGCACTATAGCTGAGCTTGTTTTACGGATGACGACAATCTTGCCAAAGCCATGCGTGAAATCCGTGTGCATGGTCAGGACAGACGATACCATCATCCCCGAATAGGCTTTAACGGCAGGCTGGATACCCTGCAGGCGGCCATTCTCCTTGCCAAGTTTGATATCTTTCCGGATGAGGTGAAAAAAAGAGGCCGCATTGGTACACAATATTCACAAAAAATCCAGGCGGAATGCCCAGATATTGTCACGCCACATATCGAGGAAAGGATTGCTGATTTTCCAAATGTTATATCAATAATGTGAAATGTCGAAAACCCTTTACACTCAACTTGAACCTTGATACTTAAGCATTAATGAAATGGTAACCTAATCTTTTTCTAGGAAAAAATTAAGTATGAACAACTCTATAGGTTTGAAAACCAGTGTTTCGCTTCAGCCTGATAAACAAAAAAATTCGCATGACCTGCAACTTTTTATTCTTTGGGCAGCCACAAAAAAGCCTGATATAGAGATGTTTATAGACACTATATCCGAACGCTTTATTTTAAAATATGCCAGTATGTGTGAATGGAGTGAAGAGTATTGGGGCGCGAATCTTAACCGTTTTTATGGTCTTTTACCCGCCGGACCGAGATCAAAGCTCTGTGATGTAGGCGGCAAGCCTTTTCTCATTGCCATTTGCGAAGATGTACAGCCATTGTATGGTCCCCATCAATCATTGGGGGGTAATATAGAACTCCAACCTTAATGCGATGGAATGCAAACGCCAGCTACGAGAGCGATTTGGTGGAAATTATTGTCACTGCTCGTCTAATTCACAGGAGTATTTACATCAAAGCACGCTATTATTAGGGCCATCTATTCATAGTGAAATAAAATATGGACCATGGGATGGGAACATACACAATAATTGTTGCGATCTTATAGGTGCTAATGGGTGGAAAATGCTACCGTGTTTTTCAGCACCCTGAACTACTGCTGTAATTATATTGTTCTTCGTAACTTCCAGAATTTGCCCCACCAGCTTGACATGGAAAAAGACATAGATATGCTTGCTGATGACATGGAGCTTCTTGCCACTGCTGCAAATGCAGTCCCCACAGGCAATGGTTTTGGTAGCTATGTTACCAAAATTGGGGAAAGGAGCGTACCGTTAGACATACGCTGCGTTGGTGATGAATACTATGATGCTTTGTGGGAAAAGGATATGCTGCAATCAAAAGCATGGACTTCAGATGCAATCCCGACACCTGATCCCATCCATCATTTTTTTTCACTGCTTTACCACGCCAAGCTACACAAGCCTGTAGTTAAGCAGCAATACAAGCCATTGCTCTTAAAGCTTGCCAAGGAAATTAATTTCATAGGCTTTTCAGAAGAACATATTGTCAGTCATGAAAAATCTGCTGAAGTCCTGTCGGGTTTTTTGAAAGCACAGCGATATAGATTGACTTTTCCTTTAGATGGTCGTGTGGTCCTAAATCGTCCGGTAGCATCAAAAATTACAGGCTACAACATTGCGAACCCAGATGTCATTAGAATGAGAAAAGTACTTAATCATCTAAGAGCATCCTTGCCACGGTGGAGCTATCGAGTTGTTCCTCAGCCTATTAAATCCGCAGTAAAGCGCTGCTTCGACAAGTAATGGATAAGTCCATCGTGGAGATATTAAGTAAGAAAGCAGAGAATAAGCTTTTTTTGACAAGTAGCGCAGCTATTCTTCTATTAAAAGTGGTTAGTATTATGTTTTCTATCCTAACTACGGTCATCTTAGCACGCATTCTTGGGCCAACGGGTTTTGGTCAGTATAGTTTTGTTTTAGCAGTTGCCTCAGTAGCCACACTTCCAGCCTATGCTGGCATCTCTACACTGGCAATGCGGGAAACTGCCGCCGCCTATGCAACCCAGCAGTGGGGGCTTGCAAAAGGTGTTTTAAAGTGGACCCTACGCATAGCATTGGTCCAAAGCCTATTTGTTTCAGCTTTTTTGGCTGTCCTCCTGTTCATTTTTTCCGATCAGGTTTCTTCTTCTGAATACTGGGCTGCTTTATGGGGTATAATACTGATACCGACTTTGACGCTCAGTGTTCTCCGCACTGCTTTTATGCGTGGTATTGGTGAGCCTGTTAAGGGTATCTCTGTAGAAGCATTGGTGAAGCCGGGTGTGTTAATTATTGGGGTTAGCGTTGCATCTGTGGCGCACTGGCTGACTCCGGCAACAGCCATCGCCTGGAATGTCGTAAGCTGCATAGTTGCTATATGTCTTGGTTTTTGGTGGTTCCAAAGGCTGAAAGCACCTGAAATTTATACGCATCCCCCAGAATACCATGCTTCCATCTGGTGGCGTTCGGTTGGTACACTGGCATTGTTAGTAGGTTCCCAGCAAATTATCAAATATACTGATATCATCCTGCTCGGATTATTTACTACGGCATCTCATGTCGGCCAGTACCGCATTGCGGTTCAAGCTGCCGATATTACATTGTTTGTTTTGATGGGAATAACCATGGTTCTTGGTCCACGGGTTGCGGCCCTGCATGCTACTGGCGATTACAGATCGTTGCAACGACTTGTTACTTTGACAAGTCGAATCAGTGCTTTAGCTGCACTTTTGGCTTTATTGATGCTTCTATTCATGGGCGAATGGCTAATACGAATGGTTTTTGGCATCAATTACGAGGACACTATAACACCCTTGCTAATTTTGGCTACGGGACAGTTATCCTTTGCCTGGTTCGGTATTTCACTTACCTTGCTAAAAATGACGGGACAGGAGCGAGCCTCCTTGAAAGTCCTGGGGTTGGCTGCAATAGTTAATGCACTGCTCAATATAGCACTGATCCCGCTTTTGGGCATGATAGGTGCTGCATTGGCAACTGCCATAACACTGGTTTGGGGGTATGCAATGCTTAGTTGGACTGCTTATCGATTACTGGGACTGCATAGTACGCCGTTTCGTATTTGGCATGGACGGGAGGCCATCAGATGAAACACACAGCTATGTGGCGCTGGGCGGATTACATATTGCAGCGTATTGCGGACCGGATTGGCGTCACTGTCGCACCGAATCATCCGCTGGATTTTACTTAAAGTGATTAATTATGAAAAAAAATGCTTGGCTCTATCGCCTTGATCCGATTGCTGTAAAGATTTCTGATTTTTTTGGTTTGAAATTGTCGCCAGGTAAACCGCTGGATTTAAGAAATATAATAAACCATCCCTTGGATGCCTTTTATCAGGCTGGGCGTCATAGCGTCTTAATTAACATTCCTATTGAAAAAATTCGAACACTTGGAGCTAATGCATTTCCTTGTCATGCCGGAACTTATCATCCCTACATTCGCACTTTGCAAGAATGGGAAGCAGGTAAAATAACCTCCGCAAAAGGTTCTTCTCTTCAACGTTTTTATAAAAATTGGCAACCTAAAAATGCTGCCCAATTTCTTGGATTAGACGAGACAACTTGCCATAAAATCCTTCGAGAATCACCGCCATCTGCCGCAGTTTTGCCCTGGGATTTTAGAAGTATGCAGCGGCAGAAAGAGGACATTCAACATGGCATTATTAATGATTACTTACCACATGCGACCAAGACAATAGTTAAGGATTTTAATTGGCAATTTTGGGGGCCTAAAAATCCATTGGATCTTGAGGTTGAATTATCTCGACTTACCAAACTAATAATCAGTATAAAAAAAAACGGTTACCAACGTACGCACCGTTTAGATGGTGATATAAGTGGTACTTTTCTATGTTCCAGCAAAGACTGGATCTTTTATCATGCTGGAAGTGGGCAACACAGAATTGCTGCCCTCAGTACTCTGGGATGGACTTCAATACCCGTGCGCTTGTTTCAGTCACCGCCTTATCTCGTAATTCGTGAACATGCTAATCACTGGCATCATGTGCGCTCTGGACTCTTTAGTCTAAAAGAAGCACTTGCAGTGTTTGATCGGGTGATGGCTGGTGAGCAGCTTTATATTCCAAATTACAATTCTTAAGTCTAGAACAGTGCGCATCGCACAGTGGTGTCTTTCTCTATAGTAGCTTGTAGTTACTTAAGAAATATTAGGAAAAAGTTATGGATACACTAAACTCGTCTTTGTTTAAAAGAATCATCAGCCCCTCGGCAACCGGCAACGGAGCCTTTGTTGTCCATAAAATGCTTCAGGGCGGGATTCCAGACTACAGGGTTATTCCATATTCCCCATACAGAACGCTGTTTCCGCCATCTCTTTTCACGCCCGGCCGCAATGAACATGCAGATATTATACATACGACAGCAGACTATGGCTGTTTTCATGCCCGCAAAAACATACCTTTGGTGCTGACATTTCATGGCTTTTCTTTGGATCGTTTTTTAAGACCATATAGTACTTTTTTTCAAAGCATTCATTGTCAGACGGATCTTAAATATTTCACAAAGCTTTCTGTACTTCGTGCAGATGCAATTACAGCCGTAAGCCATTTTACGGCTGATCTTGTAAAAAAGAAAATGAGCATCCAAGCAGGCCAAAGAATAAAGGATGATTATGAAGATTTTGTTTCTGTGTAAAAGATTTTATACCAATAAAGACTTGATTAAAGATCGATATGGCCGACTCTACCATTTTCCTGTTTGCTGGTCTAACAAGGGGCACAAGGTTAATGTTGTAGCTGTTAACTATCATTCAAGAGATATGAGCAAGCATATCGCTAATGGGGTTAGTTTTGAAAGTATATCTATAAAAAGATTATTTGTTTCTATTAAGAATTTAATTCCGCATCTTAGTAGGAAGCGGTATGATATTGTAATTTCAAGTGGTGATCAGTTGGTTGGGATGCTAGGTTTAATTATTGCGAGGCTAAATAGTTTACCATTTGTTTTTGATGTATATGATGATTACTCGGAGTTTGATATCAGTAGATTTCCTTCTTTTAAATGGATATACCAAAAAGTTATTAAAAATTCTAATTATATCAGTTGTGTCAGTAAGAATATTCAAAAAAAAGTTAGTTCTTTTAATAAAAATATTAAGATAGGTATTTTTCCAAACGGTACAAACACGCAAGTGTTTTATTTGAGAGATAAGATTGCCTGCAGAGAATATCTGGGTTTAAATTTAGATTGTTATTATATTGGCTATACAGGTTCAATAGATGCACGATTTGACTATTTAGCTATAATAAGTGCTATTAGATGTCTTCGAAAAGATTATAATGTCAAGATGTTAATAGCTGGAAAAAATATAGCTAATATAAATTTTAATGCAGATGAAATTGTGTATATTGGTCAAGTAGATCAGAGTTTGGTTCCAGTAATAATAGGAGCTTCAGATGTTATGGTTGCGCCTTATGCAGATCATCCTTTGTCTCATTGCTGTAATCCATGCAAAATATCTGAATACTTGGCTTGCGAGCGTCCTGTTGTTGCTGCTAAAGTAAGTGATGTAGCTTGTTATCTCAATAATGATCAGTTTTTTATATATAATTGTGGCGATACTCAGGAGCTATTGGAAAAAATAAAATATCATTTACTAAATCCCAAATTGGTCAAAATTCCTGATTCACTACTCTGGCATACTATAGCAGATAGTTTTTTAGAAGAACTTTATTGTATTATAAATGATAAAGTAAAGAAAGGTGCTGAAAATAATGAAGGGTATAATGGATAGTTATTTTAAAAGATTATACGAAAGGACAATGGATGAAGCATATTCTCTGGCATACAAAGAAATTGTAGATGCACTTAAAAATGGCGGAAAATGTCTTGATTGTGGCGCAAATACTGGCAGAAGCTTTGAAATAATCAGTAAATCCCTGCTTTTTGAACAAAAGAACTACCACGGAATTGACTGGTCTGCTGCCGCAGTAGAGCAATGCAAGGATAAAGGCTTAAATGTTATATATAGCGATCTGAATAGAAAATTGGATTTTGAAGATGGGCTTTTTCAGTGCGTTTTCGGGCTTTCAGTATTAGAACATCTACTTAATGGCTGTTCGTTTATGAAGGAATGTTATCGTATTCTTGATAAGAATGGACGGCTTATTTTACTTACACCAAATATAAGTACATTATTCAGTATTGCACTGTTGGCTGTCGGCAAGATGCCTTCAAGCGGACCACATCCTGATTCAAATGAGCTGCTTAATAACGAAGAGGTTTTCAGGGTAAGCAGTGACAGTATTTTAGCAGATACGGAAATTGATACGCCGCAACACAGACATCTTGTAGTTTTCAGTTTTCGAGTTCTAAAGAAATATCTTACCATGGTTGGGTTCAGAGATGTTAAAGGTTATGGTTTTGGCTTGTATCCTTTTCCCAATTTTTTACAACCCATACTTGAAAAAACAGACCCTTATCATTGCCATCAAATGGTCTTCATCGCAAAAAAATAGGCAAGATTATTTTAATCATTAAAGACGATGGTGAGAAAAAGAATGACTGCAAAAAGAATACTTTGTCTTACTTCCACCTTCCCCAGATGGGTACAGGATTCTTCGGCTCCCTTTGTTCTCAACCTGATCCATGATCTAAAAAAATTGGGCTGGCAGGTGGATGCCCTGGCACCACATGCACCGGGTGCTGCCATAGAAGAAGTGCTGCATGATATCCCCACAAGGCGTTTTCAGTATTTCTGGCCACCTGAGCAGCAGACTCTCTGTTATCGCAGCGGTGCCCTGATTAACCTGCGTAAACAACCTTCTGACTACCTCAAGCTTCCGGTTTTTGTCCTTGCTCAGATAGCAGCCGTACTGAAACAGCTAAGAAGAAAAAAATATGACATTATACACTCCCACTGGTTGTTGCCTCAGGGTTTTTCCGGAACAGCAGGCTCTCTTTTTTGAATATTGTAAAATATAATGGTCAGGGAGAACATTTATGATACATTTTTTTATTGGAACAAAAGCACAACTCATAAAGACTGCTCCTGTTATGGTTGAATTGCAGCGTAGAAATATTGTATTTAGATATGTAGATAGCGGGCAGCATGGGAATTTTACTCAATCTCTACGTAAAATTTTTAGAATAAAAGAGCCAGATTTTAGCTTTTGCAAAGATAATCGTGACATTACAAATAGTATTGATGCATTTAAATGGGTGGGATATCTTTTAGTTTGTTATTTTTTTAAAAGAAAGAATCTTAGGGATAAGGTTTTTGCAGGTGGCGGAATATGTCTTATACACGGTGATACTTTGAGTACATTGTTTGGGTTGATGTTGGCAAAAGCAGCTAAACTTAAAGTTGGGCATATTGAAGCGGGCCTGCGTAGCTTTAACTATTTACATCCGTTTCCTGAAGAAATAATTAGAATCTACTGCATGAAAAAGTGTGATTTTTTATTTGCACCATCCGATATGTCGTACAATAATCTTAAGTCTATGCGTTTAAAAGGTAAAATAATAAAGGTGGATGGTAACACTGTTGTTGACGCCCTGCGTTTTATTCATAAAAATTATGTTAATATAGAAATACCTAAAGAGCCTTATGCTCTTGCGACATGCCACCGCCTTGAGACAATAACTAATCGAAATAGACTTGAAAAAGTCATTCAACTCATTAATTGTGTTTCGAAAAAAATAAAGGTTGTTTTTGTGGTTCACAAGCCAACCCGTAAATATCTAAAACAATTTGCTTTAATGGAAAAAATATCATCGAATGTCGAAATTATAGAAATGCAAAATTATGTCGAATTTACTGCTTTGATTCGCAATTCGAAGATGGTACTTGCAGATGGAGGAAGCATCCAAGAGGAGTGTGCTTATTTATGCAAGCCTTGCCTGATATTGCGCAACAAGACGGAGCGTCCTGATGGCCTAGGCAATAATGCCATGTTATGGAACTTTGATTATGCCGTATTGGATAGCTTTATAAATAATATTGATTCTATTACTTATCTCATTGACGAATGGCCAAAACCTTCTGTTAAAATAGCTGATTTTTTAGTTCATCAAATGAATTCATGATAGTATTTCTTCCTCGTAGTTGCAAGCAGAACTGGCGGCATTACGGATTCCGTAACCCATGAAAAAACAGGCCTGCTTGTGGATGAAAGGTCTCCGGAACAACTGGCCGGAGCCATAGTCAGACTGAGCAAAGATACAGCACTTGCAGAAATATTAGCTGATAATGCACTGCTAAAGGTAAATGAGACCTTTACCCGAAAAGCTTCTGCCCAAAAATTTTCCTGTCTGTTTGAAAGTCTGGCAGAAAAAAAATGAACAAAATGAATTTTTGATTTCATCAGGCTGAACACATCAGGGTAAGGATTGAAAAGATGGATCAAAACTGTCTTTTAGTTTAAGCTTGATGTCATATGGTTTTTTACTCTAGGAAGAAAAAAATCTCGTTTCACAGGCGCTGACTATGAAAAAAAGAATCCTCTACGGTGAAGCCAATTACTCAGCCATTGTTCGTGAAAACGGCTATTTTGTGGATAAAACCGCCTACATTCAAAAGCTTGAAACTGTAAAAAATGCAGTATTCCTTCGGCCGCGACGCTTTGGAAAATCCCTTCTCTGCACCATGCTGGAATCCTACTATTCTGTTTTATATAAAGAAAACTTTGAAGAGCTTTTTAGCCATACATGGATAGGCAAAAACCCAACCCGCCTGCATAACAGCCTTATGGTTCTGTCCCTTGATTTTTCAGTGGTTGAAACCGGAGACATGCAGGTGATGGAAAAAAGCTTCAACAGCAGTGTCAACCTTGTCCTTGAAAATATTTTGTACCTGCACAGCTCTTTTTTTGAAGATACAGATGTGAAGATCCGGCATGAAAGCAGTGCCACAGAAAACCTGAATCAACTTTTGCGGGCCATCAGCCGTAAAAATGCCCCATCCCTTTATGTTATCATCGATGAGTACGACAATTTTGCCAACCAGCTCATCACAGGTCATAAAGATCATCTTTATAAGCAGCTCATGGCTGATGATGGTTTTCTGAAAACCTTTTTCAAGCTTTTGAAAGAGGGCCGAAAAACCGGAGCCATCCATAATGTTTTCATCACAGGCGTTTTGCCCGTCACCATGGATGAACTGGCTTCGGGCTTTAACATTGCCACTTTCATCACCCTTGAACCGGATTTTGAAAACATGATCGGCTTCACCCAGTCCGAAGTGGATTTACTTCTCGATGACATTTACAGAGACTATGACATAAACCCGGATACCCGCAATGAGGTACAGGATGTTATTAAAAATCAATATAATGGTTATCATTTTATAAATCCCGAAGGTGAGGCGGTCTATAACTCCACCATTCTTCAGTATTTTCTGAGTTGGTTCACAAAATACCGCACTATGCCAAAACACTTAACGGATATGAATCTTAAAACCGATATCCTTTGGGTCAAAAGAATCACCGGCTCCAACCCTGAGCTTACGGAAGGTTTTGTCACTCAGCTGACAACCCAGAACAGCATTGATTATGACGACACCCTGCTTACCCAGAAATTCAACATGTCACAGTTTTTTGAAAAGGGCTTTTTTCCCATCTCATTTTTCTATCTGGGCATGCTCACCCGAAAAAACGACTTTGCCCTCACCCTGCCCAACCTCAACATGAGAAGAATCTTTGTGGAATACTTCAATGAGCTGTACCGTATTGATGTTTCCACCGGGTACGGGGACATGATGCAGCATTTTGTTAAAACCCTTGATTTAAAAGCCCTGTTTGCGGGCTACTGGCAGGAGTATGTTTCCCAGCTTCCTGAAGCGGTTTTCAATCAAGTGAATGAAAACTTTTACCGCACCACCTTTTATGAACTCTGTTCCCGCTATCTTTCCCGCTGGTTCACATGGAATGTGGAAAGATCATACCCAAAAGGTCGCACAGATCTTGAGTTTGTAGGCAAATACAATGAATGCTTTGCAGGCATCCGCATGGTCATAGAATTCAAGTATTTTTCCAATGCTGCCTTTAAAAAATTCAATACCAGCATTGAAAACTTCACCATGATTTCTGAAGATACGGAGCAGATTGCAGGCTATGTTGAAGGGCTTAAAAAGGAATACCCGGAGGCAAAGGTTTCACAGCATGTGATTTACTGCTTCGGCAATGGGGGTTTTAAGGTGTTTGATATTTAAAAATGACTGATTATCTCTTAAAAAACCAGTTACCTAAAACAGTCTTTTTTAATGACAAAGTGGCTGTCCCATAGTTTTAAGAAAGGCTTAAGCATGGCAAAATTTTTTAACAATGCAGGCCCTGTCAAGGCAGATATGAACTATCATATTGATCCCCTGACCCGTATTGACTGGGATGAGGTTTATGATCTGATTCTACAGCAGCGTTATTTTATCCTCCACGCCCCCAGACAGACCGGCAAAACCTCCAGCCTCATTGCCATGATGCATGCCTTAAACAAAAAAGAAGATTTTACAGCCCTTTATGTGAACATCGAGGGAGCACAGGCCGCAAGGAATGATGTGGATGCAGGAATTAATGAGGTGATCGGCGCACTGGCATCTGCAGCTTCGGTTTATCTTGAAGATGACAGGCCATCGGCCATGCTTGAGGAAGTAAGAAAACAAAGGAAGATGCAGGGTGCCCTTGCGGAACTGCTCACCAGGTGGTCACAGATGCTAGAAAAACCCCTTGTTCTCATGCTCGATGAGGTGGATTCTCTGGTGGGAGACACTCTCATCTCTCTCCTCCGTCAGATCCGATCCGGCTATGACAGAAGACCCAAAGCCTTTCCCCAGAGCCTTATTCTTTGTGGTGTCCGGGACATCAGGGATTACCGCATCCACACCTCCCATAATGAAATCATCACAGGCGGCAGTGCTTTTAATATCAAGGCCGCATCCCTGCGCCTTGGCAATTTTACGGAAGATGAATGTAAAGACCTCTGGTTGCAGCACACGAAAGAAACAGGTCAGATTTTTGATGAAAAAATCTTTCCTGAACTCTGGGAAGACACAAAAGGCCAGCCCTGGCTGGTCAATGCTCTGGCCCATGAGCTGACATGGAACAATAAAGAGGCCCGTGACCGAAGCAAAACCCTTTTTCTGGAAGACTATTTTGCAGCAAGGGAAAGACTGATCCAGTCCAGACAGACCCACCTTGATCAGCTTACGGATAAACTTAAGGAACCACGGGTCAGCCGCATCATTGAAGAACTTCTTCAGGGTGAAGAGCTGCCGGATACGGTTTTTGGCAAAATCAGTACGGATGACCAGCAGTATGTTGAAGATCTTGGCCTCATTACTACAAAGCCCCAGATTGCCATCTCTAACCGGATTTACAGGGAAGTTATTCCAAGGGAAATGACCTGGCTGGCCCAGACCCGTATTGTTCATGAGTCCACCTGGTACATGAGAGAAGACAAAAACCTTGATATGACAAAGCTTCTTTTGGCTTTTCAGCAGTTTTTCAGGGAAAATTCAGAAAGCTGGATTGAGCGCTTCGATTATAAGGAGGCAGGGCCTCAATTGCTCATGCAGGCCTTTTTACAGCGCATCATCAATGGTGGTGGTCGGGTTAACCGGGAATACGGACTTGGAAGCAGACGCACGGACCTTTTTCTGGAATGGCCTCTGGATAAGGAAAAGGGCTTTTTCGGACCTGTGCAGAGGGTGGTGATAGAGCTTAAAATCCTGCGCAAGGGTTTAGAAAATACCATAAAGGAAGGCCTTGAGCAGACAGCCGACTATGCCGATAAAACAGCGGCAGGGGAGGCCCATCTTGTCATATTCAACCGCAATCCCCAGATCCCCTGGGAAGAAAAAATCTGGAACAAAACCATGAATCATGGGAAATGGACCATGGGCGTGTGGGGGGTGTAAAAAGTGGGAAGTGGGAAGTGGGAAGGTTTTTTGTAGAAGTGTCTGAAGTTTAAAAATGACTGATTATTTCTTAAAAAAACCAGTTACCTAAAACAGTCTTTTTTAATGACAAAGTGGCTGTCCCATAGTTTTAAGAAAGGCTTAAGCATGGCAAAATTTTTTAACAATGCAGGCCCTGTCAAGGCAGATATGAACTATCATATTGATCCCCTGACCCGGATTGACTGGGATGAGGTTTATGATCTGATTCTACAGCAGCGTTATTTTATCCTCCATGCCCCCAGGCAGACAGGTAAAACCTCAAGCCTCATTGCCATGATGCATGCCTTAAACAAAAAAGAAGATTTTACAGCCCTTTATGTGAACATCGAGGGAGCACAGGCCGCAAGGAATGATGTGGATGCAGGAATTAATGAGGTGATCGGCGCACTGGCATCTGCAGCTTCGGTTTATCTTGAAGATGACAGGCCATCGGCCATGCTTGAGGAAGTAAGAAAACAAAGGAAGATGCAGGGTGCCCTTGCGGAACTGCTCACCAGGTGGTCACAGATGCTAGAAAAACCCCTTGTTCTCATGCTCGATGAGGTGGATTCTCTGGTGGGAGACACCCTCATCTCTCTCCTCCGTCAGATCCGATCCGGCTATGACAGAAGACCCAAAGCCTTTCCCCAGAGCCTTATTCTCTGTGGTGTCCGGGACATCAGGGATTATCGTATCCACACCTCCCATAATGAAATCATAACTGGCGGCAGTGCTTTCAATATCAAGGCCGCATCCCTGCGCCTTGGCAATTTTACGGAAGATGAATGTAAAGACCTCTGGCTGCAGCACACGAAAGAAACAGGGCAGATTTTTGATGAAAAAATCTTTCCTGAACTCTGGGAAGACACAAAAGGCCAGCCCTGGCTGGTCAATGCTCTGGCCCATGAGCTGACATGGAACAATAAAGAGGCCCGTGACAGAACAAAGCCCCTTTTTCTGGAAGACTATTTTGCAGCAAGGGAAAGACTCATCCAGTCCAGACAGACCCACCTTGATCAGCTTACGGATAAGCTCAGGGAACCCAGGGTACATAAAGTTATCTCAGCACTTCTTTCCACAGATCAGACGGAACTTCTCATGCCACGGGATGATATGGATTATGTGGAAGATCTGGGACTCATCCACCGAAAACCTCACATAAATATCAGTAACCGCATTTACAGAGAAATCATACCCAGAGAACTGACGGTGGTCACTCAGGATACCATGATTCAGAAAAGCATCTGGTACACGAAAGAAGATTCAAGCCTTGACATGGAAAAACTCCTTTTGGCCTTTCAGCAGTTCTTCCGGGAGAATTCAGAAAGCTGGATTGAGCGCTTCGATTATAAGGAGGCAGGGCCTCAATTGCTCATGCAGACATTTTTACAGCGCATCATCAATGGCGGTGGCCGGGTGAACCGGGAATACGGCCTTGGGAGCAGGCGTACGGATCTTTTTCTGGAATGGCCTCTGGATAAGGAAAAGGGCTTTTTCGGACCTGTGCAGAGGGTGGTGATAGAGCTTAAAATCCTGCGCAAGGGTTTAGAAAATACCATAAAGGAAGGCCTTGAGCAGACAGCCGATTATGCGGACAAAACAGGGGCAGGGGAGGCCCATCTTGTCATATTCAACCGTAATCCCCAAATCCCCTGGGAAGAAAAAGTCTGGAATAAAACCATGAATCATGGGAAATGGACCATGGGCGTGTGGGGGGCGTAAAAAGTGGCTATCCTGCTATGGTTCAGGAAAAAAACTACTTCACAGGTGCTGACTATGAAAAAAAGAATCCTCTACGGTGAAGCCAATTACTCAGCCATTGTTCGTGAAAACGGCTATTTTGTGGATAAAACCGCCTACATTCAAAGGCTTGAAACGGTAAAAAATGCCGTATTCCTTCGGCCACGACGCTTTGGAAAATCCCTTCTCTGCACCATGCTGGAGTCCTACTATTCGGTTTTATATAAAGAAAACTTTGAAGAGTTTTTTGGCCATACATGGATAGGCAAAAACCCAACCCCCCTGCATAATGCCTTTCTTGTKCTGCATCTGGAYTTTTCCACCATTGAGACGGGTGATCTGGAAGTGATGGAGAAAAGTTTTGATCATACTGTMAAYCTTGCCCTTCAATCCCTGGTGAACAGAAACACCTGTTTTTTAGATGATAAACCGCTGCTGAATCYGGAAAACAGCTCCGTATCCAATCTGAAGTCTGTTATCAATAAGATCCAGGACAATAAGCTGCCGCTCCTCTATGTCATCATCGACGAGTATGATAACTTCGCCAACCAGTTGATTACAGCCCACAAAGATCATCTTTATAAGCAGCTCATGGCCGATGACGGTTTTTTGAAAACCTTTTTCAAGCTTTTGAAAGAGGGCCGAAAAACCGGAGCCATCCACAATGTTTTCATCACAGGCGTTCTGCCCGTCACCATGGATGAACTGGCTTCGGGCTTCAACATTGCCACCTTCATCACCCTGAACCCCAATTTTGAAAACATGATCGGCTTCACCCAGTCTGAAGTGGATAGCCTGCTGGATGAAATTTACAGAGATTATGAGATCAACCCGGACACCCGCAATGAGGTTCAGGATGTCATTAAAAATCAATACAATGGCTATCATTTTATCGATCCCGAAGGTGAGGCGGTTTATAACTCCACCATTCTTCAATATTTTCTGAGCTGGTTTTGTGAATTTAAAACCATGCCCAAACACTTGACGGACATGAACCTCAAAACCGATATCCTTTGGATCAAAAGAATCACCGGCTCCAACCCTGATCTTACGGAAGGTTTTGTCACTCAGCTGACAACCCAGAACAGCATCGACTATGACGACACCCTGCTTACCCAGAAATTCAACATGTCACAGTTTTTTGAAAAGGGCTTTTTTCCCATTTCCTTTTTCTATCTGGGCATGCTCACCCGAAAAAACGATTTTGCCCTAACCCTGCCCAACCTCAACATGAGAAGAATCTTTGTGGAATACTTCAATGAGCTGCACAGAATTGACGTTTCCACGGGCTACGGGGACATGATGCAGCACTTTGTCAAAACCCTTGACTTAAAAGCCCTGTTTGCAGGCTACTGGCAGGAATATGTTTCCCAGCTTCCCGAAGCGGTTTTTTCTCAAGTGAATGAAAACTTCTACCGCACTACCTTTTATGAACTCTGTTCCCGCTATCTTTCCCGCTGGTTCACCTGGAATGTGGAAAGATCATACCCAAAAGGTCGCACAGATCTTGAATTTGTGGGCAAATTTAATGAATGCTTTGCGGGCATCCGCATGGTTATAGAGTTCAAATACTTTTCCAATGCAGCCTCTAAGAAATTCAATACCAGTATTGAAAACTTCACCATGATTTCTGAAGATACGGAGCAGATTGCAGGCTATGTTGAAGGGCTTAAAAAGGAATACCCGGAGGCAAAGGTTTCACAGCATGTGATCTACTGCTTCGGCAATGGTGGTTTTAAGGTGTTTGATATTTAAAAATGATTGATTATTTCTTAAAAAAACCAGTTACCTAAAACAGTCTTTTTTAATGACAAAGTGGCTGTCCCATAGTTTTAAGAAAGGCTTAAGCATGGCAAAATTTTTTAACAATGCAGGCCCTGTCAAGGCAGATATGAACTATCATATTGATCCCCTGACCCGTATTGACTGGGATGAGGTTTATGATCTGATTCTACAGCAGCGTTACTTTATCCTCCATGCCCCCAGGCAGACCGGTAAAACCTCAAGCCTCATTGCCATGATGCATGCCTTAAACAAAAAAGAAGATTTTACAGCCCTTTATGTAAACATTGAGGGAGCACAGGCCGCAAGGGGAGATGTGGAAGCAGGGATTTCAGCCGTGTGCAGTGCCTTTGCCCGTTCTGCATCCCTTTACCTGAATGATCCGGATCTGGAACCATGGATACGGGCAACGGTAAAGGAGTTTCCAGCAGAAGACCGCCTCAGCAGCATACTTGCAGCCTTCAGCATGCGGCTGGAAAAACCCCTTGTTCTCATGCTCGATGAGGTGGATGCCCTGGTGGGGGATACCCTCATATCCCTTCTTCGCCAGCTCAGAGCTGGGTACGAACAACGCCCCAAAGCCTTTCCCCAGAGCCTTGTTCTCTGTGGTGTCCGGGACATCAGGGATTACCGCATCCACACCTCCCATAATGAAATCATCACTGGCGGCAGTGCCTTTAATATCAAGGCCGCATCCCTGCGCCTTGGCAATTTCACGGAAGATGAATCTAAAGACCTCTGGTTGCAGCACACTAAAGAAACTGGTCAGGTTTTTGATGAAAAAATCTTTCCTGAACTATGGGAAGACACAAAAGGGCAGCCATGGCTGGTCAATGCCCTGGCCCATGAGCTGACATGGAACAACAAAGAGGCCCGTGACAGAACAAAGCCCCTTTTTCTGGAAGACTATTTTGCAGCAAGGGAAAGACTGATCCAGTCCAGACAGACCCACCTTGATCAGCTTACGGATAAACTTAAGGAACCACGGGTCAGCCGCATCATTGAAGAACTTCTTCAGGGTGAAGAGCTGCCGGATACGGTTTTTGGCAAAATCAGTACGGATGACCAGCAGTATGTTGAAGATCTTGGCCTCATTACTACAAAGCCTCAGATTGCCATCTCTAACCGGATTTACAGGGAAGTTATTCCAAGGGAAATGACCTGGCTGGCCCAGACCCGTATAGTTCAGGAATCCCTCTGGTACACGAAAGAAGATTTGAGCCTTGACATGACAAAGCTTCTTTCCGCCTTTCAGCAGTTCTTCCGGGAGAATTCAGAAAGCTGGATTGAGCGTTTCGATTATAAAGAGGCAGGGCCTCAATTGCTCATGCAGGCATTTTTACAGCGCATCATCAATGGCGGTGGCCGGGTGAACCGGGAATACGGCCTTGGGAGCAGACGCACGGACCTTTTTCTGGAATGGCCTCTGGATAAGGAAAAGGGCTTTTTCGGACCTGTGCAGAGGGTGGTGATAGAGCTTAAAATCCTGCGCAAGGGTTTAGAAAATACCATAAAAGAAGGGCTTGAGCAGACAACCGACTATGCGGACAAAACAGGGGCAGGGGAGGCCCATCTTGTCATATTCAACCGTAATCCCCAAATCCCCTGGGAAGAAAAAATCTGGAACAAAACCATGAATCATGGGAAATGGACCATGGGCGTGTGGGGTTCTTGAAAAACTGGGAACCCTTGCCAACCGAAAAAAGAACGGAAAATCTGCTTTGACAAAGATCATCTACCACGGTGCAAAGAAGGTGTTGCAGGATCTTGTCCGCTTTGCCACCCGTATGCGCCACAGGCAGGGAATATTTCCATGGAAATAAAAATTTACAATGACATTGTGTTTAAATGGATTTTCGGAAGGCAAAGCTACACAGCCCCTTTAATCGCCCTCCTTAATGCCATTACATCGCCTGCAAAAAAGTTTTCCGATGTGACCATCTTAAATCCATTTGATGAATCTGAGCCCTTCAAGAATGAAAAACAGGGTGTCCTTGATATCCGGGCCAAAGATGACCTGAGCGGTGAATGGGTGAACCTTGAGGTTCAGGTGAATCCGGGCTTTCATTATCCACCCCGCAGCAAGTTTTACCTTGCGGGCATGTACCGGGATCAGCTTGAGAAAGGCAAAGATGCTCTTTATAGTGACCTTAAAGCCTGTTACGGTATTCATATTCTTGTGGGTACGCTTTTTGATAAGCCGGAAGAAGAGGATTTCTGGTTCAATCATTATGCAATGTTGAATACCCGTACCCACAAAACCCTCGTCAATCACTGGCACCTGTATTATATTGAACTTGAAAAGTATCTTCGCAGCCTTGAAAAAAAGGCCGAAGCCAGCCCCCTTAATGAGCTTGAAGAATGGACTCTCTTCATTGGCACCATCCAGGACAACGCCATGCCCCTGGATGAGCGCATCAATCATAACCCCATAATCCGGGAGGTGTATAAAATGATTGAGACCTTCACAAAAGATGACCATCTCCGTGAAAAATACCGTGTGCAGGAAGAATTTATCCGTGTTCAGAAGACCAATGAGAAGATGACTGAAAAGATGAGGCAGGAAATCATCAGGCTGGGCCATGAGGTCGAACACTTCATGGCCGAACAGGAAAGGATAACTGCTGAGAACAGGGCGGCCCTCCTGGCTCAGGAGAGGGAAAGGGCTGAAAAAGAAAGGGAAAGGGCTGAGAAGGAAAGGGAAAGGGCTGAGAAGGAAGCCATTATGAAAAAAGCCATCCATGGGATGCGTAATCAGGGATTGCCAGACGAAGATATTGCATCAATACTGGGAATATCCGAAGCAGTGGTAAAAGGATAACCGTATAGAAAGCATCGGCGGCTATTCCGCTGTCCAAAGATTACACACTTCATTACCTCCTGGGCCTGACCCGGCCAGAATGCCACAGGCACTGACTATGAAAAAAAGAATCCTCTACGGTGAAGCCAATTATCCGGCCATTGTTCGTGAAAACGGCTATTTTGTGGATAAAACCGCCTACATTCAAAAGCTTGAAACAGTTAAAAATGCAGTATTTCTTCGGCCACGACGCTTTGGAAAATCCCTTCTCTGCACCATGCTGGAGTCCTACTATTCTGTTTTATATAAAGAAAACTTTGAAGAGTTTTTTGGCCATACATGGATAGGCAAAAACCCAACGCCCCTGCATAATGCCTTTCTTGTGCTGCATCTGGATTTTTCCACCATTGAGACGGGTGATCTGGAAGTGATGGAGAAAAGTTTTGATCATACTGTCAATCTTGCCCTTCAATCCCTGGTGAACAGAAACACCTGTTTTTTAGATGATAAACCGCTGCTGAATCTGGAAAACAGCTCCGTATCCAATCTGAAGTCTGTTATCAATAAGATCCAGGACAATAAGCTGCCGCTCCTCTATGTCATCATCGACGAGTATGATAACTTCGCCAACCAGTTGATTACAGCCCACAAAGATCATCTTTATAAGCAGCTCATGGCTGATGATGGTTTTTTGAAAACTTTTTTCAAGCTTTTGAAAGAGGGAAGAAAAACCGGAGCCATCCACAATGTTTTCATCACAGGTGTTTTGCCCGTCACCATGGATGAACTGGCTTCGGGCTTCAACATTGCCACCTTCATCACCCTTGAACCGGATTTTGAAAACATGATCGGCTTCACCCAGTCTGAAGTGGATTTACTTCTCGATGACATTTACAGAGACTATGACATAAACCCTGATACCCGCAATGAGGTACAGGATGTCATTAAAAATCAATATAATGGTTATCATTTTATAAATCCCGAGGGTGAGGCGGTCTACAACTCCACCATTCTTCAGTATTTTCTGAGCTGGTTCACAAAATACAGCACAATGCCAAAACACTTAACGGATATGAATCTTAAAACCGATATCCTTTGGATCAAAAGAATCACCGGCTCCAACCCTGATCTTACGGAAGGTTTTGTCACTCAGCTGACAACCCAGAACAGCATCGACTATGACGACACCCTGCTTACCCAGAAATTCAACATGTCACAGTTTTTTGAAAAGGGCTTTTTTCCCATTTCCTTTTTCTATCTGGGCATGCTCACCCGAAAAAACGACTTTGCCCTCACCCTGCCCAACCTCAACATGAGAAGAATCTTTGTGGAATACTTCAATGAGCTGTACCGTATTGACGTTTCCACGGGCTACGGGGACATGATGCAGTACTTTGTCAAAACCCTTGACTTAAAACCCCTGTTTGCAGGCTACTGGCAGGAATATGTTTCCCAGCTTCCCGAAGCGGTTTTTTCTCAAGTGAATGAAAACTTCTACCGCACTACCTTTTATGAGCTCTGTTCCCGCTATCTTTCCCGCTGGTTCACCTGGAATGTGGAAAGATCATACCCCAAGGGCAGAACCGATCTGGAGTTTGTAGGTAAATTCAATGAATGCTTTGCAGGCATACGCATGGTCATCGAGTTCAAATATTTTTCCAATGCCGCCTTTAAAAAATTCAATATCAGTATTGAAAACTTCACCATGATTTCTGAAGATACGGAGCAGATTGCAGGCTATGTTGAAGGGCTTAAAAAGGAATACCCGGAGGCAAAGGTTTCACAGCATGTGATTTACTGCTTCGGTAATGGGGGTTTTAAGGTGTTTGATATTTAAAAAGAAAGGCTTAAGCATGGCAAAATTTTTTAACAATGCAGGCCCTGTCAAGGCCGATATGAACTATCATATTGATCCTTTAACCCGGATCAACTGGGATGAGGTTTATGATTTGATTCTACAGCAGCGCTACTTCATCCTCCATGCCCCCAGACAGACCGGTAAAACCTCAAGCCTCATTGCCATGATGCATGCCTTAAACAAAAAAGACGATTTTACAGCCCTTTATGTGAACATTGAGGGAGCACAGGCCGCAAGGGGAGATGTGGAAGCAGGGATTTCAGCTGTGTGCAGTGCCTTTGCCCGTTCTGCATCCCTTTACCTGAATGATCCGGATCTGGAACCATGGATACGGACAACGGTAAAGGAGTTTCCAGCAGAAGACCGCCTCAGCAGCATACTTGCAGCCTTCAGCATGCGGCTGGAAAAACCCCTTGTTCTCATGCTCGATGAGGTGGATGCCCTGGTGGGGGATACCCTCATATCCCTTCTTCGTCAGCTCAGAGCAGGGTACGAACAACGCCCCAAAGCCTTTCCCCAGAGCCTTATTCTCTGTGGTGTCCGGGACATCAGGGATTACCGTATCCACACCTCCCATAATGAAATTATCACAGGCGGCAGTGCTTTTAATATCAAGGCCGCATCCCTGCGCCTTGGCAATTTCACGGAAGATGAATCTAAAGACCTCTGGTTGCAGCACACTAAAGAAACTGGTCAGGTTTTTGATGAAAAAATCTTTCCTGAACTATGGGAAGACACAAAAGGCCAGCCCTGGCTGGTCAATGCTCTGGCCCATGAGCTGACATGGAACAATAAAGAGGCCCGTGACAGAACAAAGCCCCTTTTTCTGGAAGACTATTTTGCGGCAAGGGAAAGACTCATCCAGTCCAGACAGACCCACCTTGATCAGCTTACGGATAAACTCAGGGAACCYAGGGTACATAAAGTTATYTCAGCACTTCTTTCCACMGATCAGACGGAACTTCTCATGCCACGGGATGATATGGATTATGTGGAAGATCTGGGACTCATCCACCGAAAACCTCACATAAATATCAGTAACCGCATTTACAGAGAAATCATMCCCAGAGAACTGACKGTGGTCACTCAGGATACCATGATTCAGAAAAGCATCTGGTACAYGAAAGAAGATTCAAGCCTTGACATGGAAAAACTCCTTTTGGCCTTTCAGCAGTTCTTCCGGGAGAATTCAGAAAGCTGGATTGAGCGTTTCGATTATAAGGAGGCAGGGCCTCAATTGCTCATGCAGGCCTTTTTACAGCGCATCATCAATGGTGGTGGCCGGGTGAATCGGGAATATGGCCTTGGAAGCAGGCGTACGGATCTTTTTCTGGAATGGCCTCTGGATAAGGAAAAGGGCTTTTTCGGACCTGTGCAGAGGGTGGTGATAGAGCTTAAAATCCTGCGCAAGGGCTTAGAAAATACCATAAAGGAAGGCCTTGAGCAGACAGCCGATTATGCGGACAAAACAGGGGCAGGGGAGGCCCATCTTGTCATATTCAACCGTAATCCCCAAATCCCCTGGGAAGAAAAAGTCTGGAACAAAACCATGAATCATGGGAAATGGACCATGGGCGTGTGGGGGGTGTAAAAAGTGGGAAGTGGGAAGTGGGAAGGTTTTCTGTAGAAGTGTTTGAAGTTTAAAAATGACTGATTATCTCTTAAAAAACCAGTTGCCTAAAACAGTCTTTTTTAATGACAAAGTGGCTGTCCTATGGTTGCACTTGGTTGCAGTGAATATATGGAGCCTTTGCCAGTTATCTCGGACAAGCATATTGACTTTCAGTGGGCTGGCACTTATTTTAGGCCTGTATATTAAGGCCTGATATGGGCACCAAAAAGAGGGGGGGCTATGTTACAGGCAAAATTCAGTGTTGAAGAATCGCAGGCACAATTTTTGAATAATTTTAAAGCTTATGGATTTAAGGATAAAAGCTCTATGCTTCGCACAGCCATAGAATATTTCAAGAAAGAAATAGAACTTGAAAATCTTAGGAAATCCGCTGAATTATATTCTGAAATCTATTCTGAAGATAATGATCTAAAAGAATTGACCGAAACGGCAATAGACGGATGGCCGGAATGACAAGGCTTAAAAGAGGTATGGTTATAGATGTCAATCTCGATCCGGCAAAAGGTTCAGAAACAGGAAAAATCAGACCTTGTGTAGTCGTGACCAATGACATTTATAATGAGAGAGTTCCTGTTATTCAGGTTGTCCCAATTACTGAGTGGAGTGAAAAAAAAGCTCGAATACAAACCAATGTTGAAATTTATCCTTCACCCGATAATGGTTTATTAAAAAAATCAATAGCAGACTGCTTGCAGATGCGTCCAATAGATCATCGTTATAGGTTAGTCAAAATTCGGGGAAAATTGTCAATGGATAAGGTACAGGAAATTAATAAGTCTTTAAAAATTTTATTTGAACTAAATTAGAAAGAAAAGGGGGCAGCCTTTTTGCAATCGAAAAAAGAAGGGAAAATCTGCTTTGACAAAGATCATCCACCACGGCGGTAAAGAAGGTGTTACCGGCTCATGTCATCAGCTTCTGCTGGAAAACGGCAAAAGCCTTCTGATAGACTGTGGCCTGTTTCAGGGTGCGGAAGTTTCTCCTGATCAGGAAACGGCAAAAAACGCTGATCCCCACACCATCTCCTTTGATACCCGCAATATTCTGGCCCTTGTCATCACCCACAGCCACATTGACCATGCAGGCCGGATGCCATGGCTTCTCGCCGCAGGTTTTCAGGGGCCCATCATCTGTTCAGAGCCTTCCGCAGAACTGCTGCCCCTTATGCTGGAAGATGCTTTCAAGCTTTCCGTAAGCTCCAGGCCGGATATGCTGGATCGTTACACCTCCCTCATCCGAAGCCGCCTCCGGCCACTGCCCTATAAAACATGGCATACCCTGCTGGATTCTTCCGGGCAGATGGTCCGTATCAAGCTGCACCGGGCCGGTCATATTCTGGGTTCTTCTTCTGTGGAATGCGCCATTCTCGATAAAAGCACAGGCAAAGACCAGCGAATTGTCTTTTCAGGAGATCTCGGCGCACCATGGGCACCCCTTCTTCCGGCACCAAAGCCCCTTTTCAGGGCAGATACCCTGATCCTTGAGAGTACCTACGGAGACCGGACCCACGAAGACCGCAAAAACAGAAGAAACCGCCTTGAAACCCTTGTGGCAGATTGTTTTAAAAACGGTGGAACCCTTCTTGTTCCAGCCTTTAGTCTGGGCCGCACCCAGGAGATTCTTTATGAACTGGAAGAGATTCTGTACACTAAAGCAGAAGAAAGCCTGAATAAGGGCTGGCTGTGGAAGGATCTGCCCGTTTATCTGGATTCTCCCCTTGCCGGACGCATTACAGACATCTACAGAAGCCTCAAGCCCTTCTGGGACAGGGAAGCCCATCAGAAACTTGGCAGAGGCAGAAAACCCCTTGCCTTTGATCAGCTTATAACTCTGGATTCCCACGCTGCCCATATATCCAATGTCAGAGAGCTTGCCCGGTCCGCAAAGCCAGCAATTGTCATTGCCGGAAGCGGCATGTGTACCGCAGGCCGCATTGTCAACTATCTGAAAGCCATGCTGAAAGATCCCCGTCATACCCTTCTTTTTGTGGGATATCAGGCGGCTGGCACACCGGGCAGGGATATTCAGAGGTTTGGGCCTAAGGGCGGTTATGTATTTCTTGAGGGAGAAAAGATTTTCATCCGAAGCCGCATAGAAAGCATCAGCGGCTATTCTGCCCATGCAGATCAGAAGGATCTTGTCCGCTTTGCCACCCGCATGCGCCACAGACCCGGAGAAATTCATCTTGTGCATGGGGAGGAAGGGGCAAGAAAAGCCCTGAAGGAAGAGCTGGAAAAGGCCTATTCTGCTCTGGGTAATCTTGTTAAGGTGTTTTCCTGAAAAAATAAATACCTTTAGTTTAGAAAGGGATGCTTCTTTCTCTCCCCTCTCCCATTGGGCTTATCTTTACCCATAAGTCTGGAATCAGGAAATTAGGGAGCTGATATGGTAAAAATGATGGAGTGCAGATGGAGTGCAGGCCTTGGTTTTCTCCCCTCTCCCACTGGGAGAGGGGCCGGGGGTGAGGGAAAAAAAGCGGGCAAATGCCAGGGAGATAAAAATGACAAAAGATCAAATAATAATAAAGATAAAAGAAAATTATCCGTATCTTATGAGTGAGTTTGGTCTTAAAAAAATCGGTTTGTTTGGCTCTTACGCAAAAGGTGTGCAAGAAGAAAGCAGTGATATTGATATTGTCGCTGAGTTTGAAAAACCCATAGGTCTTAAATTTGTAATATTTGCCGAATATTTGGAAAATATCCTTGGAAAAAAAGCGGATATTCTGACGCCTGCTGGCATAAAGGGAATTCGAAACCCGGATATCGCAAAATCCATTATGGAAACCATTGAATATGTCTAAAAGAAATGAGGAAGACTTTCTGCTTGATATTATGGAGGCCTCACGGAGAATTCTCTCTTACACTCAGGGTGTTGATTATACCAGCTTCATGGAAGATTTAAAAACCCAGGATTCAGTGATCAGAAATCTTGAAATCATAGGAGAGGCTGTAAAAAATCTTTCAAAAGAATTCCGGGCACAACATGATCATATTCCATGGAAAAGCATGTCTGGCATGAGAGATCGCTTGATACATGACTATTTTGGTGTGAATCTGGATATTGTTTGGGGAGTGATATCTGAAGATTTACCAATTTTATTCGAAAAAATCGGAAAAATTGTATACTAAAAAAAACCCAAGACCTGGAAGCTGCATATTGTATGCATCCTTAGCAGTATGACTTATGCACGGGCATGAGCATGAGAGGAATCATAACAGATGAACTTAGGCAACAGAATCCAGCCAATCCATTACCTGCTTTTTTTTCTTATTCTCCTTACCATTATTTTCATATCCATCCTTGCAGCCGTCCCACCCGTTGACCGGGATGCCCTGACCCACCATCTTATTATCCCAAAACTTTACCTTGAACATGGCTTCCATGAGATTCCCCATATTATATTTTCCTACTATCCCATGAACCTGAATCTTCTCTACATGATTCCCATGTACTTTGGTAACGACATCCTGCCAAAATACATTCATTTTCTTTTTGCCATTCTTACTGCGGTTTTAATTTACAAATACCTCAGCCAACGCACCAATAAAAGCTATGGCCTGCTCGGGGCGCTTTTTTTTCTTTCCACGCCTGTGGTTATAAGGCTTTCCAGTACGGTGTATGTGGATCTTGGCCTGGTCTTTTTTTTCTTTGCTTCCATACTTGCCATTTTCCGCTGGATTGAAACCGGTTTTAAAACCCGCTACCTCATCATAAGCGGTATTTTCTGCGGGCTTGCCCTCGGTACAAAATACAATGCCCTTGTGGGTTTTTTTCTGCTCACACTTTTTATTCCCTTTATTTATGTAAGGTATAATCAAAGGAGCAGAAACTATCATGTAAAATCCATTGCCGCAGGAACACTATTTGTCTTTGTTGCCCTTGCTGTTTTTTCTCCATGGATGGTGCGCAATGTGGTCTGGACCGGTAATCCCATATACCCACTTTACAACAGCATTTTCATATCAAAGCCTGAGCCGGAAA
Organism: Desulfobotulus mexicanus; assembly: GCF_006175995.1. Classification (NCBI taxonomy): domain Bacteria; kingdom Pseudomonadati; phylum Thermodesulfobacteriota; class Desulfobacteria; order Desulfobacterales; family Desulfobacteraceae; genus Desulfobotulus; species Desulfobotulus mexicanus. Next base: position 147,582 of record NZ_VDMB01000002.1, read on the forward strand.
AATCAGAAATCAAAAAAAATACTCCTGCGCAAAAAAAACCTTTAAAAATAACCCACATTGATGTCCGCCACCACTTATACGAAGAATCATGGCTTGAAATTGCCCTGATTCCAGTCCGTGTTTTTTTTCAAGGGGAGGATGATAATCCCAAATACTTTGATGGCAGGCTTAATCCTTTCATATTTCTGCTGAGCCTCTTTGCCTTTATGGGTATCTCTGCCGCAGGAAGACAGAAAAATACCGAAAAATGGATATTGCTGTCTTTTTCCGTCTTGTTTTTGCTTTACGCCTGTGCCAAGGCTTCCATCCGTATCCGATATTTCATTCCCATTCTGCCGCCCATGATTGTTCTTTCCATGTATGGCCTTTATAATATTGAAAACAGGTTTTTGAACCGCCAGCACCCTTATGCCGGATGTCTTAGAAAAACCGTCATGCTTACCATAGCCTTCGCCATGCTTGGCATGAATGTCCTTTATATGAAAGAGCGATTTGAAAAAGACAGGCCACTGCCCTACATTACAGGAAAAATCAGCAGGGATGATTACATACAACAATACAGACCGGAATACGCAGCCCTTCAGTACGCCAACGCAAACCTTGGAGAAGGTCACAGAATACTGGGCCTCTACCTTGGTAATCGCCACTATTATTCCGATATACCCATTGAATTCAGCACTCACATATTCAGAAGCCACGCTAAAAATGCTGATTCCGGCACGGACCTTGCTATAAAACTCCATGAAAAAGGCCTTAGCCATATTTTGGTGAGACTTTCCATGCTCAATGATTTTTTTGATGAATACAATGAGCAGGAGCAGAAGATTTTAAAGGCGTTTTTTGAAAAAAATGCTGTAATGGAATTTCATAAAGACGGAAACGGCCTTTTGCGTATTTTGATACCCGCCAAAGATGATGATCCCCAAATTTAAAATCAGAGGTTCCATGTATAAAGATAAAACCATAGGCGTTGTGATACCCGCCCACAATGAAGAAACACAGATTGGCAAAGTGATAGAAACCATGCCGGATTTTGTGGATCACATTATTATTGTGGATGATTGCAGCACAGACAATACAACTCAAGTCATTCGTCAGTATCAAGATAAATCTTCCCACATCACCCTGATAAGCCACGAAACTAATAAAGGCGTTGGGGGTGCCATGGCCACGGCTTATAAGTGTGCCAGAGATATGAATCTTGATATTGCCGTGCGCATGGATGGTGACGGGCAGATGGATCCTGAAGATATGCCTGCCCTCCTTGATCCCCTTGCCTCAGGGCAGGCGGACTACAGCAAAGGTAACCGTCTTTTTACCGGTGAGGCCTATAAAAAAATTCCCAAAGTCAGATACTTTGGAAATGCCTTTTTATCCCTTTTTACAAAAATTGCTTCCGGCTACTGGCATGTGGCAGACTCTCAGTCCGGCTATACAGCCATAAACCATAAAGCCCTTAAAACCATAGACTGGGATCAGATGTACCCCTGGTATGGTCAGCCCAATGATGTGCTGGTGCGCTTGAATGTGAATGAATTAAAGGTTTGTGATGTGCCCGTAACCCCTGTTTATGGTGTGGGTGAAAAATCTGGAATGAAAATCCGAAAAGTAGTTTTCACCATAGGCTGGCTTTTAATCAGGCTCTTTTTCTGGAGGATGAAGGAAAAGTATATTATCCGTAACTTTCATCCGTTGATATTTTTTTATGCCCTTGCCTTTTTCTTCCATGCGGCCACCTTTGTTCTTTTTTTGCGCATGGCTCTTGTCTGGATTATTGTGGGGCATATTCCACCCATCAATGCCCTTGCCTGCTTTTTTTCCTTTATGAGCGGAAATCAGTTCATGCTCTTTGCCATGTGGTTTGACATGGAGGCCAATAAGCATCTGAAATAGCGATTGACAAAATTTGGCAGTTTTAGGGGTCTTATTCTGACAAAAAATGTCATCCCTAAAATAAGCACATAAAAAAACTCAAACTTGCCCATTGCAAAGTAACCGAAAACTCAGTATTCTTTTTATAATTTTAAGTTTCAAGTTGGCTGGCATGGCAATTGCTTTTTGTTTTAGCAGAGTTTGTTTTCTAAAGTGCTGAAAAACCAGAACCTGAAAAAAGGAGAGAGCTTATGAGGGAGACATTGAAGGATCAAAAGGGTTTTACGCTTATCGAACTGATGATTGTTGTGGCAATTATTGGTATTTTGGCGGCGGTTGCAATTCCCCAGATGACAAAATATTTTGACAGAGCAAATGTTTCAAGAATTGAACAGGTAGTTAGGGAGGCTAATATACTTATTGCTGATTATATGGTTGAAACTCAAGGTGCAACAGTAGCTTTAACTAAAGCAAAAACTTTCCTTCGTGACGCAGCAACAGCAAGTAATATAAGTGCAAAAGATAATCTTTTAACCTCTGGCAATGTTACAAGAAATCTTTTATTTAATACAACAGAGGGGATTTTTAAAATGCCTTAATACTGGCATATTTCTTTAAAGTAAAATCCTCTCCGGTTTATTGCTGGAGAGGATTTGTTTTTTTTAATAGTTATGATTATAGTTGAAATTATTTTGTTAGGAATACTTTTTTAAGATATAAAAAATTAGCCCGGTGCCTGTAAGGGGTTCCGGTTTTTTATTTTGCATTTATATACAAGATAAGGATAAGTTTAATGTTAACAAATTATATGCGGACACAATCTCATTTATCATCCTTATCCGATAACAAGCATAATAAAAAGTGGTTTTATATCCTCTCAACCATCATTTTGTTTTTTGCATACAGCAATACCTTCCATGCATCCTGGCATTTTGACGACCATCACAATATAACACAGAATTCTCACATTCAAATCAGTAGCCTGAATCCAGACAGTCTGAAAAACGCCGCATTAAAAGGTCACTCTAATCGTCCTGTTTCCAATATCAGCCTGGCCCTTAACTGGTATTTCGGGCAGGATAATGTAAAAGGTTATCATATTGTTAACCTTGGCATACATATTTTTACGGCATTTTTTCTTTATCTTGCGATATTTACTCTTTTTAAAACTCCCAATCTTTCCGGCAGGCAGGATAATGAAATTCATTTCATTGCATTTCTGGCGGCCATTATATGGGCATTGAACCCCATACAAACCCAGGCCGTTACTTATATTGTGCAACGCATGGCTTCCATGGCAGCCCTTTTTTATATCATGGGCATTTATTTTTATCTCATGGCAAGGCTTGGCAGGACATACAAAAAAAAGCTGTTTTTTTATTCTGCCCTTGTGCTGGCTTTTTTATTAGCTGTCGGTTCCAAAGAAAATGCCCTGATGCTGCCCGCTTCAATTTTTTTGATTGAAATTATATTTTTCAGAGACCTTAGTGACCCGGCTGTCCGAAAACGCATGTTCTGGTCCGCTTGTGTTCTCGCCGCACTTGTTTTTATTTCAGGCCTTTTGCTTTTTTATTCAGGAGATTTTATCAGCAGGCTGCTTGGAGGCTATGAAAGAAGAACCTTTTCCCTTGAAGAACGACTGCTCACCCAGCCCCGCATCATACTCTTTTACATCTCCCTTATTTTTTATCCCATTACAGACCGTCTTTCCCTTGTCCATGATTTTGAAATATCCACAGGCCTTTTTCAACCCTGGACCACCCTGCCTGCCATTATGCTTATCACGGGTATGATTGCTACGGCCCTTTGGAAAGCCCGCCAATACCCCCTTATTTCCTTTGCCGTTCTTTTTTTCTTTTTAAACCATGTGATAGAATCTTCCGTCATTGCCCTTGAGCTTGTTTTTGAACACAGAAATTATCTGCCTTCCTTTTTTCTTTTTGTGCCCGTAGCAGCAGGTATTCACTATGGTATCCAGTATTATATTAAATATAACAAGGCTATGTATTTTATTATTGTTTCTTCTGTAACTATTCTCCTGATAGTTTTGGGTATTGGTACCTATGTGCGTAATATGGAATGGCAGTATGAATTTACACTGTTGCATGACGCACTGGAAAAAGCTCCGGGAAGTGCAAGGCCTTACCAAAATCTAGCTAATATTTATTTAAACATAGGTATGTATGATAAGGCAGAAGAGTTGCACTTGAAAGCAATAGATCTTTATGACAGTACAAAATATAAAGCCGAAGTCATTTCTTTGCATAATCTGGCGGTTATCTATTATAGAAGGGATAAAGATTATCCTAAAGTGATAGAAACATATCGAAGGGCACTCAGTATGGGGCATGCTTTAGAAAAAAGCCATTATAACCTTGCCATTGTTCTTACAAAAACGGGAGGTATGGACGAAGCAATGGGGCATGCAAAGCTGCTTTTGAGAGTAGCTCCCCGTAATACGGATTACATGAATCTCATGGCTTATATCAAAATCAGGAAAGGGGAGTCTGAAAAAGCACTGCCCCACCTGATAGCAGCCATCGGCCAGAATCCGGATAACGTCAGAACCCTTATGGGGCTGGGTACGGCCCGCATGAATATGGGGGAGCATAGGGTGGCAGAGCATTATTTTCTGCGTATTTCAGGTAGCTCCCCTTTAAAAACAGACAGTCTTCTTCTTCTCATAGAAAACAGCCTGCGGGATAAGAATCCTGAACAGGCAAAAAAATATGCGGAACAACTGGTTGCCACCGTAAGCCTCAATAGAATACGGGAAAGACTTTTTAATCAGAATGATCAGGAGATCCAATGGCCCATAGCAAAAGAGCTTGTTGCTCCTGTAATTGCACAGGTTTTGAAGCAACAGGCCAGCATGATTACAGATGCGGCAGGAGATGCAGGAAATGAAATCCCATAAGAGCTACTTTGGGATTTAATATGCCCGGAAAATTAACATCCGTCACCCCACCCAACCATGGCACTCACCCAACCATGGCACCCAACCATGGGACACCCACCCACTTGGTTGTTTACACCCACCCTCATTTTGGGTTGCTTGGTTCCTTCCTGTTTTTGTGGTTCAGCAGGGCATCGGTTCTATCACTGGCATGTATTTTTACCCTTATTCTTGACTGTTTCAATAAGGCTGGTTATATGTATTAAAGTAAATAAATACTTTGGAGATTTAGAGTTTATGCCAACGATAAGCATGTTTTATGGAATTTTGATCTTGATGTTTTTCCGAGACAATCGCCAACATCATTTGCCTCATATTCATGTTCGTTATCAAGGTGAAGAAGCTGCAATTGCTATAGAGGATGGTTCGATTCTTGGGGGTAGGATTCCTCCAAAACAACTTAAGCTTGTTCAGGCATGGATAGAAATCCATAAAGAAGCTTTGATTACTAACTGGGAGCTTGCGGTTAACGGGGAAGAGCCTTTTCGTATTCCACCGCTTCAATGAGGTGTCGCTATGTTGATTGATGTTGTATTTGTAAAGCCACGTAAGGATTTTCAGCTGGAGCTGGAGTTTGCAAATGGGGAGATTCGTATTTTTGACATGCGTCCCTTAATTGCCGTTAAGCCTTGGAATAGAATAGCTTCTCCCGGTATTTTTCAAAAAGCATCTGTAGAATATGGGACTGTTGTATGGCCCGGTGGGATTGATGTAGCATCAGATACCTTGTATCTGGATGGGAAAAACTTATAAATCGCTCAAACTATGGCCCACAACCATCACAACCAATCAGCACAAGCAAACAACCGACACCATGGGACACCCACTTTGTTGTTTCCAAGCCCCCTCCTTTTATGTATCTTTATCTTTAAAAACAGTATCCTTTAAAGTGAAGGAGGCCATATGACCTGCCTCCGTTCAACCCTTATCAGCCTTGAAAGCACTCCCTGGTATCAAAAGCACTAATAATGCGTAATTGACTTTTCCAAAGCTATTTTTTTTCCGGCCATAACCAAAAAAGCGGATCTGTCTATTCCCAGTTTAGTTGCAGCCGTATCAATCAATATAAGATCCTGCTCGGCAAGGCTAATATTTACCCTCGTTCGTTTTTGAACAGTAGCAATAGTTATTAATGTTATTCCAAAAAAATCAAAATCATGTTCATGTTTTCTGGCAATGGTTTTATAGTTTGAGGGCTCTGGGATTGTTTCACAGTCTTCGGCCATACCTTCAAGATGAAGTGTCAAGGCTTCTTTTGCCATAACTTCCAGTTCTTCAAGGCTGGACCCTGCCGTGATACAACCGGGAAGATCTGGAAAAGATAAGCCATAATCAGAATCTTCTGTTTTGTGGATGACTCCGTAAAAACTTGCCATCGGCGTTTCCTTTCAAATAGTATTTGAGGCTTTGTAAAAATCAGGACCGTGCTACAAATCCTACAAAAGCTTAAAATTACTTAATAAATAATTTAAAAATATTTTTGGTTAGTGCCACTGAAATTTAAGAGATAATCAGTCTCTTTTCTATTTCAGTTTTATTCCGGCCTGCTTTTCAATGCTTTTTAATGTTCCAGGCGGAACATCTTTTTTCGGATGGGAAACCGTTACTCTGCCGGATTTTTCAGGGTGCTTAAATTGCCAATGACTGCCTTTCGTACTCACTTTTACCCAGCCTGCCTGTATTAATATTTTTATTATTTCCTGACTGTTCATGTGTGTAAAGTAACACATACATGTTTGATCGTCAAAATAAAACCACAGATCCATCATGGGACACCTCCACCATGGTCCCAGACAATCCAGACAATCAGACAAGGCAGACGGACAGACAATGGGACACCCAGTGCGCCGGGATAAGCTGGCATGAGATTGGAGGTGCAAGTCCTCTATCCGGTAAGGTTTAGCGAACCGCCGGAGACCTTAAGTCATGGACTGCTGCTCGTGAGGGTCGTGGTTAAGCGTTGACAGGGGAACACACCACCCACTTCGTTATTTACACCCACCCTATTAATTTTGTAATTTTGGGTAGGGGCAGGGTAAACGCATGTAAGTCTCACTTCAAAATTGAGTTTGTGTAAAATCAGAGCCTTATAAATTTCAAAGGCTGAACCTCTTTGATTGTTAATGCTGTAACCTATTGAAATTACCTTCCGCAAAATCTACATGCGTTCACCCTGTGGGTAGGGGAGCAATGCTTGACCTTCTTTTCCAAATACCTTATTTTATAATTTTAAAAGGTGGTCAGGAATAATTTAAATAAAGGGGGAAAAGAATGAGTCCAACAGTTTTCAGAGAGAAAGGTTATCGATTCTTTTTCTTTTCCCGAGAAGAAACACGAATGCATGTACATATTTTTTCTGCTTCAGGCGAAGCAAAATTCTGGATTTTTCCGGAGATAGAGCTTGCAAGAAATTATGGATATAACCGTAGCTAACTGAAAGAGATTGAATCTTTGGTGGAGGAAAATAGAGATGAACTTATCAGCGCATGGAAGCAGCACTTTTCCTGTTGAAGTAACCCATATTTCAACCCATGGCATCTGGATACTGGCCCATGGATGCGAGCTTTTTATGCCTTACTCTGATTTTCCATGGTTCAAAGATCAGCGTCTCAGTGACATTCTGAGTGTTGTAGAATTGTCTCCAGGACATTTTTACTGGCCAAATCTCGATATTGATTTGACACAGGAAATAATTGAAAATCCGCAGAGGTTCCCAAACATTAGTATTTAAAGACTAAAAGGGGTCAGACCCCAATGGCACTGAATTTAGCATAATATGATAAATTTCCAATAAAAAAAGACTGGTTCTGTGATATGTTGTTAATAGCGACAAAAACAATTAATCACAGGAGCCAGCCTTTGCTAAATCATACACGCACCCTAAGAGATCAGCAACAGAAGTTTTTTGAAAAAGAATGTAAAAATTTTCCTCACACGGCTTTCTATGACTGTGTGATGCAAGGTTTAATAACAAAAATAGGGGATTTAAGCCATTCAGACCAGCATCAGCTTGCAGAGCTTGCTGGCCTCTACCGGAGCCGCCTTTTTGATATTTCTTGGTTCATGCGTATGCTCAATGAATCCATTGCAAGGAAAGCCAATCAGGAGGAGGGGATAGGCGGCAGGTTCTGGGAAGGGCGTTTCAAGAGTCAGGCCCTTTTAGATGAAAAGGCCATTCTTGCGGCCATGGCTTATGTGGATCTCAATCCTGTAAGAGCTGGTATGGCAAAAACCCCGGAAGATTCAGAGTATACTTCCATTAAGGAAAGGCTGGATGCCCTTAAGTCCTCTTCGGCATTGAGTGAATCTGAAAATGATGTCCGGCTTCGAGAGCCTCAGTCACCTACACCCCCTGAAAAACCCAGAGCCGCCCTTGCGCCCTTTGATGATCTTACGGATATGCCCTTTGCCATTCCCTTTGGTTTCCATGAATACGCAGAGCTTGTGGACTGGACAGGAAGGCAGCTCAGGCGAAAGAAGATGAGCATCCGTGAAAATACACCGCCCATTTTGAGTCGTTTAGGTGTGGATGCAGCCGTCTTTGTATCTTCCATGGATACGCTTTTAGAGCAGTTCGGTACCGCCGTGGGTGATTCTGAAGTTTTGAGGATGCATTGTAAGCTGAGGGGGCTTCGCTGTATGCCCGGTGTTCGGTGTGATGTCTTTTTTGATGCGGCATGATTTACAAAGCTCGCTTTATTTCCGTCCGCTTCCCAATAATAATCTGGAAAAGAGACAAACAAGAAAATGCCAACAGTTAAAAGTATTCCAGGTCCTTACCGTTTCTTTTTTTATAGTTTTGATTGCAATGAACCAATGCATGTTCATATTCAAAGAGATAAAGAAGTATGCAAATTTTGGTTAAATCCTCTTGTTTTGGGTAAGAATAATGGATTCTCTCCAAAAGATTTGAATTTAATCAGAAAAATTATACAGTTAAATATGGAAATAATAAGGGAGGCATGGCATGAGCACTGCGATTGAAATAGTAGAAGCAAGATTGAACCGTATAGAAGTAACGGACATTGAAATAACAGCCTTTCTTTCTGACGGTCGAAGAATAAGTGTTCCATTGGCATGGTCCTGGAGATTGTCGGATGCAACTCCGAAACAGCGTCAAAATTACGAAATAATTGGTAATGGTCAAGGCATACATTGGCCTGATATTGATGAGGATATAAGTGTTGAAGGAATGCTTCTCGGTATCCCTGCACGACACAGACAGTTTTCATTTGCTTAATCCCCTGCATGGCCTGCAAAAATGAGCTTCACTCTGAAAGTTCCTTTTCAAGGCCTTTTTCATTTTCAAGCTGGGTGATGGATTCCAGAAGACGCCTTGCATTTTTCGGTGACCGTAAAAGATAGGCCGTTTCTTCAAGGGCTTCATAATCCTCAAGTGACATAATCACAACAGCACTGGATGTTTTACGTGTCACAATAACTGGCGAGCGGTCTTCACAGACCCTGTCCATTGTTTTAGCGAGGTTTTGTCTTGCAGCGGTATAGGTTATGGCTTCCATATCTGAATCCTCCTGTACAGAATATTGTACGTCCAGACAGTGGCTTGTCAAGCAAAAAAAAGGTATGCTCCCTTTGAAAATTTGTGGATGCAGCCGTATTTGTATCTTCCATGGATATGCTTTTGGAGAAGTTCGGTACCGCCGTGGGTGATCCTGAAGTTTTGAGGATGCACTGCAAACTACGGGGTCTTCGCTGTATGCCGGGTGTTCGGTGTGAGGTCTTTTTTGATGCGGCATGATTTACAGGGCAGGATTTATCTCTGGTGGCTGAGGCTCCCGAAGCCCGGTAGTTGAGGCTATCGAAGCCCCTTTCCAATTCCATCCTTTCGGGCTATGCAGTAGCAGGGTATTTCTGTTACACTTTCAAAAGAAAGGACATTGCATGGCAACAAGCAATTCCAGTGATTACGACAGCCCATGGAAAGAGGCCGTAGAGCGGTACTTTAAGGAATTTCTGGCTCTTCTTTATCCTCAGATCCATGATGAGACAGACTGAAGCCGTAAGCCCGTATTCATCGACAAGGAGCTTCAGAAGGTAGTCCGGGATGCAACCCTGGAACGGCGTTATGCGGATAAGCTGGTGAAGGTCTGGACTAAGAAGAATCAGGAAATCTGGGTGCTGATTCATGTGGAGGTTCAGGGTGACCCTGAAACTGTCTTCCCCAAACGCATGTATGTGTACAATTTCCGCATCTTTGACCGCTATGACAGGGATGTGGTCAGCCTTGGCGTACTGACGGACAGGCAGGAGAGCTTCAGACCGGATTCCTATGCCAGAGAATTATGGGGCTGCTCCCTTGACTTCCGCTTTCCCATTGTCAAACTTATGGACTGGGAGGATGAAGAGCGTTGGGAAGAGCTTGAAAACAGCGACAATGTTTTCGCCCTGGTGGTCATGGCCCAGATCAAGGCCAAAAGCTGCAAATCAAAAGACGAGCTGAAGGCATGGAAGTTCCATCTGGTGAAGCTTATGTATCAGCGGAACTATAGCAAAGAAGACATCCTGCAGCTTTACCTGTACATCGACTGGATGATAAGCCTGCCCAGGAAGCTTGAAAAACAGTTCCTTGACGATGTTTACCTCTTTGAGGAGGAGAAAAAGATGCCATACATTACAAGTGCAGAGCGGTTTGGGTTGGAGAGGGGTGAGGTTAAGGGCATGTACAACGAGAAGTTCCAGACCATCATGAGCCTTAATGAGTTCAATATGAAACCGGAGGATATTGCCAAGGCTACCCGTCTTACCCCTGAACAGATAAAGGCTGTCCTTGCAGCAGGAGACAAGGGCCTGGATCTTCTCATAGGTGATGATGCTACCAGACATTAAACCCTTCTTATTTTGATTTTTATCCATCCGTGACCGGACGCAGCCTTCAATGGGTTGTGTCTGGTTGTTGTCTTATGGGGCATCCTGTGGCTTCGGTATCTGTTCCTGTACCTGATAATTCTTCCGTATCTTCCCATGGCAGTTCATTCATGCCCCGGTTCCCTGATTCCTTCCTTTTCTAGCTCCTTATCCCCCGCTGTACCGTCTCTTTTGTTTCCTGGGCCATCCCATGGGACACCCAGTGCGCCGGGATAAGCTGGCATGAGATTGGAGGTGCAAGTCCTCTATCCGGTAAGGTATAGCGAACCGCCGGAGCCCTTAAGTCATGGGCTGCTACTCGTGAGGGTAGTGGTTAAGCGTTGACAGGGGAACACACAGGCTCGGTATTGAGCTCCTAAATCAGGGTTGGGAATGCTGACCGTGTTGGGTGAACGGGAAGGCAAAACTGAATGCTGCGTCAACGCAAGTAGCAGGCAGGTTCCCCGGAGTCGCTGACCCGGTGCATGTGTGAATGTCTCATGAACGGAACCCGGGAGGCCTCATCCAGCGGTACTTTAAGAGAGTAACTAACAGCTCCAAGGTAAGTAGCCGAACAGCTGCCAGAGCCGGGTGAGGAGTCGGACAAGGCCATAGTAGTGAAGAAGGGGACGAACAAATTGAAGGAACAGGCATGATGACAAACGAACTGGATATGCGAAGTCCGGGGGACTCCAGGAAAAGCCCCTGCATCCTTTTTCGGTACGGGGGCTTTTTGCGTCAGGGGTTCAGCAATGCTTTTGTGCAGACAGTGGGTTCGCATTTTTCCACATCAAATGATGTAGGAAAACAGGAACTGGAGAAAGATCGGGAAGGCCCTTTTCTCAGTCTTTATTTGTTTCTGTCCATGTAGCTTCTGATGCCAAATCCGCTGCCAAGGCCGCCAAGGAAAACGGCAAAAAGTTTGATGACCTCCCGGTACAGTTCCTTGTCTGAGCCGACCAGAAAAACGGTGGCGAATATGAACAGAACGGCAAAGACAAGAACGTATATCAGGGTGTATTTTCTGTTTTCTGCGGCATCCCTGAAAGATCTTTCATCATCCTTTTCGGCAAGTTCCAGAATTCTGGTGATATGGGTTTCATTGATCTTGTCCACAAGAGGATGGGGTGCCGGTCCCAGCCTGTGCATGGACATCCCGATTTCCAGAACCTTCCTTGCTTCCGGGGGAAGCCCTTTAAGCATCTCCGGCTCCACAAAACCCACGTCATTTTTTTTTAGAATACCCTTTGCCTTCTTCTGTGGCGGTATCCTTTGTGTTTGTTTCCGTATCCGTCATTGCAGCAACTCCCGAAGGCGGCCTGAGCTGATTTTACTGACCAGCACCTTTTCAATGCGTTCCGATATTTCTGCACCAGAGTAGGATGCAGCGGCCTGCCGGACAAGGGCATCAAAGGCCTGATCATCCATATGCCCTTCATTGCGGAGACGCACCATATACCGGATGAGATTCTGAAAAGCGGTACGCCGGGCCTGTGCAAGGGTGTCGTTTCTGTCTTCATGGAAAGCCATGGGAACAAAAGGAGTCTTCCCTGCCTGTCCGTATGTGTTCAAATACATATGCCCTCCGGAACACGGATGGTTTATTGCAAGTAAAAAATCTGCTGGCAACTAAAAGGGGTCAGACCCCTTTTATGTTCAAAAGTTTAAAAAATACAGTTGTAACCACTTGATTTAATTATAGCCTCCACTTATTGATAAGTTACATAAGAACAACTAAACTGTCTCAGCCACAGTAACCAAAGCTGCTATATCCTGACCTCTGCGTGTCAAAATAACGGGTTCTTTTTCATATACAACCCTATTTACTATATTGGCAAAATTTTTTCTGGCATCGGCAGTAGAAATTTTTGTATGCATAGTCTTTCCTCATTAATTTATAATGTACAAAAATAGCATCACTACATTTAGCATAAAACAAATATAAGCTTTGCTTTTTAAAAAACAATACCATCAACGAAACAAAGGAAAGTTATCCTCTGCTAAACCGTAGCGGTAGCTGTTCACATCAAAAACTATGGGATTCCATGGATAAGCTTTAGGAGAAGTTCGGCACCGCCGTGGGTGATCCTGAAGTTTTGAGGATGCACTGCAAGCTGAGGGGGCTATGCTTCTCCCCGCCATATGAACCAGAAACCAGCGGGAGGCTCCTTGAACCAGATGCTTACGGATTTTTATGTAAAGCCCACATCGGATATCTTCATCAAGTTCCTCTTTGGCAAGGAAGAGCATAAGCCCATTCTCATTGATTTCATCAATGCTGTTATGAAGAACTCAGGATTTACTTTGATCACAGACCTTGTGATTAAAAACCCTTTCAACATTCAGACCATCCTCAATGCCAAAGAAACCATACTGGATATCAAGGCAAAATCTTCTGACGGCAGGTGGATTGATATAGAAATGCAGAACTCGAATAAGGGCTTTTTCGGGGAACGGGCTTTGCATTACTGGACGGATCTTTACGGAGATCAGTTAGTTACAGTTGACAATTATTCTACCCTGTGCCCTGTGGTCTGCATCAGTATCCTTGATTTTAAGATGTCTAAGAACGTGGATAGATACCACCTCTGCTTCATGCTCCGGGAAAAGGATACGCCGGAACTGCTCTTAACGGATCACCTTTCCCTGCATTTCCTTGAACTTCCCAAGATTACTGCTTACAATCTGGATAAGAGTCTGGACAACTGGCTTTATTATCTCAAAAATGAAGGCCTGAACAGGGAGTATGAGACTATGGAAAATATCTTAAAGAACAATCCTCAGATAGCCAACGCCAGAGAAAAATACCTGAGCTTTACTCAGGACGAACATATGCGTGAGGCCTATAATTCTCACATCAGATGGAAGCGGGATCATGATTCGGCTTTGTTTTTTGCGGAGCAGAAGGGAGAGATCAGGGAGAAGTTCCAAACCATCATGGAGCTTCTGGATTTCAATATGAAGCCTGAAGAGATAGCCAGGATTACAAGGCTCACCCCTGAAAAGGTAAGGGCTGTTATTGTAGCAGGGGAGAAAGGTCTGGATCTTCTGCTGGATGATGATGCTACCAGGTATTAGGTTCTGGTGAGGGAAAAATGAAGTAGGCCATATGACCTGCCTCCGTTCCACCTTTAATTTCAGTCAGGCGTTCCCGCATAAAGGAGATTGATCTTATACAGGAAACAATTGAAAAACCGCAGAGGTTCCCCGGAGTCGCTGACCCGGTGCATGTGTGAATGTCTCATGAACGGAACCTGAGGAGGCCTCACTCAGTGGGACTTATAAAGTTACTGATAGCTCAAAGGTGAGTATGCTCAACAAATGTAAGATGTTTAAAAAAATATATTTTGAAATAACAAGTGCGTGTAACCTCTCCTGTCCTTTCTGCCCCCCTCTGAAGCGGGAGTCAGGGTTCGTTGATGAAGCTGGGTTTAAGAAGGTAGTAGGTGAAATTGCAGGCATGACGGAAAGGGTGCTGCTCCACGTGAGGGGAGAGCCCCTGCTGCATCCGGAGTTTCCCCGTTTTATCCGTATAGGGCAGGCCCTTGGCGTTTCCTTTGAAATCACCACCAATGGTGCCCTTTTGGAAGGCCTGGAAGATGTGCTGCTGTTGCCCTCCCTTGTGCAGGTGAATTTTTCCCTGCACAGCCTGCTGGCCAACGGCCTTGAAAATCAGCCCCTGATTCTGCAAAAAATTTGGGACTTTGCCCGGAGAGCGGAGAGGGAGAGGCCGGATCTTTATATCAATTTCCGTTTCTGGGATATGGCAAGTGCTGTGGATACTCCGCAGAACGCCATACTGGAGGAGTTGGAAAGGATGTATGGTTTTCATCTGACCGATGTGAACGTGAAACGGAAAAAGAGCTTCCGGCTTTCCGGCAGAGTCAGCCTGCACTTTGATACGGAGTTTCAATGGCCTTCCATGGGGGATGCTGTGACAGGTGATGCCGGATTCTGTTACGGCCTGAAAAATCAGATTGCCATTCTTTCCAATGGTGTGGTGACTCCCTGCTGTCTGGATGCGGAAGGGGTCATTTGTCTTGGCAATATTTTCCATCAATCCATTGCAGAGATTCTTGAAAGTCCAAGGGCCACTGAAATCAGAAGAAATTTTCAAGCATATCGCCTGTCCGAAGCCCTTTGTCAGCGCTGCAGTTATATAAAGAGATTTTCTCCTAAAACCCTGCGCACCCAGCAGACAGGCCATGGTGGTGTTTTAGCCGGGGTATGAAAAACCATGTTCTTTGCAGGCATCTAAGGATGACAGGGTGATGGTGTGTCTGTGTTTTTTTCTTCTGGACAAGAGAGAATTGATGTGTTTTTTTATATATTTTGCATACAAACAAAAAGCTCCGATGGAGCAGGCTTGAAGCAGAAACTCGCTACATTGATACCTTCTGAAAGGGGGAAAAATGCAGATTACCGTCATCAGTGGCAGTCCAAAGGGAGAGCTGAGCGTTACCCTCCAGTCCCTGCGTTACCTTGAAAAAATCTTTCCTGAACACAGTATGGATGTGATCCATGTGGGCCAGAGCATCCGGGCCATAGAGGAAAAGGCGGAAAAAAGGGAAGAAATTTCAGCTCTTGTAAGTGCTGCTGACCTTGTGATTTTTGCCCAGCCGGTCTATACTTTCACCATTCCATCCCAGCTGAAACGCTTTCTGGAGCTTGTGAACCAAAGTGATCTGAAAAGGGCTTTCAATGGTAAATATGCGGCTGTGATTACAACATCCATCAATTTTTTCGATCACAGTGCCCATGATTATATGCGGGCAGTGACAGAAGATCTTAACATGGCCTTTGCAGGTGGTTTCTCCGCAGATTCCTATGATCTTCTGAATGCGGAAGAGCAGCAGCGCCTGAAAAGCTTTGCCCAAGATATTTTCAAGACCGTTGAAAAGAAACGGCCTGTTACAAGGGCCTTTGCTCCTCTTGTGCATTCCTTGTGGAATTATGAGCCGGGTCCGGATATTGCCGGCTTGGATACCGTGGCAAAAAAGGTATTGATCATTCAGGACAGAAAATACAGTGCAGAAAATGCGGGAGCCATGGCAGACCGCCTTGCCCGTCGTTTTCCTGCGGCTGATCGTCTGATACTGGAAGAAATGACACTGGCGGGAGGCTGCCTTGGCTGTGTGCAGTGTGGTTTTGATCACAGGTGCGTATATACAGGGAAAGATGATTTCATTGCCACCTATGAGGAGAGGATAAAAACCGCTGATATTATTTTCTTTGTCATGAAGGTGGAAGACCGCATGTTCTCTTCCCTCTGGAAAGCTTTTTTTGATCGGGGTTTCTACAATACCCACACTCCTACACTTAAGGGGAAGCAGTTGGGCTTTGTGATTTCAGGGCCTCTGGGTCAGATGGCTCCTTTCAGGGAAGTGCTGACGGCCTTTACCCAGTGGCAGGGTGCGGGGCTTGTGGATATGGTCTCCGATGAGTGCGGTCAGGCCTATTTGCTGGACAGTCTGCTGGATACCCTTGCTGAGCGGGCCGTGGAAGCCGGTGAAAGGGGATATGTGGCCCCTGCAACCTTCCTTGGCAAGGCAGGTATGAAGGTGTTCCGGGATGATGTGTTCGGTCGTCATCGCTTTGTGTTTCAGGCGGATCATGACTGGTTTGAAGCCAATGGTATTTATGATTTTCCCCAGGATGACAAGAGGGCCATGGAAACCAATGCCTTTATGTTTGATATGATGAAGGACCCGGCTGCCAAAGAGGCCATCCGGAAAATGCTGAAATCCGAGATGGTGAAACCTATGCGTAAGGTGGTGGAAGAGGCCGGTTGAGTATAGAAAAAACAGGAGGTGGCTCTATGCAATCCGATTCCCGTGTACGCAGTCCTGCGGTGGCATCCCTCTTTTATCCGGGGGATGCCTTGCGTCTTGAACAGGAAGTATCTTCTCTTCTGGCAAAGGCTGATGCTTTCCCGGATATTCTGCCCAAAGCCATGGTTGTGCCCCATGCCGGGTATGCCTGGTCCGGTGCTCTGGCAGCCACAGCCTGTAAACTTCTTATTCCCATGAAAAATCAAATCCGGCGGCTGGTGTTGCTGGGGCCTGCCCACAGGGTATACCTGAGGGGCATTGCCCTTCCTTCCAGTACGGCCTTTGCCACGCCCTTCGGGGAGGTGGGTTTAGATACGGATCTTCTGCAAAAACTGGCAGCGGCTTTTTCCTGTGTGAAGGTGATGGATGCGGCCCATGCCATGGAGCACAGCCTTGAGGTCATTCTTCCCTTTCTTCAGAAAACCCTGGACTCCTTTACCCTTGTGCCTCTGGTGGTGGGGGAGACGGATGCCCTTAAAGTGGCTTCGGTGCTGGATTATCTCTGGGGCGGTGAAGAAACCCTCATCCTTATCAGCTCGGATTTAAGCCATTTCAAGGATTATGCCTCAGCACGCACAATTGATATGCAGACGGCGCAGGCCATTGAATCCATGGACCTTTCTGGGATTTCTTCCGATGCCGCCTGTGGGGTTTATCCTTTAAGGGGTTTTCTTACTTCTGCACTTCGCCGCAGTCTCAAGGTTCACCGTCTGGGGCTTTGCAATTCTGGGGATGTCTCAGGAGATAAAGCAGGCGAGGTTGTCGGCTATGGGGCATGGGCTTTCACGGAGGAGGGAATATGAGCATGGACTACCTTAATCCTGCGGAAAAAAAGTTCCTTCTTTCCATGGCATGGGATGTTCTCAGGGCAGGGGTTGCCGGAAAGAGATCCCTTATAAAGCCCGATGCGGAAACAGGGGGGCATCTGATGGAAAGGGGAGCTTCCTTTGTTACCCTTCAAAAGTCGGGAGAACTCAGGGGATGTATCGGCTCCCTCACGGCATGGCGGCCCCTTTGGGAGGATGTGGCGGCCCATGCCTGGAATGCGGCCTTTGAAGATCCCCGTTTTTCTCCTGTAAAGGCTTCGGAACTTTCCCTCATTTCCCTTAAAATTTCTATTCTGACACCGCCGGAACCCCTTTTATTTGATTCGGAAGTGGATTTGCTTTCAAAGCTTCAACCCGGTGTGGACGGGCTGACCATCCGTTCGGGCAGGTGTCAGGCCACCTTTCTTCCTGCTGTGTGGGAACAGCTTCCGGAGCCGGAAGACTTTCTGGTCCATCTCAAGCTGAAGGCCGGACTGCGGGCAGATGCTTTTCCCAAAGATCTTAAAGCTGAACGCTATGGGACGGATGAATTTGCCTGAACCTTTCTGGGATAGGAGAATGCCATGAAAATTCCTGAAAGTTATTTTCGTAAAAAGGAGAAGGACAGCCTGCAATGCATGGTCTGCCCCCATGGCTGTATCCTGAAAGAAGGGCAGCGGGGACGCTGTTTTGTGCGCATGATTCAGGAGGGACACATGGTGCTGGACACCTATGGTCGTTCCAGCGGGCTTTGCATTGACCCAATTGAAAAAAAGCCGCTTTATCATTTTCTGCCGGGAAGCCGGACGCTTTCCTTTGGTACGGTCGGATGTAATCTTGCATGCAGATTCTGTCAGAATTGGGAACTATCCCGTTCCAGAAGCATGGACAGGATGATGGTCTCTGCCTTGCCAGAAGCCATTGCCGCAGCTGCCCTGAAGGAGGGATGCAGGAGTGTGGCCTATACCTATAATGATCCTGTGATTTTTCTGGAATATGCCATGGATACTGCCAAAGCCTGCAGGGAGGCAGGAGTTTTGTCTGTGGCTGTAACCGCAGGCTACATTCATGGAAAGGCGAGGGAAGACTTTTTTTCCTGCATGGATGCGGCCAATGTGGATCTAAAGGCTTTTTCTGATTCCTTTTACAGAAAATACTGCGGTGCCTCCCTTGGGCCGGTTTTGGAAACCCTTTGCTATATCCGTCAGGAAACCACGCTCTGGCTGGAGCTGGCTACCCTGATTATTCCTGGATACAATGATTCTGATAAAGAGCTGGATACCATGGTAGACTGGATTCTTGAGCACCTCGGACCGGAGGTTCCCCTTCATTTTACTGCCTTTCATCCGGACCATGAGTTCCGCCATGTGAAAAGAACACCTGCAGCCACCCTGCTGCGGGCAAGAAAACGGGCCATGGACAGGGGGCTTTTCCATGTGATGACGGGAAATATCCTTGAAGATGAAGGATCTTCCACCTTCTGCCATAATTGTGGCGAACTTCTCATAGCTCGGGCAGGATACCATATTACGCAGTGCAGGCTTTCAGAAAAGGGACTCTGCCCCCTTTGCAATACTCCCTGTGCCGGTTTTTTTGATACGAATCTATAGGGTTTAATGGGGTATACTTACCATAAATAGCGATTTTTCAAAGCAGATATTCTTTCGTAGGAAAGGGCTATCCTTTCCTTTGAAATCCGGTTTTCCTCCACAAGCCTTTTTATAATTTCTATGGCTTCCTTTGCAATGTCAGGATTATAGTCTGCGGGTGAATTGTTGGAGAAAATAAGCATGTCAACACCTGCAAGGATGGCCTTTTCAATGGCGGTTTCCATGCCGTAGTGATCCGTAATAGCTCCCATCATCATATCATCGGAAACAATAACACCTTCCCATCCCAGTCTTTTTCTTAAAATACCTGTCATGGTACTGTGGGACAGAGTTGCCGGATAATCCGGATCAAGATGGGCATTGAAGGTATGGGCTGTCATGATCATGCCATCAAAATCGTTCATGAAGTGCAGCAGGTAGGGGTATAGTTCTTCGGTTTTCCAGGTTTCGGTGATGTCCGTGAAACCATAATGGGAATCTTCTTTGGAGCTGCCATGCCCCGGAAAATGTTTGAGTGCGGCAATAATGTTTTTCTTTTTATAGGTCTCTGTGAAAATTTCAGAATGCCTGAAAACCAGCTCAGGGCTTTGGGAAAAGCTGCGTTCAATTTTTCCTATTACAGGGCAGTCGGGATTGACATTGACATCGACAACCGGAGCAAAATTTACATTGACACCCATATCCGAAAGAGTGGCTGCACTTTTATCTGCCCAGAACTGTGTGGTCTCCGCATCATTGAGATCCCCTAGGTACTGGGCGGATACTGTGGGAGGGAAGCCATAACTTTCCTTCAGGCGGTTTACCCTGCCTCCTTCCTGATCTAGGGCAATGAAGAGGGGAAAAGGCGAGGCTTTCTGAAGCCTTCGGCTCAGTTCTTTGAGTTCTTCCGGTGAGGAGATGTTTCTGGGGCGTGATCTGGAGGGGACATCATACTCATAGAGAACAACACCCCCGATATTTCTTTCCTGTATGTCCTTGTATATGCTGTGATTCTCATTAATTTCCGTTCCCCTGAATCCGATAATCAGCATTTGGCCGATCTGTTTTTCAAGGGAAGGCTTTTCCTCTGAGCTGGAGTTGGCACATCCTTGAATACCGAAAGAGAGGGTTGTGAGCAGAGCAATAAAAAGGATACTATGAATGGTCTTTTGGTGCATGGTGATCTTTCTTTGTGGGATGAATATTAAATTGTTATTGAAATATCAGACCATTATTGGAAATGGATTTTATTTTGTCAATATAGAATGTATTGAAAAAGTCCGAAATTTTGAACAATGGGTCAATCTGCTGGTGGGCTGTGAATGGGTACTGACGGGGAGTGTGGCAGCTGTCAGGTCAGGTTTTAAAGACGGGAGTTATTACAGGCCCGAGAGCAATGCATTTGTACTGGCTTTGCAGAGACCATTTTGAGAAAGGTCAAATTTTGG
The DNA here is from genome assembly GCF_006175995.1 of Desulfobotulus mexicanus. Lineage (NCBI taxonomy): Bacteria > Pseudomonadati > Thermodesulfobacteriota > Desulfobacteria > Desulfobacterales > Desulfobacteraceae > Desulfobotulus > Desulfobotulus mexicanus. The sequence goes on from NZ_VDMB01000002.1 coordinate 167,949, forward strand.
GTTGCACCCATTTTTCATATAAAAAAAGATTTTATATCAGAATAATCAATGGACACTCTCTGGTTTTATGTAAAGATCCATGGCTTCATCTACCTTGTCCCGCCATGCAGAGGGATTGAGGATGCCCTGAAAACGGACTTCTGCATCGCTTGATCCTGCAGAATAAAAGGCAATATCCCCTATGCCAAGAAGTCTTTGTGGAATACTCTGGTTGAGTTCGATACTTTTTAAATCCTGTATCCTGATACTCTGCTGATTTCTGGCAACAATACCCTTGTGGCGCGAAATTCGTCTTTTGTCGATGGTGAATTTTAATGAGAATCTTTTTATTGCCGTCAGCCCCAGAAGAAGTATGCCCGCGGCAAAAGAGCTTCCCGATAAAATGGATTTTATGGGGCCTGTAAGGTTAAATGCGGTGAAAGCAGCAAGAAGAAAGAGGATGGTGGAAAGGGTGATGATTTGCCAGTAGCTTCGCCATGCAGGTCTGAATTCTGTGTATAAATCCGGCATGATACCCTCCTTATTTATTTGTGGTATAAAAAATATGGAGTCATTTCTGAAATGATGGGTGATGGATACGGCATCCAGATTTTTATAACAAAAAACGACCGTCCTGTATAAAGAAACAGGACGGTCGTTATGTCTTATTCGATTTTATCTGTAATTATTGAAAATTACAGAGGTACTACTTTGTCAGCTGCCGGGCCTTTCTGGCCGTTGACAATATCAAACTGAACACGCTGACCTTCTTGAAGCGTTTTAAAACCGCTGCTCTGAATAGCAGAAAAGTGTACAAAAACATCTTCTCCGGAATCCGTTGCAAGAAAACCAAAACCTTTAGACTCATTAAACCATTTTACAGTGCCTTCTGCCAATGTCTTCTCCTTAACATCTGTTTGTATCTGAAGTGGTGTTCATCATTGGCAGCTTTTATATCTGTACAACAATCCTTGGACCGTTCCACATTTACTTTGCTCTTGCCAATAGAATTGCACCTATTGAGGCTTGAACACTAATAGAAAGTGCCGGGTCTGTCAATGCTTTTTTTTAACATAAAATTGATTTTTTCAATTTATTATTTTTGTGATGAATATGACACGGTAAGGATTTCAGGTGTCATATGTATAAGGTTTTAAAGTATTATGTTTTATATCAATGATATACGGGTCTGGCTGAAGTGGTTTTAATAGCAGAATACCATGCCCGATACAGTCAAAAGCAGAGGCTCTATTTTATTGTCAGGATAATTTGCCCCTGTCTCCTCTGCTTTGTTGCATATTTTCCCGCCATGCAATTATGCATGCAAGGATGAAATAAATCAGTGCCTGCAGCCATAACTGTATAAATTCCGGTTTTATGGTGTGAAAATCCGCACCCATATGATTCAGCTTGAGAAAGCCGCCGATGCCCGGAGTGGCGGGAAGGAGCTGGGAAAGGATACGGAGTGGTTCAGGAATGGCTTCCACGGGCCATGAAAAGCCGGAGAGAAAGAGAATGGGGATGGATGTGAACAAAAGGGCCATCATGGCAGAGGCCCTCTCCCGGAACAGGTGGCGCAGGCAGAGCCCAAGGCAGATGGTGGCCAGAAGAAAGGGCAGAAGAAAGAAAAAAAGTTCCCAGAGATCCGCCCGCTGTGGATATCGGTATATTCTGAAGAGAATGCCAAAAAACCATACAATATGCAGACAGTAGAGGGGAAGATAAACAAATATCCGGCCAAGGGTGCGTCCTGTGGCAGAACTGTTTTCTGGAAGACCTGTATTGCCACCGTATTCCCTTTGCGTCCCTCCCAGCATACCTATACCTATGAGAAGGGTCTGATGAAGTATGAGCACAAGTACGGCAGGAACTATGTAGGCACCATAGCCGCCCGCAGGATTGAAGAGGAAAACATTCATCAGGGGCAGGGGATCTCTTGCAGCCATGGCCTGTTTTTTTGTGAGTCCTGTGGCTGTAAGTCTTTGAATTTCGATGCCTGCGGAAAGGGTGCCTGCACTTTGCTGAACTCCCATGGCCACCTGACGGTAAACGAGAAAATAACTTCCGTCACAGTAGAGGGGAAGGGTGGCTGTGCGGCCTTTGCGTATGTTTGGGGTAAAATCCGGTGGAACAATGAGAATACCGCTGACTTCCCTATTGATAAATGCCTTTCTTGCGGCCTCAAAATCAGAAAACTGTTTTGCCACCTGCACGTTTTCTGAAGCATCCACCATGCGTATGAGCTGCCTGCTGACGGGTGTTCTGTCCTGATCGACAACTGCAATGGGAACACTGCGAAGCACTTCGGCCCTGTAGGGAAGGGGGTATACGGCAGGATAGATGAGCTGCACGCCGAAAAAAAGCAGCAGTATGCCCGGATCTTTCAGTATGCGAAGGGCTTCAGCCCGCCATTCTTCTAAAAAACCTTTCATTTCCGCCCCCAGTAAACGGGATTTTTCATGCGGCCTGGCATGAGAATCAGACCTGTACCTCCGGCCAGAATCACAAAGAGCCAAAGGCTGCCAAAGGCATCCATGGAAGCCTGAACCGGCGCTCCCCTGAGAGTTTGATCCACAAAAAGTCGCAGATAATGGGTCAGGGGCAGAAGATCACCCCATAGCCTTGCCGCCGAAGGCATACCCATTGCCGGGAAGGTGACACCCACAAAAGCAAAGGCTGTACTGGCGTAAAATGAAGCAAGACTTAAGGCCATGCGCATATTGGCGCAAATAGCTACTAGAAAGAGGGCCACAGCCTGATAAGCCAGCACCATACTGCTGGTGGCAAGACGCAGCAGCAGTCCGCTGCCTTCCATGGGAACTCCCATTCGGAAGAGAAAGGCATTCATGAAAAGACCCCATACGCAGAAAATCAGGGTGTAGGGCAGGATTTTTGCGATAATGGCAATCCATGCGCTTCCTCCTGCCTTTTCCAGCCACTCTGCTGCTGTGCTTCTGGCCAGTTCCGATCCAAGGGCATAGATGGCAGATGTAATTACAAACATATGGAGCATGGTGGGCAGAAGGGTGGCTGCAAGGAAATAGAAGTAGTTGGAGTAAGGATTGAAGGGTACTCGCACATCCACACGTATGGGCTGAATACGCCCGATGGCAGCATTGCGGGTCTGGCCTTCGGCCATATGGCGTTTGAGCTCCAGTCCCGAAGAAAGGGACTGCATGGCCATGGTGGCATCTTTCATGATAAGGCTTGCGGCAATCATGTAGGTGTTGTTCACATAAAGGATGGTTTTCGGGGCCAGTCCCCTTAGAACATCCTTCTCAAGGTTTTTGGGGATAATAAGCAGACCATAGGTTTCCCCGCTCTGTATGGCCTGCCTGCCTTCGGTGAAGTTGCTTGCCGGCAGATGGATGCGGATACCAGGTGTGGCATCCATGCGGCGGATGATTTCCCTTGAAAGCTGGGTATTATCCTGATCCAGAACCGCCACGGGCAGGTTGCTGAGAACTCCCTGGGAGAAAAACCAGGCTATAAAGGCAAAGGATAAGGGGGGGAGCAGAAATACCACCATAATGAGAAGGCGGCTGCGGGCCATTCGGACCAGTTCCCTGCAGAAAACCGCCCGGAATCCGGTTTCAGGAATCAGGGCTTTCAAGGCCGCTCTCCTTCGGGCTGCAGGTCTTCCCATATGACAAGGGCGCTCATGCCCGGACGCAGGCCGGGTATGGGGTTAAGGGGTCTGGCCCGGACCTCAAAGGTTTTGAGATCAAAATCCCCCCTGGACCGGGTGGCCCGCCAGGTGGCAAAATCCGCCATGGCGGCAATGTGGGTTACCTTTAGAATAAAATGCTGATCTCCTAAGGCTGGAAACTTTGTCGGCAGTTCATCGCCCATGCGGAAGCGGGTCAGCAGGTCTTCCCTCAGCTGGAAGGTGATCCAGATATCGTTTAGGTCCACAAGGGATACCACAGGGAATCCGGGGCTTACCAGCTCTCCCACCTCGGCGTTGATGCTGGATACTTCTGCGGCCAGCGGGGCTGAAAGCCTTGCTTCCCTGAGATAGGCCTCCACTTCGGAGACGGCCCCCTCGGCCTGGGCCAGAAGGGCATCCGCCGTAGCCCTGTCTTCCTGTCTGGCCCCGGCGATGGCCATGTCATAGCCTGCTCTGGCCGCTTCTGCCGTTCTTCTGGCTGCCGTCATGCGGGCCTCGGCCTCATCTTTCTGCTGGGCTGGAACAACGCCTTCGCTATGGAGTTTATGGATGCGGGCAAAGGTCCTTTCAGCCAGTGTGGCGTTGGCTTCCGCCGTTTGCCAGGCATTGTATGCGGAGCGGATTTCTTCACTTCTGGCTCCGCCGTGGGCTTTTTCCTGCTGGGCAAGGGCTGCCCTTTCCGCAGCCGTCGCCTGACGCAGCTTGGCTTCAATTTCAGGGCTTTCCAGCTCCACAAGAAGTTCTTCCTTCAGTACCCGCTGCCCTTCTTCAATGTGAAGTATGGCCACACGGCCGGCAATTTTGGAAGCCACATGGACCTCGCGGGCCTCCACCTCTCCCTGCAGAATCAGGGGCGGCGGTGTCAGCAGCCGCCATCCTGTTACGGAAAGAGCTGTAAGTATCAGTACCAGAGTAAACAGGGTGGCAATGCGCCGGGGGATGCTCATGGCAGTTCCGCCTCCTTTTCTGCGTTTGTGCGATAGTATTCAAAGTCAGAAATACTGCCCGTTGTCTCAAGAAGTCTTGCAAGAGCCAGATCAAAGTCAAAAAGGGCCTGAAGGTGGGTGATCTGTACCTTGGAGAGGGCCAGCTCCGCATCCACCACATCCAAAGAGGTGGCAAAGCCCTCTTCAAAGGCCCGGGTTCTCACCCTGAGATATTCCCGGACAAAGGTTCTGGAAACAGCTAAGGTATCAATCTGTTCTATGGCCTGCATCAGTCTCTGATAGCGGCTTTCCACAAGGGCTTCCATATCCCGGATGGCCTGACTGCGAAGCTGGCTGATCTGGTTTTTTACGGAATGGGCGGCCTCTACCCTGCCGGACCGTGAAAAGCCGTCGAAGAGGGTAAAGCGGATACCTGCACCTGCGGCCCATTCCGGCTCCAGTACCGTGAGGTCATCTGTGATCAGGGCTCTTGTGCCAAAAAGGAAAACATCGGGTTTATAGGCACTTTTTTCCTTCTGCATACCCGCACTGGCAAGGGCTTCCTGTTGATGGAGCTGAAGAAGCAGGGGGTTGTTTTTACGGGCTTTTTCCATAAAAACAGCCATATCCGGGATGTTCCGGTAGAAAAAAAGCGGAGACCGGGGCTTTACATCATCCTCGCAGGCAATGAGGGATTTCAGGGCTGTACGGGCAATCTGTGCATCCCGGAGGGCTTTTTTGTATTCTCTGCGGGCTTCTTCCACAGCTACCTGGGCGTGCAGCCTTTCGGCAAGGGCAATCATCCCTGTCTCTTCCAGGCGGACGGCCTGATGAAGATGCTTTTCCATTCCCTGCACAACTTCCCTGCGTACCTGAACCACGGCATCCGCCAGTCGGACACCAAAATAGAGGCGAACCAGCTCGCTGAACATCTGATGGGAAAGGGCCTCCTTTGAACTTTGGGCCAGTTGAAGCTGAACATCTGCCGCCCTGTTGGCTGCGGTGATTTTTCCACCGGTATAAACAGGCCATGAGAGGGTGAGATCGCTTTTAAGGAAATTTTGTTCCTGCAACTCATAATGCTGGGGCAGGTTTCCTGTAATGGCTGAGATCTGCTGGGGTGGAAGACCCGGATGCAGGGTGTGGATCAGCTGACCTGTCATGGAGTTCAGTGCTGCGAGTTCCACCTCCAGGGGGGCATTCATGTGGGTCCAGGATGCGGAAATCTGCAGCTGCGGATAATATAGACCTCTTGCTGTTTTCTGCTCGGCTTCTTTTTGTTCGATGCCTGAGATGGCAGCAGCCAGTCTCTGGTTTTCCGCCATCATCTGTGAAAAGGCCTTGTCAAATTCGAGGGCTTTTGCACCAAAGGGCAGAAACATCAGAAAAAGGGCTAAAAGAATCGGACCCATTTTTTGTCGGTATGTATTGTGAAAAAAATCCAACATGATCTTGGGCCTCCTGGGTAGCATCGTGAGGATGTGTTCATTTTTTTGTGGTTAGACCATATCCCCTGCTACATTAAGGCTTGCCCGCTGGCTGTCAAGGTTTTTGTATAGCTAAGGGAGGGCTTTGTGTATCAAGGGCGCAGGCAAAGGGTGGGGGGTATTTCATGTGGGAGGCAAGGCTGCATGCGGCCGTGGGCTGCATGCGGATAACTGTCATGGCAATGGCTGCTGCACTGCAGGATTTTGCCAGCAGGCAGAGCCATTCATAATAGATGGTGTCGATCACAGGCGTGCGGCTGAGATCATAGAAGATAACCCGCGTATTTTTTTTCTGGAGTTCGCCAAGGATTTCCGTAATCAGCCTGTCCGGATCCGAAGGGTCTAGGGCTGTATCCGGTTCCAGAAGAAACCGGCCCTTTTCTATGGGTGTCATGTGAATGCCCGTTACCATGGTTTATTCCGCCTGAGTCCGGCTGACCTGAAAACCTAAGGATCTGAAAGCTTCCTTGAGGCCTTCGGACAGGGTGGATTTTGTCTGGATATCTCCCATATTGATGTTCAGGTTGGCAAGGGATCTTGCAATGCAGGGCCGTATACCCGTCAGAATGGCGCGGGCTCCCATCAGTCCTGAAGCACGGATGACCTGTATAAGGTGATGCATGACCTGAGTATCGATGGTGGAAACACCGGTAAGGTCCAGAATGATCACACGGGCCCTGACTTCCTCAATGCGCTGAAGCAGCTTTTCCATAAGATCCATGGCCCTGCTGGAGTCCAGGGTGCCGATGACAGGAAGGGAAAGTACGCCGTCCCATATTTCCGTGATGGGGGTTGCCACGGCCATGAGTTCGTTCTGCTGGGCCTCCACGGCCATTTTCCTTTCAAGCTGATAGAGCCTGAAGGTATCCATGACCAGCTTGTTAAAGAAACGGATGAGATACAGGAGCATCTGACGGATTTCTTCGGAGGGTTCTACCTGTGCGAGAAGGGATTCCAGAAAAAGGTTCTGGATAAACTGGATCAGACGGAAAAAAGCTTCCGCAGAGCCTCCCCGCATCTGGATTTTTCCATGGACCTCCATCATGAGGCGACCCAGGGTCTGGTAGGCGGGGTCGGAGCCTGAAATCTCGCCTTTTTTTAAAATAGATGAAAAAAGGTCAATGAGTTCAAAGGTGTAGTCCCTGATTTCATTTTCATTGAGGTAGCGTTGGCTGGCCAGGGTCTGATCCGCAAATTCTGCAATTTTATCGGCGATGGTGCTCATGTCGATGCGGTCCAGTATTTCAGGTCCTATGGCACTGTAATTGATATCCATGCTTTTATTCCTCATTTTTGGTTTAAAATTGGTAGTTTTTGGTTCTTGTCTGCTGGTCTGTACTGTAATTTATTATAAAAAGGCTTTTGTCGTCATGGTCCCGGCCATGGATATTACCGAGTAAAAATGCCGTAAGCTGTGGGTGGCACCTCTGAAGACCGGGCAGGTTTTCCAGTGCTTCCTTCCCGTTGATGCCATCGGAGCTGCTGGTGATGAGGGCGTCTTCTGGCAATTCAAAGGAGCCAGTCCCAGGAGTTCCGCCGCCTCTGCCCAGTACACCTCCGGGAAAGCGGGGCTGGTGGATTCCCAGAGGATGGTGGCAGCGTAGTATCAGATCGCCAAGACCTGCATAGTCCACGATTCTTTTGTTTGTATTCACTCGAACGGCAAGTCCCATGGCACCGCGGCTGCCATGGAGCCTCTGGTTGAGCATGGTGAGAAGTTCTGCCGGGTCTGCTCCGGGCTCAGGTAGATTATGGAGGGCTTGGGCGGTTTCGGCGGCATTGCGTCCGTGTCCCAGTCCATCCAGATGAATCCAGTTGAGATATCTCTTGTCAGAGGCTGAAACCAGACTGTCTCCGTTGAAAATATTATCCCTGAAAGCCCTTAAAAATTGACCGGTTCGAAGGACATTGTGTAGGGGGGGCTGTTTTTTTACCGGAGGATAAAAACGAGTCCACAGGGCTGTTCCGCACCAGGATTGTATCCCCGGTGGGATCTTCCGGGTGTAGATATCAAAAACATCGGCGGCCCTATGAATGGATCCAAGTCCTCTTCCAAGGGTCTGAGCCGTGGAGAATCCATCTTGGAGCGCCCGGTCAAGGTCTGCAATCCCCGGTCCATGGTCCAGGGCAAAAAGATCCAGTGCCGGTATGGGGTGGATGTGTTCCCATATCTGCAGAATGCCGGAGCCTGAGGCAAATTTTATCTGGTTGGACATGGCTTCACTGGCGGCAATCTGTATCCGTTCCCTCTGAACCTCATTAAAACCCATGCGCATGGATACGGCACGCAGCCTTGAACGCACCATGGGTGCGCTTTCTTTTTCCTTTATAAGCTGCTGTGCTATGAGATGCATATATCTTGCCTTCAGTTTGCATGTTTCAGGTGATGCTCTTCTGTAATACCTGCCACGGAAACCTGTCCCCTTCCATTATTTTTTGCATGGTAGAGGGCCTGATCTGCTTTGTGGGCAAGGCTTTCAGGCGTATCGTTTTTTTTAAAAGCAGCGATACCTATACTGACCTTGCTGTCCATATCCGAAAGGATGGTACGGGCGATGCGTCCTGCCTGCTCTGTGTCCGCAAAAAGAAGAATGGCAAATTCATCTCCGCCTATGCGGCAGGCCAGATCCTGTCCATCCCTGATGGCGGTTCGCATGGCAAAGGCCATGGAACGGAGGACCTCATCTCCATAGGCATGGCCGAAGGTATCATTGACCTCCTTGAAGTAATCCAGATCCAGAAATATGAGGGAAAAGGACCGGAATTCATATTGGAGCTGTCGGATGGTTTTGTGGAGAAGGCGGTCATAGGCTCCCCTGTTGAAAAGCCCCGTCAGGCTGTCTGTTTCTGCTTTTTTGATGTAAAGATCCAGTTCCTTTTTTCTGTGCAGGAGCTGATGTTCAATGGTGCGGATTTCCTTCTGGGCTTCTTCCCGGGCCAGCTGCAGTTTTTTCCGGATGGTTTCATTCTGTATACGCAGAAGATCAGGATTGCTGGTCTGGCTTTTATCCTTGAAGTCCTGCTGAAATTTTTCAATTTTTTTTGATCCGGGGTGCCGGATACCGGAAATCAGCAAAAAGGTATTTTCCTGCCATGAAGCCTGAAGACAGTTATTCTCAAGGGACAGGGAGACGGTGAGGGATGTCTGTTCATAGGACAGGGCTTTTCGCAGCTCTATATTCAGCAGGGGGATTTTGATGGCTGATGAAAAAACCGGTCCCTGAAGCTTGCCTGTGGCTTCCAGTATCAGAACGGAAAGCCTTTGAATATCCGGCTCCGTAAGTATGGGAAAGGAAAAAAGAAAGGCCATGAAAACTTCCGGTATCAGAGAAAAATCATCAATGCGGATGCCATCTTATTGGCCCTTGCCGCTATGTTTTTTATTATAAACAACTGTCTCATACGATAGCAGAGCCTGAAAGTCAAAGCCCAAAAAAAGGTGTCTGGCCGGATCAGTGGCTGCCAGTGGACAGAACATTCATAAAACAGCTGATATGTGCGGTATTATCTGAATCATTATCAGAGGAAATCTGGCTGGTATGGAAAAAACGGGAACCCGCAGTATGCCAGTTTCTTATGTCCCCTTCGGGTTCACTGATCTGTATGGTGCTGCTCTGATTCTTTTTTACGGAAAAACGTAGCATGGCAAGCAGATAATCCCGATCCTTTTCCAGCATTTGATCTCTGTTACCTGTCTTGAATGTAATACGGATGCGTTGATTGCTGCCACTGTCCGTAAGTTTTTCCGTTGTGATTTCCCATCCCGGCCCCGGTGATTCAATGAAGCGGTCGTAGGAAAGGATCAGCGGATCATAGGAGAGGACAAAGGAGAAATCTTCCAGATTATTGCGAGCATCTTTAATGATAATACGGGTATCTGCCATACCGCCGCTGATACCATGGAAGGGTGTTGTAAAGAGATCACTTCCATGGCTGTAAAGGGGTGTTCCCAGAGATATGAGAAAAATAAATATCAGGTATCGCATCGGTTTTTCCTTACTGGAGAAAGTGAAAAAGGCGTTTTTATTGTCAGTGTCTGCCATACTTTCTGATATAGCACATCGGGCAGGCGGAAGGAAAACACGGAAGGGCTGTTTTTTTTGATTTTTTTCAGATCATAAGGGATGCTTTTTGATTTCATGGAAAAAGGGTGATAAGAAGACAGGCGCTTTATGAAAGCATACTCTACTTTTCGGCATGATGAATATCCCATAGTGGCAGAAAACTTTTGTTTCCTGTGAAGTAAATTTTGCTTGCAGGGGCAAAAAAATGCTCTGAACATTTCTCTGGGAAGAAGCGATGAAAGATCAACTTCCAAACCGCTTTTCTTTTCGTATTTCCGTGGCTGTATCCCTTATTTTTCTCATTCTTTTTTTTACTCTGTCCGGTTTGGGAATACATCAGCTCCATAAAGCCACCGCTGAAGTAAAAACGATGGTTTTTTCCGGCAATGGTGTTTCTGAGTTTTTCCCTCTCCATGAAGATCAAGGAACTGCTTTTGATAAAGAAGAAGGCGTAGAAATACATAGTTCTGATATTATTCATAATATGCATATGGTCGTGTTCCGGATACTGTCCGGGTTCATCTGTTTAGGAATATCGGTTTTTTTTGCTGTTTTAGCTTTTTTTCTGGAAAGATACAGGTTGCGCATGTCTCTGTTGGAGGTAAGCAGGGGAATGCAGATCATACAGCAGGGAAATTTTTCATACAGAATCCATGGCACAGTTATTTATGGAGCAGAAGATCTGAGCAGGGCATTTGATGAGATGGCCGCAACTCTGGAGCGTTCGGATAAGGCACGAAAAACCCTTGTGGAAATACAGATCAGGCATAATACCCAATGGATTCGAGAGGTTCGTCGCCGTCAGAAAGCCCTTGCTCTTCATAAGCAGCGCCTGGAAGAGAAGGTAGCGGCGCGTACCCAGGTACTGGAGTCCATCAACACAGCCCTTCGCAGCAGTGTTCGTGCCCTGGAAAGACGAACCCTTGAGATCACACAGCTTAACCGGCTGGCCGAATCTCTTCAGAATGCAAAGGATACCCGGGATGCAGCTTCTCTTGTGGTCCGGACCTGTCAGCAGATTTTTCCTTCTGACGCAGGCATTCTTGCTTTATCCGATACTAAAGGTCACATGGATTTTATTGTGGGCTGGGGACGGGACCGGCCGGATATTAAAAACTGTATGGGAGAGGCATGTCCCCGTAAAAAATCCGCAGGAGACCGTGTTTCTGTATGTGGTGCCGGTGTGGATGGCTGTGAAGAGCTGTGTATCCCTGTGAATCCCAGAGAAGGAAAAGGGGCCATGATGCGTATAAGGCTTCGACAGATGGCAGATCTTTACGGTCGTAAACAGGCTGCCCGAAGGGCCCTTGCCGGAAGTGTGGCAGGACACCTGACGGCCTGTCTGACTTCACTGCATCTGGTGGACAGGCTGCGGCGGGAGGCCGTAACAGATCCCCTTACCGGACTCTATAATAGAAGGTACATGGAAGAGACCTTTGTAAGGGAGCTTTCCCGGATGAAAAGGGACAATCTTCCCCTTTCCGTTATTCTCATGGATGTGGATGATTTTAAAATTTTTAATGACACCCATGGCCATGATATAGGTGATCTTGTTCTGCAGAACCTTGCCGGTATTTTAAAAAAAGATGTGAGAACCGAAGATGTTGCCTGTCGTTACGGAGGGGAGGAATTTTTACTGCTGCTTCCTGGTCTTTTCGCAGAAGATGGTTTGATAAGGGCGGAAACACTCCGGAAAAGGGTGGCATCTTCTCCGCTGATTATCGAAGGAAAAGAACCCCTTGCCATTACGCTTTCCCTGGGAATTGCTTCATGGCCGGATGATGCTGCAACATCCCATGAACTCATCACTGCAGCGGATAAGGCCATGTATGCGGCCAAGCTGTCCGGCAGAAACAGGGTCTGCCGTGCCGCTTCCGTGGATTTGGATTCTGGTATTTGACAAAGATTAAAAGGTATGGCCTCATGAATCAGGTTTCTCGGGGGAGAGCTTTGAGGGGAGTATTCATACCTCAACAGATAAAAGGAGGAAGAAGATGGCTGAATTTCTGGATCTTTTAAAAAACCGTCGCAGCGTACGTAAATTTCAGGATCGTATGGTTTCCGATGCGGAGCTGGAAAAAATTCTGGAAGCGGTGCAATGGTCCCAGTCATGGGCAAATACTCAGTGCTGGGAAATTATTATTGTAAAAGATGCGGATACAAGGCTGCGTCTTCAGGAGACTCTGGCACCTAAGAATCCTGCGACAAAGGCTCTGGTGGCAGCACCTGTTCTTCTGGTTCTCTGCGGGAAAAAGGCCTCCAGTGGATATTATGATGGTAAGGCTTCCACGGTTTTTGGGGACTGGATGCTCTATGACCTTGGCATTGCCACCCAGAGTCTCTGCCTGACGGCCCATGATATGGGGCTGGGTACTGTGGTAGTGGGTCTTTTTGATCATGAAAAGGCGGGGGAAATTCTAGGAGTGCCGGATTCCGTTCAGGTGGTAAGTATGATTCCTCTGGGGTATCCGGATAAAACACCTAAGGCTCCTGAACGTAAGCTCATATCTGATTTTTCCTATAATGATAGGTACGGCGCGTAGAAAATTTATCAGTCACCACCGGAAAATTCCTGTGGTGACTGATTTTTTATGGATTCTGTTAGGAGACGGACAGGGTCTTGACCGCAAACCAAACCAAAGTCAAGCCATAGCAGGCGGGTATGGAGAGCGTTGCGTATGCATCAGCAGGCAAAGAAATGGTATCTTACCCGACAGACCTTTCCTGAGCTTTTTCAGAGAAATGTTCTGCGTTTTCCGGAACGTAAGGCACAGATGTGGAGAGGGGAAAACGGTAAGGATGAGGTGGTTTGTCTTTCTTATGCTGAGCTGGGGGTGATGGTTCAGGAAATCGCTACAGGACTGCTTGCAGAGGGAATTGAGAAGGGTGACCGGGTTGCCATTGTGGCGCCGACTAGCCCGCAGTGGATGTGGGCGGATTATGCCATTTTATCCGCAGGTGCCATCAGTGTTGCAATCCATCCGGTCCTTTCAGCCTATGAGATGACAGAGCAGATCAGAGATTCAGGGGCGCGTCTTGTTTTTGTCTATGGAAAAACCGTACTGGAACGTCTGCTGGTTTCTGGGATGAAGTCTTTAAAGTCCATTGTCTGGCTGGGACCTGGTGAAAAAATACCTGAGGCTGACTTTAATTCCGGACCTTCCTTTAATATTGTCAGCCTTGAAACCTTCCGAGAAAAGGGACGGGAGTTTTTTCAGAAGTCCCCCCTTGCCTATGGTCAGCGATGGCGCAGTGTGCAGCCCGATGACGCTATGACCCTGATTTATACCTCGGGCACAACGGGGCAGGCCAAGGGAGTTCTCCACACCCATGAGTCCATGACCTGTGCCTGTATCCGTGATCTCTGCGCCCTGCCTCTTCTCACGGAAAATGACTGTCTTTTATCCTTTCTCCCCTTATCCCACAGTTATGAGCGCCAGTGTGGCCATGGCACGGCCATGTTTGCTGCCGTACCCATTGCCTATGCTCTGATATCCAGCCTTGGGAATGATATCAGGCTTTTTCAGCCCACCTACATGATGGGGGTTCCCCATACCTATACAAAGATCTATACCCGTGTTGAAGAAACCCTTAAAGGTTCTTTTCAACGATTTCTCTTCCGGAAAGCCAAAGCTGCAGGGTTGTCCTTTGTCAATGGTATTATGGATGCAAATGGCTGTGTGGATATGACAGAGGGAAAGACCCGTTCGGGGGCCGTTTTTTTTGTTTCTCTGAATCACAGAATCATGGATTTTCTGGTTTACCGGAAGCTGCGCAGGCGTTTTGGTGGGCGGCTTCGTTTTGTTTTTTCCGCTGCTGGCGCTCTTCCGGAAAGAATCTGTCGTCTTTATATGGCTATGGGCATACCTATACTGGAAGGCTACGGAGCTACGGAAACATGTAATACAGTGGCTATAAATCCCATAGAAGCAGTAAAACCCGGTTCCGCAGGAAGGTTCTGTAAGGGAGTTGAGTACCGTCTTGCCGAAGACGGAGAGCTTCTTGTGAAAGGAAAAAGTCTTTTCAAAGAATACTGGAACAATCCCATGGCCACAGAGGCGGCTTTTACTCCGGATGGTTTTTATCGTACAGGGGATGTGGTGGAAGTGCAGGAGGATGGATACCTGCGGGTAATCGACAGGACAAAAGGGTTGCTGATGCTGGCAACGGGCCACAGGGTTGCCTCTGCCAAAATTGAAACCCTTTTTTCCTTAAGTGCCTATATTGAAAAAACAGTGACCGTAGGGGATGACAGGCCCTTTCCCGTGGTGCTGGTGGTACCGGATTTCGGGGCCTTTATCCGCATGTTCCGGACTTCGGGCCTTTTGTTTGATGAGAATCTCGTCAGGCAGTTTGATGGAGGCTATGTGGTATCTCCGGAGTTTATCCAGATACCTGAAGTAGTCGCTATGGTGGAAATTGAGATTGCTTTGGTGAATGAGAAGTTGCAGGGATTCGAAAAAATCAGAAATTATCTGATTTTACATGAAAACTTCACGATGGAGGGAGGAGAGCTGACTCCTACTCTGAAGGTTCGCAGGGATGTGGTGCTTGCCCGTTATCGTGATGATATTGAAAAACTCTATGAAAAAGGCCCTGTGCTTGGCTGAGGAGTTTAGATGGAAAGTTATGCCATACCCGTTATGGGGGTGATTCATTCTTCGTTTCACAGTCTTGAGGATATGCCCATTCAGCCTGTGGGTGCTCTGGAAGTCAAGGGACATGTGACGGTGAAGCCTGATTTTCATGAAGGGTTGAAAGACCTTGAAGGGTTCAGCCATATTTATCTTATTTATGTTTTCCATGGGGCAAAACGTGAGCAGATGCGTGTTATCCCTTTTATGGATACGGAGGAAAGGGGAGTTTTTGCCACAAGATCGCCCTTAAGACCTTCACATCTGGGGCTTTCTGTGGTGGAACTTCTTTCTGTGGATGGGGGCAGGCTTGAAATTTCAGGTGTGGACGTGCTGGATGGTACTCCGCTTCTGGATATCAAACCTTATATTCCTGCCTTTGACCATCGTGAAAATGTTCGTTCCGGATGGATGCAGCATGACAGGGAAGAGGTTATTTCAATGCGTTCCGATGAACGGTTTATATGAAGGTGTGTGGAAAATGAGGTATGCTGATTCTGCTGCAGATCTGCAGATGCTGATCCATGGTTATCCGGACCTTATTCCTTCTGTCTTTCTTCGGGATGATGGGCTGGCGGCTTATTATTATGATGGTTTTTCTTTGCGGGAGTTGCGCTCCTTTTTTAATTCAGATCCGGATCAGGAACTCTGCGGACGTTTCGGGCTGGGGGCTGGGGAATGGCGGGAAGCCGTTGAAATGGCCCTTGTGGCCCGTGCAGTCCTGGAAAGGCGCAGATCTTTAAAATAAAGTTTAAAAAAGGTCTGCAGAAAATATGATCTGCAGACCTTTTATGGCTTTGGTCCTGAGATTAATTCAGCATATCCCGTTTCAGTCGGTTGTCCGCAGGTTTATCACCCAGCCAGATGGCAAAAAGCGCTTTTTTAAAGTCAAGGCCTTCAATGCTGCCTCTGGTTTCTCCATTTTTACTCATAATGACTCCGCTGGCGGGTGTGTAGGCCAGCTCAATGAGATCCCCGTCCTTGATTTCATCGTTGAAGAAACCATTGAGAGTGTCAATTTGTGGTTTGATGGGTGTAATATTCCCACCTGTGGCAGCATCAAAGCCTTCATTGATGGCATCAAGCATTCTTTCTCTTGTAATCATGCCTGATGTGATGTGAAGGCGTATGGCCATGGGAGCATCAGCATTTATGAGGGTAGTTGCATTGCTGCTTTTTTCCTTTACGTACAGAGCACCGACGTAAAGATTCATGAAAGCTCTTTTACGGATGCCTGCGCCATTCAGTATGAGGTTTTCTCCCTCCAGGATCATCGTTCCTGAAAGATCCACACCACCGACTTTCTGATTGGCCATAGCCGGGATGGCCATCAGGCATACGGCCAGAAAAACAAGAATTTTTTTCATGGAAAACTCCTTTGCTTGAACAGGTTTTTGGGTTTTGAAAACTTTGAAAATAAACATATATCATAATAATATATGCTTGTTATTCTGTAATTGTATTAAGGTGGAGCAGCCTTGGGTTGCCGCATGGATTAAGAGGATTCCGGTAAATGACTTACCCGTTCCCAATGGGTGCTCCTGCCAAAGGTAGGAATACCGATGTATCCCCGCAGCTCCAGTTTATCACCTTTCATTCTGGCCTGACCCTTGTAAATTTTACCATTTTCAGGATCATAGACCTGACCGTCTTTCCATCCGTCTCTTTCAGCAGATCTGAAACCCCAGGCAATGGTCAGTCCAAGAATGGGATTGTTTCTTTTTTTAGGATCAGGATTCAGATTATCCACAAGCTCTTCACCTTCATCATCCGTGGATTCCCTGAGCCATACAATCTGGGCAGCCCAGCTTTTATTTTCAGGCAGGGGGATGATTTCCACTATGGATTTTCCTCCTTCGGTCTTCCACAGGCCAGTGGGAGGTTCTAGGGATTGTGAAAATACGGGGGTGGATAAAAGGGTGATTAAGAAAAAGATAAAGGGGATACTGCTTCTTTGCATAAAAAACCTCCTCATCCTATTGTTGGACTGTGAATCCGTATCTGCAGGATCTGATTGAGAAACATTGTTTACAACAGGAATGGACAAATGGCAAGCAGGTATTTTGTATGAAAAGTATGAAAAATACCCACAGGCCTCTATGCATGAAAAGTTGTTTTTTGCCTAAGGGGAAGATTTTTCTATGGAAGAATCAGGCCTTTTTTCAGATCTGCAATGGAGCTGAAATTATTTTTTATCATATAAACCTTAAGGCCCCCAACAATCTCTGAGGTGACCTTCGGATTGATGAAGTTGCCCGTTCCCACGGCTACGGCACTGGCACCGGCCAGAAAAAATTCCACGGCATCCTCTGCATTCATGATCCCCCCAAGGCCGATCACCGGAATTGATACGCAGGCACTGGTTTCCCATACCATGCGGAGGGCAACGGGTTTGATGGCAGGTCCTGAAAGTCCGCCTGTTATATTGGCAAGCTTGGGTTTTCTCGTTTTTATGTCGATACCCATGCCCGTGAGGGTATTAATGAGGCTTAAGGCGTCGGCACCTGCCCCTTCAACACTGCGGGCAATCACTTTTATATCCGTTACATTGGGAGAAAGTTTTACAATGAGGGGTTTGCTGCTGACTTTGCGTACGCTTTCCGTCAGGCGGGCTGCAGCATCCGGGTCTGTGCCAAAGGCCAGACCTCCTGCTTTGACGTTGGGGCAGGAGATGTTCAGCTCCAGTGCTGCGATGTCCGGCTCCCTTTCAAGGCGCAGGGCAAGTTTTCTGTAATCCTCTTCGCTTTTTCCGTAAAGGTTGGCAATGACGGGCGTTCCATGGGTTTTAAGAAGGGGCAGCTTGTTCTTCAGAAAGGCTTCTGCGCCTATATTTTCAAGACCCACGGCATTGAGGAGGCCAGATGCGGTTTCCACCACTCTGGGTTCCGGATTTCCTGCCGAGGGTTCCAGGGAAAGACCTTTGACAATGATGGCACCGATGCGGGAAAGGTTTGTAGCTTCTGCGTATTCAAGGCCGTAACCGAAGGTTCCTGAAGCAGTGAGTACTGGGTTTTTCAGTTTCAGTCCTGCGATGTTTACACAAAGATCAGGCAGCATCTTTTTTCCTTGTTTTTGGAATGTCTGAGGATAGGGCCTTTGGAGGATAGGGCCTTGCCTTAGGCCAGCGCCTCGTTTATAGACGGAAGGGCATCTTTGTGGCAAGAGAAGATGTTTTTTTTAAAAATCAATATTATTATCAGGGAGAGGACATGGGCAAAACCATTACAGAAAAGATATTTGATGCCCACCGGGTGGATAATCCGGCAGGAGATATTCAGGTGATCCGCCTGGATGCGGTTTTCTGCCATGAGATTACAACCCCTGTGGCCATCAATGATCTCGTGGCCCGGGGCAAGGATCGGGTGTTTGATCCTTCTAAAATCAAGGCCGTGATTGATCATGTGACACCGGCCAAAGATTCCAAAACCGCAGAACAGGGCAAGATTATCCGGGACTGGGCCAGACGGCACGGCATAATGGATTTTTTTGATATTGGCCGCAACGGTGTCTGCCATGCTCTGTTTCCGGAAAAGGGGTTTGTCCGGCCGGGGTATACGGTTATTATGGGCGATTCCCATACCTGTACCCACGGAGCCTTTGGAGCCTTTGCAGCCGGTGTTGGTACCACAGACCTTGAGGTGGGGATTTTAAAGGGAGTTTGTGCCTTCAAGGCCCCACGTACTCTTAAAGTGGAGGTTACGGGCAGTCTGCCTGCCGGTGTATATGCCAAGGATGTGATCCTTGCCCTCATCGGAGAGCTGGGTGTGAATGGTGCCACCAACAAGGTCATTGAATTTACAGGTCCTGTGGTGGATGCCATGAGCATGGAGTCCCGCATGACCCTCTGCAATATGGCCATTGAAGCTGGAGGTACCTGCGGGGTCTGTTATCCCGATGCCGTGACCGTGGATTATCTCTGGCCCTTCATAGAAAAGGATTATCCTTCAAAGGAAGCTGCCCTTGCGGACTATTCTCAGTGGATTTCCGATTCGGATGCGGAATATGACGGGACCATGACCCTTGATGTTTCAGGTCTTTCTCCCATGATGACCTTCGGGTATAAGCCGGATCAGGTAAAGCCCGTTTCCGAGATGGAGGGATCGCCTGTGGATCAGGTCTATATCGGTTCCTGCACCAATGGGCGCATCGAAGATCTTCGGGTGGCGGCTGCCGTGTTGAAAGGCAGACGCATTGCGGATACGGTTCGCGGTGTTGTTTCTCCTGCCACGCCGGAAGTTTATCGCATGGCTCTGGCGGAAGGTATTATTGGAATTTTCATGGATGCGGGTTTTTGTGTGACTAATCCTACCTGCGGTGCCTGTCTTGGAATGAGCAACGGGGTGCTTGCCGAAGGTGAGGTCTGTGCTGCCACCACAAACCGGAATTTCAATGGCCGCATGGGCAAGGGGGGCATGGTGCATCTCATGAGTCCTGCAACGGCCGCAGCCACGGCTCTGACCGGGAAAATTTCTAACTCACTGCTGTACACGGGAAAGGAGGCCTGCGCATGAAATCCTTTGACGGTAAGGTGGCCTTTCTGGACCGTTCGGATATCAATACCGATGAAATTATTCCTGCCCGCTATCTTACGGAAATTACCAAAGAAGCCCTGAAGCCCTTTCTTATGGAAGATCTGAGTATGGAAGGCTTTAATCCTGCCTCAGGTTTTGCCGGGGTTTCCGTTGTTGTGAGCCGGGCAAATTTCGGGTGCGGATCTTCCCGGGAACATGCGCCATGGGCCTTTGAGGTGAACGGCATTTATCTGGTTATAGCCGAAAGCTTTGCAAGGATTTTCCGGCAGAATATGTTTAACTGCGGCATGATGGCTGTGGAGTTGCCAAAGGAAGATATTGATACGCTCTTTACCCGTTTTTCAGGAAAGGAAACCTTTGTTTCCGTGGATCTGGAAAAAGGGCTTTTTGTTTTTAAGGCTGGTGGGGATACCCTTGAGATTTCATTCAGTGTTTCGGAATTTGACAAAAGTCTGGTCAAGGCCGGAGGCTGGGTGGATTTTGCAGATAAAAACTACTGATGCTTTCCCGTCCGTCTGATGAACAGACCGGCATGAAAAATTGAGCGGAGATTCCTTTGAAGCAGGGGACGGCATTGCGCCGTTTCCTGCTTTCTGGTACATGGATAGTATTGTAAGGTTTTACTCTATGGAAGAGTTTTTAAGCCTCCGCAGAGGCAGCATTCTATTATCCGGAGAATCATGAATGGCAGAGACAGGCAGGCTAGAAGTTCCACACACATTTCCATCCCTTGTCATTGATTCTTTCTTTGCTCTGGGTCTGTTTTCTGCACTGATGTTCCGCATTATGATTGTTTTTACCCAGTGGCAGGTTCACTGGTTCCGGCCTGCCTGGTATGCGGGGGTGGTGGGGTATCTGTTTTTCTTTGCATTCCGGTATTATGTTTCCCGCAAAAGACGCAAAGTTATTGCAGATTACAGACTGGCGGAAAAACTTAAAGACGAGGCCGTTTTAAGCAGGGAAGACAGAGAAGCTCTTTTGTATATTGTGGATTCCATCCGCAAATCCCGTGAAAATATCAACTACCTTTTTATCTTCGTCCTTTCATGTCTTGCTATCCTTCTGGACCTGTGGATGCACTGGTAGGAATTGAAAATGGCTGCATGGCTTGTATCGAACCATGACATACCAAGGGAGATTAAAATGAATAATATCCGGATGCCGGAACTGGTGCTTCTGGATTTTGGCGGTGTCATTGCAGAGGAGGGTTTTAAAGCGGCCATGGTGGATCTTGCCCTGGAACAGAAAAAAGATCCCGAAGCCTTGAAACGCATGGCCTTTGATCTGGTCTATGCCACGGGTTTTACCACAGGAAAGATTCGGGATAAGGATTTCTGGAAGGCCTTAAGGGAAAAATCCGGTATAATCGGCAGCGATAAAGATCTGACAGCCTTTGTACATGACCGTTTTATTGTACGCCCATCCATGCTTTATCTTTCTGCCCGACTTCGCTTGAAGGGTATCCGCACAGCCATTCTCAGTGACCAGACCCACTGGCTGGATGAACTGGATGAGCGGGACGGTTTTTTTCCCTGTTTTGACAGGATATTTAATTCCTATTATTCGGGTATAACCAAAAAGGATACAGAGTTTTTCCTGCAGGTTCTGGATGCCATGGAGGTGAGACCGGAAAAGGCTCTTTTTGTAGATGATCACAGGCCCCATGTGGAGAGGGCTTTAAGTCTTGGCATGGATGCCATCTGGTATCAGGAGGAGAAGGCTTTCAGGGAAGAAGTGCAGAAACGTTTTCCCTTTGTACTCTTTGATTCGCCATAAAAGGAGGCTGAAACATGGGAGAAAAATCCTTTGAAAAATTGTGGCCGGAGGAGGTTTCATCCTATATCCGGAGTCACAGGGAAAAAAATTATCTCCTTGTGGATGTAAGGGAAGATCATGAGTATCAGGAAGAGCATATTCCGGGAGCTCTGCATCTGCCCCTGAAGGATGTGGCATCAAGGATAGGAGGCCTGGTAAAGGATAAGGCCCGTGAGGTGATTTTCTATTGCGCCCGGGGTGTACGGTCGGAAGCAGCTGCCCTTATGGGCAGGGATGCCCTTGGGGAAAGTATCCGCCTTTTCAGTATGACTGGGGGAATTGCAGCCTGGGAGGGACAGATTCTTGATAATCCACCTGACCTTTCGCTCTTTTTTGGTTCGAGAATGCAGGGAACGCCACTGGAACGGGCCATGGCTTTGGAAAAGGGGGCTGAGCTTTTTTATGGTTTTTTGGCCAGTCGTTGGGGAAAGGGACCTTTGGGTATCTTTCTTGCCAGATTGGGAACTGAAGAGGTGGCCCATGCAAAAATACTGTGGCGTTTTATGAAAAAAGAAGGCTCCTTTGAAACCGCCTATGGGCAGCTCAGCACGGAATTTTCCGAGGGTGGTGAATCTTTGGAAAGCCTTCGGGCAGGAATTCTTGCCCTTAGCGAAGGAGATTGTATCAAGGTACTTGAAACGGCTATGGGTGTTGAACTGATGGCCTATGATCTGTACAGAAACTTAGGAGAAACTGCGCAAGGAGAGGAAAGGGATGCCTTTATGACTCTGGCCCAGGCGGAAAAAGCCCATATGGTGCGTCTTGGAGAAGCCTTTGCCCTTTGCGGAGCATCTGATTAAAGGAATATTATGAAACGTTTTGAAGAGCTTTTTGCAGAACTGCAGGAAAAGGCCAGAACGGGGAATCCGGATTCCGGAACTGTTGCAGCACTGGGGCAGGGTAAACATTTTATTGGAAAAAAAATTCTTGAAGAGGCCGGAGAAGTCTGGATGGCTTCGGAATACGAAGGCCGGGAGAAAACTGCTGAGGAGATTTCCCAGCTCCTTTATCATGTGCAGGTCATGATGCTGGCCTGTGACTTAAGCCTTGAGGACGTGTACAAATATTTATAAAGGAAAAAACATGCTGCAGATTGCATTGCCTAATAAGGGAAGCCTTTCCGAAGACAGTGTGCGTCTTGTCCGGGAGGCGGGTTATAACTGCCGTCGTCTGGGTAAGGAGCTGATCATTTCCGATGTTGAGAACGGAATTGATTTTTTCTTTTTAAGACCTAAGGATATTGCCGTTTATGTCCGTAAGGGTATTCTTGCTCTGGGTATTACCGGCAGGGATCTGGCTCTGGATTCCGGGGCGGATGTTGTGGAGATACTGCCCCTTCATTATGGAAAATCAAAATTCTGTTATGCGGTTCCCGAAGAAAGTCCCATTACTCCGGATACTCTGGAAGGAAAGCGTATTGCCACAAGTTATGCCACACTGGTGGCAAGGGATCTTGAAATGCGGGGTGTGAAAGCTGAAATTGTTCCCCTTGATGGTGCTGTGGAAATTTCCATCCGTCTTGGTGTTGCAGACCTCATTGCCGATGTGGTGCAGACTGGAAAAACTTTAAAGGATGCAGGCCTGAAGGTTGTGGGGGATGTTATTTTGAGCAGTGAGGCAGTGCTTGTGGGGCAGGATGAAGCTGTGCTGCAAAATCCTCTGGTGAAAACCTTTGTGGACCGGCTGCAGGGAATTGTTGTGGCCAGAGATTATGTGATTGTGGAATATGACGTGCCTGAAAATTTACTGGAGCAGGCCTGCCGGATTACACCGGGTATAGAATCCCCTACGGTTTCTCCCTTAAGCAAAAAGGGCTGGATGGCGGTAAAGGCCATGGCAAAAAAGAAAGAGATCAATGGCATCATGGATGCCCTGACGGATCTTGGAGCCAGAGGTATTATGGTTCTGGATATCCGGACCTGCAGGATTTAAAGGAGAGATATTTTGGAAAAGGCAAAGGCCCTGATTCTGACCCACACGCCTGAGCCGGAACGCATATGTGCGGCTTCGGCACGGATTTCCACCAAAGAGGGATCCGCAACCACTATTTATGAAGAAACCAGTCGGGAAAATATCGGCGGACTGATCCGCAATGTCATGGGGCTTGGTCATCGCTCTATTGCGGAACATGCGGTGTTTACCCTTGCCTTTGAAGATGTCTCTGTTTTTTTTGAGCAGTATCTCATTGAGTTTCGTTTGGCTGCATATACGGTAAAATCCAGACGATATGTGGATTATGCGGGAATGGGCTGGATGCGTCCGGATTTCAGGTTTGAAAGTGCAGGGACTGATAAAGGGGCCTTTATTGCTTCCTATGACAGGCAGATGAAAAAGCTCTTTGATGCCTATGCCCGTCTGACCTCTCTGGATATTGCCAAAGAAGATGCCCGCTTTCTTCTTCCCTGCAGTTTCCGCAGTCATATTTATTGCACCATGAATGCAAGGGAGCTTTTGTATTTTATCCGAACCAGTATCCATGGCCGGGGAAGAATCTATCCTGAGATTTTAAATCTTGGTAAAAAAATTCTGGTTCAGGCTGAAGAAATTTTTCCGGATGTTTTTCAGGGTCTGGATAAAGATGGTTTTACGCCTGAGCTTCCTGAAAAAGCTTTTGTGATGGCAGGGTCGGGCAAGACTGTAAAGGCTGTATTACCGGAAGTTCGTCTTCTGTGGGGTTCCGAAGATGGTGAAAAAAAGGTGGCCATTTCTGCATTGATGTCCGAGGGATGGGGGCCGGAGGAAGCCTCGGAAATGCTTGATGGGGAAGTTTCTTTGCAAAAAAAACTAATTGAGGCTGTTATGGCCGACCCGAGACCCCGTGAGCTGGAGCAGGTGAACTATACCTTCCATATTCCGGGTATCAGCCTTGCCGGTCTTACCCATATGACCCGACACCGTATTCAGGGGCTTGTGGTTCCGGATTTTTCCCGTTTTGGAAGGCAGGGCATGATTCTGCCCGAATCCGTTTCTTTAAATTCTGAGGCTCTGGCTGTTTACAGGGATGCCGTGGAAAGCAGTGATGCCCTCTGGAATATGGCCCTTGGGATGGGGCTTGTACCCGAAGACAGGGTGTACCTGCTGCTGGCGGGAAACACCATAGATATTTTTTCCACCATGAATGCACGGCAGCTCTATCATTTTCTGCGCCTTAGGACCTGTTTCCGTGCCCAGTGGGAAATACGGGATATTGCATGGAAGATGCGGGATCTTCTGGTAAAAAAGGCTCCGGGTCTGTTCAGGGCTTCCGGGCCGGGATGCCTGAGGGATGGAAAATGTCCCGAGGGCCGCATGTCCTGCGGCCGTATGCCCGAAGTTAAGGCCAGGATAGCACCTTATAACTCAGATGATGATGTCTCCGGGTTTTGATTTTTTTTCTGTGTTCATTTTTTTAGGTGAATAAAAATGACAGGGCTGGCCGGAATTTCTGAACACCACAAGGGAAGGAATCTCCCGGCTTTTAAAGTTTAAGCCCCGGCAGCCATGGGGAAAACGGGGTTCCCATGTGACGTAGTAGTGGCGGCAGCGGTGACAGTTGATTCTTCTGATCTTGTTTTTCATTGTTTTTACAATTGGATAAATGTGATAAATATATCAGGGCCGTGGCTCTTGCAATCGGGATGGGTCGGGTAAAAGCCCCGTCCTTTTTTTGCTTGCGGGATCAGCGGCCATCCTGTAGCAATTTTCAATTGTACCTTATTTCTTTGTTTTTCATATGGCAAGATTGCCGGGGTTTTTTTCATGATTGAAAAAAAAATTATCTGGAATTTGAAAAAATTTCAGACCTATAATCAGGAGCGACAGCGGATGTTTGCCGAAGCAAGTCCAAAGGAGGCGAATCAGATTCTTTATCTGCTTCCCTGGATGCTCAGCGTTAATCATCCCAGGGTTCCGGGATATATGAAAGATGCAGAAAAAAATTTCAGGGTTTATGGCATTGATCGCAGTAAGAATATCCTGGAAAAAGCTCCTTTGTTCTGCCGTATGTTCGGTGTGGGTACGAATCTTCTGTTTCAGAAAAAAGACAGTTTACTGATTGAAGGCCTCTATTCCATCGGGAGTGCAGGTACTCTGGCACAGACTCAGGATTCTGATTGCGATATATGGGTCTGCTGTGACAGCAGGCTCATTGGCAGGGAAGGTTGGAAAGCCCTGCAGAAGAAAATCAATATTATAAAAGACTGGCTGGATACGAACTGTCGTATGCCGGTTTATTTTTTTCTTTCAGACCTTGAAGCTATCCGTCGGGGAGATTTTGGTCAGGCTCTGGATGAAAGTTCAGGTTCTGCCCAGAAAAATGTTTTAAAGGAAGAATTTTACCGCACTTCCATTGTTATTATGGGCAAGGTACCTTTTTGGTGGGTTTGCTGGGATACGGATGGAGATATGCCCTATGGGAACACCTGGAAACAGCTTGAGGAGAACAGGCGGATCAGTGATGAGCTTGTAAATCTTGGAGATATTGAGAAGGTTTCTTCCCGTGAGTTTCTTGGGGCAGCCCTGTGGCAGTTACATAAGTCCCTTACCAGTCCACTGAAGTCTGTTATTAAAATGACGCTTCTGCGTATGCATCTTGATCGTCCTGATGAGGCTTTGCCATGTCAGCGTTTCCGGGATCAGGTACTTCGGGGTGAAATGGATTTTCAGGATCCCATGGGTTTTTCCATGGAACTTATTCTTCAGGAATACGGCAGGGATCTTCCCCGGACAGAACATCAGCTGATGGTACGATGCTTTTATCTGCGCTGCGGCCTGACATCCTTTGAGCAGAAAAAACCCATCCGGAAAAAGCAGACCCAAAGATTTGTTACTATTGCAGGGCTTTCCAGGGAGGCCTGCTTTGAACTGGATTCCTTTGAAGAGTGGGATGCAGCCCGCCAGATGCGGTTTGGTAAAGCAATGCTGCTGCGTCTCTTTCGTTTCTATGAAGATATTGTTCGCAGGGCAACGGGCGTTGCCAGTATGATGGACACCCGGGATCTTACGGTACTGGGACGAAGAATCACGGCTATTTATCAGAAAAAAGAGGATAAGGTGGTTCATCTGCCAAGACCGGGTTATGCCTTTAATCTTAAATCCCTTGAATTTGTGTGGATGGAGGATTACTGGAATCTCTACCCAGGATCGGACCGGCAGCTTCCTTTCCTTGCGGGAGCAGATATCCTTGAAGCTGTGACCTTTGCTGTCTGGAATGGCCTTTATAACCGGACAAGTATGCGTATGGAACCCAATCCTTCCAGTGTGAGTCTTCAGGAGATAATTAATCTTTCTGAAAAAATAAAGGATATTTTCGGGGTATGCGATGTGGCTGAAAGGGATGCAGAGGTTTTTTTAAGGGCGGAACGCTTTACCAAGGTTCTTGTGGTTATCAGTTTTGAAAAAAGTCCCTATGAGAAGGATATCAATGATCTTGGGGTCATTTTTTCCAATGCCTGGGGTGAAATATATGTGCGCCGTTTTCAGTCCCCCTTTGCCCTTGCATCTTTTATGCGGCAGTACAGAAAAGGTAACCCAAGCCTTGAAGTTTACTATTATTTGCAGCGTAATGCTTCATATTATGAAAAGATTATTGAAAGAACCAAACGGCTCACGGCGCTTACCCTGGGTTCTGGCTCTTTATAAACATGCTATTCCGGAGAAAAAATACATGCATAAGACCCTTGCGGAACAGGCCCGGGCAGGCCTTGAAAATATGATTGTTTTCAATGTGCTTGAAACCCGAAAGTTGTATTCTGAAAAGCAACTGGCCATGCGTCTGGGTCTTGGGCGCACACCGGTACGGGAGGCCCTGCAGCGTCTTTCTCATGATCGCATGGTAATGATTCATCCCCGTCGGGGTATTCAGATTGCCAAATTAAGCGTGGATGAGCAGCTGAAGCTTCTGGAGGTGAGAAGGGCCATAGAAGGGGCCTGTGTGCATCATGCAAGCTTGAGGGCTACGGAAGAACAGAAAAAACGGATGCAGTTGCTGGGAAGTGCCATTATGGAAGCTGCCCTGGATGATAATGATGCAGAAGTGCTTGTATGTCTTCGGGAAATACATGATGTTCTTGTGGAGGCCACACAGAATTATTTTTTTGCCCAGACCATGAGTCCGCTTCTGAGCCCTTCCCGCCGCTTCTGGTTTATGAATAAAGGAGCTTCGGATTCACGCAGAGGAGCAGAGCTGTATCGGATAATTCTTGAGGCGGTATCATGTGGAGATTCCGACAGGGCTGTTAAGGCCTCTATGGAGCTGATGGATTATTTAAAGGCATTTGCTGAAAGAAGGCAGGAGAGTAGTGTTTCGTCAGAGCAGGAATAAAATTTGGCGTCCCCAAGGGGATTCGAACCCCTGTCGCCGGCGTGAAAGGCCGGTGTCCTGGACCGGGCTAGACGATGGGGACGCATGTGGTGGTGGGGGGAGGATTTGAACCTCCGAAGGCTTGGCCGACAGATTTACAGTCTGTTCCCTTTGACCACTCGGGAACCCCACCGGATTTATGATCTTACTTTGTTTTTTACTCCGGTTATTCCCTGGATTTTTTTATATTGTTTTGAATTTTTGAAAAAAAATGGTACCGAAGGCCGGACTTGAACCGGCACGGGTCTCCCCACTGCGCCCTCAACACAGCGTGTCTACCTATTCCACCACTTCGGCATATCATTTATGGCGTCCCCAAGGGGATTCGAACCCCTGTCGCCGGCGTGAAAGGCCGGTGTCCTGGACCGGGCTAGACGATGGGGACGCATGTGGTGGTGGGGGGAGGATTTGAACCTCCGAAGGCTTGGCCGACAGATTTACAGTCTGTTCCCTTTGACCGCTCGGGAACCCCACCAATGCTACATATTTTGATCCTGCTTCAAATGAGGCAGGATCCTGTTTGGTACCGAAGGCCGGACTTGAACCGGCACGGGTCTCCCCACTGCGCCCTCAACACAGCGTGTCTACCTATTCCACCACTTCGGCATGTTTTAAGCTTTATTCAGCAGGTGTTTCCTGTGCTGCAGGCTGACTGACAACTGTTGCCGGCATCACTGAACTTTCCTGTTTGTTGCCGGATATGTAAGCCAGACTTAAAGAGGTCAGCATGAACATGACTGCAATACCTGTTGTGATTTTTCCCATCATGCTCTGACCACCGGAAGGGCCTAGAAGTGCCTGGCTGGATCCGCTTCCGAAGGCTGCGCCCATTTCTGCACCTTTACCGGCCTGGAGCAGAACTACGACAATCAGGCTGAGGCAGATAATAATATGAAGCGTAACAAGCAGTGTGGTCATAAATCAAATCCATTTCTGATCAGGGATACGAAGGTTTTAGGGTCCAGGCTCGCACCGCCCACAAGGGCGCCATCAACATCTTCCATGGACATTAAGTCCTTGATATTGGATGGTTTAACGCTGCCACCATACAGAATCTCCGTCTGCTTGGCAAGGTCTTTTTCAAGACATTCTGCCAAGATTTTCCGTAAGAAGGCATGGACCTCCTGAACCTGATCCGCACTGGCCGTTTTTCCGGTTCCAATGGCCCATACGGGCTCATAGGCAAGGACAAGAGAATTAACGCCCGTTACGGAGAGGCCTTTTACCGCTTCCCGAACCTGTTTGTCAAGCACTTTGAATGTCAGCCCTTCATTTCTCTGGGATTCGCTTTCTCCTATACAGAGTATTACTCCCATTTCATGACTGAATGCAGCTTTTATTTTAGCCTGTACCATGGCATCGCTTTCTTTAGCCAAGGCACGTCTTTCCGAATGGCCAACGATGACAAGGGAGCAGCCACAGGCCTTGAGCATGGGAGCAGAGACTTCTCCGGTAAAGGCCCCTTCGGCTTCGCTGTGGACGTTCTGGGCGGCCAGAAGCAGCTGGGTATGGTTCAGCCTTTCCCTTACGGGAACAAGGGCAGGAAAGGGTGGTGCCAGAGCCACACAGGAATGATCCGGGAGTCTGCCCAGTGCCGTGGCGATGGCTTCCGCATCCTCAGCCGCTTTCGCTGGTGTCTTGTGCATTTTCCAGTTGGCTACAATGAGTTGTTTCCGGTCCATTGCCTTGCCTTTCCTAAAAAAGATTTATGAATGTTTACCCATGAAGGCTGCCAGATCCACCATACGTTGGGAATAGCCAGTTTCGTTATCGTACCAGGCAAGTACCTTGACCATATCCTCGCCTATGGTTTCCGTTGTGGGTGCATCGACCACGGATGAAAGGGGACAGCCGTTGAAATCCATGGAAACCAGAGGTTTTTCCTCAAAGCCCAGGATGCCTTTGAGGGGGCCTTCACTGGCAGCCTGAAGGGCGGCATTCACTTCTTCCTTACTAAGGCCTTTTCGTTCTGTATTGACCACCAGATCAATCATGGAGACGTTGGGGGTTGGTACACGGATGGAAAGACCGTTAAGCCTGCCCTGCAGCTGAGGAAGGACCAGACCCACGGCCTTGGCAGCACCTGTGGTGGTGGGTACCATGGATAATCCTGCAGCCCTTGCCCTCCGAAGATCCTTGTGGGGAAAGTCCAGTATGCGCTGGTCTCCTGTGTAGGAATGGATAGTGGTCATCAGACCCTGACGGATGCCGAAGCTGTCCATGAGAACCTTTGCAACGGGAGCAAGGCAGTTGGTAGTGCAGGAAGCGTTGGAAACTATGAAGTGTTTTTCTGGATCAAAGGTGTTTTCATTGACGCCCATGACAAAGGTGGCATCGGGGTTCTGTCCCGGTGCGGAAATGATGACGCGTCTGGCACCGGCCTTAAGGTGGGCAGCGGCTTTTTCCCTGTCACGGAAAACACCCGTGCATTCGGCCACTATATCTACGCCCAGCTCTTTCCAGGGCAGTTCCGCAGGATCCTTTGCCGCAAAAAAGGGAATGCTGCGACCGTTGACAATAATGGAATTGTCCGTTGCCTCAATTCGGGCATCAAGTCTGCCGTGTACGGAATCAAAGGCCAGAAGGTGGGCCATGGTTTCCGGTGTGGTGAGGTCATTTATGGCAACGATCTCCACATCCGGATGCTGCATGGCGCAGCGGAAGATCACACGGCCGATTCGTCCCAGGCCATTTATAGCGACTTTTACAGGCATGATTACTCCTTAATTTTAAGTCTTTAAAGATGTTTCATCATATTCATGGCATCCGTGCCATCGGGGTAATATCCTTTGCGGATACCGCTGGGAATAAAGCCCTGGCTCCGGTAGAAGCTCAGAGCCTCTGTATTTTTGCAGGCAACTTCAAGGAAAAGTACAGGCCATTGGGATTCTCCAGCCTTTTGGTATGTTTTTCCCATGAGAAGGGTGGCGACTCCCTTTTTTCTGTATGCAGGATGGCTTGCTATCTTAAGTATTTCCATACCGTCAGCCATCTGTCTTGCGCAGAGATAACCCATTATTATTCTGCTGTTTTCGGCAATGCAGGAAAAACCGTCGGGAATACTGATTTCCGACATGAAATCCTGTTTATTCCATGGGTATGGAAAAATGCGTCTTTCAAGGTCAACAACTGCGGCAAGATCCCCGGAAAGCATGGGCCGGATATGAATCTTATCCCTTTTGAGCACTGCGTGGCATTCCTTTAAGTACACCACTGGCAAGGGTGATGCTGCGTTTGCCGTGGGCTTCCAGCTGGGTTCCGATTTCATGGATGGGAACACGTTTTCTCAGGCTGATGGCGCGGATGAGAAGGGGAAGGTTGACACCGCTTATGACCTCTATTCTTCCTTCTTCCAGAAAGGAGTAGCTGAGGTTGGAGGGGCTGCCACCGAACATGTCCGTGAGAATGAGAAGCCCTTCTCCCTGATCCATTTTTTTTAAGGTTTCAGCAATTGTTTTTCTTATGGTATCAGCATCTTCCTTTATATTGACAGATACGGCAGTGACATTCTGGGTATTTTCTCCGAGAATGAATTCGGCAGCTTCAATCAGGGCCTGGCCGAGCTGACAGTGGGTGACTACGATGATTCCTATCATGTAAATTATTTTCCCGGTTAAGGGTTTGTATCAGGTGGGGGCGGACTGGCGGAGGATATCTCTGTGGCTTATGCCAATCTGGCCGACCCGTCCCTGCAGGTACTCAAAGATTCGGCGTGCAATGGCCACGGATCTGTGGCGGCCGCCTGTGCAGCCAATCCCCAGGGTGAGGTAGGCTTTGCCTTCTCTTTTATACAATGGGATCAAATAGTCAAGGAGGTCGAGGTACTTTTGTAAAAAGATCCGGGTTTCTTCCTGTGAGATGATGAAGTGCTGAATGGCAGGATCTTCTCCCGTAAGATCCCGTAAATCCGGATTGAAATAGGGGTTTGCCAGGAAACGGACATCCATGAGAAGATCCATATTACGTGGGAGGCCGTATTTGAATCCGAAACTTAAGAGATCCACCCTGAGTGTGTCTGTGGAAATGCAGTGTTGCGCAATGCCCATGATAAGGGCTTTAAGGGCATGGACCGTGGTTTCCGATGTGTCGATGACATGGTCGGCCCTTTCCTTTAGTGGGACCATGCGTCGGATTTCTTCCCGTATGCTGTCCATGAGGGAAATGGTCTGGGACAGGGGATGCTGACGGCGGGTCTGGCTGAAACGATCGAGCAGAACATCTTCCCTGGCATCGAGAAAAATAAGCTGAAAGCTCCAGCCCTGTTGCCGGACCTCTTCAAAAATTCTTGAATGGTTTTCAATAAAACCCTTTTCCCGGATATCCATGATAAAGGCAAGGCCGTTGAAATCTGCCGTATCACTGTGGATGCGGAGCTCCAGAAACTTAGGAAGAAGGGCTACGGGAAGATTGTCCACACAGTAAAAGCCTGCATCTTCAAGGGCTGCGGCAGCGGTACTTTTTCCAGAGCCGGAAAGTCCCGTTACAACAATGATTTTTCCGTTGGCGTCCATGGAGATCCACTTTATATGTCAGGTTATGATGGGTCAGATGATATGGCTGTATCCTGCCTCACCGTTAAAAAGAATTAAAAATCGTAATTATTCAGAATGGTTTTCCAATTACCATAGTTGCAAGACAGACGCACAGGCCCCAGGCTATTTGCCCGTGACGCAATCTTATTCGGGAGCTTCTTGCCCTGTGCGGAAGCGTCAAAAACTCCCCGCCACAGGCAGGATAAGCTTTTTGATTGTCATAGCAGGCTTAAGCACGCTGCCTTTGTGGCGGCTCAGACAGTTTGCCGCTTCTTTCGCACAGGCCTGCAAAGCTCTGATCCGAAACGATTGCAATGTCACTTGCAAATAGCCATGGAGCCTTGCAACAGTACGAAGCTGTTGTAATTACAGCATTGACAGTTCAAAATAAACTGTGCTGAACAGTTACTAAAAATCTTCATCCATGGGGGCAATGGCTTCTAAAACCATTTCTGGACTTGAAGCCTGACGGAGTCTGTTTTTTACGGATGGTTCCCGCAGGAGTCTGGAAATTCTTGCCAGAATTTTCAGATGCAGACCCGTTGCTGCACCGGGTGTCAGGATGACAAAAAAAAGGTGCACCGGCCGGTTGTCCATGGCGTCAAAGGAAACGCCCCTGCGGCTTTTACCAAAGATAAGAAGGATATCTTCAAGGCTGTCCAGCTTCCCGTGGGGAATGGCAATACCATCACCGATGCCCGTACTCCCCAGCATTTCCCTTTCCAGAAGTACCTGCATGAGAACTTCCTTTGGGGGTGCGGAAGTCTGGCTGAGGGAAGCAAGCAGTTCCTCTAAAACAGCAGGCTTATCCTTTGCCTGCAGGTCGGTGAGGATGGTGTCTCTTGTCATAATATCCAGAAGTTTCATTTGTTTACCTTTTGGTTACACTGCAAGCCTGAGTGAATGCAGGTTAAAGGCCTGCTCTTTTACCGACTCAGGCAGGCCTTTAATCCATCAGGCCGTGGGCTGAATCAGTCCCAGATCTCCGTCTTTTCTTCTGTAAACGACATTGACCTTCTCTGTGCGTGCATCGGTATAAACGATAAAATTCTTTTCAGAAATTTCAAGCTGCATGGCAGCTTCTTCGGCATCCATGGGTTTGAAGGGCATGGATTCAATGATAAAGCCTGCCTTTGGAGCCGTTTCCGGATTCAAAGCATCTTCATCTGCTTCCCGGATGGTTTCAGCAACAGCCATGGCTGCCTCGGCGCCTTTGATACCGCCTTTGGAAACAGGACGCTTTTCACGGATTTTTTCTTTGGTTCTGCGGATCTGGGTTTTGAGTTTATCCACCACCAGATCCAGGGCTGCATACATATTCTCTGTTTCTTCCGTGGCCTGAAGATTCAGGCGGTCACAGGTGATGCGCACATCCACAATATGGCGGATTTTTTCCACAGACATAACCACCTGGGCTTCGGCTGGGCCGTCAAAATGCTTGTCCAGTTTGGAAAGCTTACTGGTGGCGTAATTTTTCAGTGCTTCGGAGGGTTCGATGTTCTTGAAGGTTACGGATGTCTTCATGGGTGTTCCTCCTTCATGGTGTGATGGATGAAAGCCATTTCATTTTCATAGAGCGGACGGAAAGTGAAGGCTCCCGGACTGGAATAGATCAGTACTGTCTGCGTTTGCTGGACGGAAGAATTTTTAATATTTCCCTGTATTTGGCAATGGTTCTTCTGGCTATGTCTATGTTATGTTCTTTTTCCAGGATTTCTGCAAGTTTAAGATCGCTGTAAGGTTTTTGCGGGTCTTCGCTTTCCACCAGCTGCTTGATTTTATCAAGGACACTGGCGGATGCCATGGCCTCGCCTTCCACCCGGTTGATGGAGCTGTTGAAAAAATATTTGAGTTCAAAAAGTCCCTGGGGTGTATAGGCGTACTTATTGGTGGTGACCCGGCTGATGGTGGATTCATGCATCTGTATGTCCTGAGCCACATCCCGTAAAACCATGGGTTTGAGGTGGGCTATACCCTTTTCAAAAAAATCCTTCTGGAAGCGGACAATACTTTCCATCACATTGTAAATGGTTTTTTGTCTCTGCTGTATGCTTTTGATCAGCCAGGAGGCGGAACGCATTTTTTCCTGAAGATATTCTTTTGTTTCTCCTGTAACCTTTTCCCCTGTTCTCATGGCTTTTTTATAATAGGGGTTAATGTGCAGCCTTGGCAAGCCGTCATCATTCAGGCTGATGAGAAAGTCATTGCCATGTTTGTAAACATAGATGTCCGGCGTGATATAAACGGGTGCCTCATTGTGGTATTCCCTGCCGGGTTTGGGTTCTAAGGACCGGATAACGGAAACGGCAGCGATAACGGTTTCAATGGTCAGCTTCAGGCTTTTGGCGATGGCCTTGAAATTTTTATTTTCAAGGTGTTTTAAATGCTGGGATATGATTTTTTCCACCACATCCGATGCAATGCCAAGACGTTTGATCTGCAGCAGCAGGCATTCCTGAAGGTTTCTGGCAGCTATCCCCGGAGGGTCAAAGGACTGCACAAGCCTGAGGGCCTCAGTCACTTTTTTTTCAGAACAGTCGCTGACCTTCATGATATCTTCAATGCCCGTGTCCAGATAACCATCGGTATTGATATTGCCGATGATAAGACCTGCAAGCTGCTGAATCCGGATGTCTGCTCCTGTCATGGAAAGCTGCCAGAAGAGATGCTCATGCAGGGTTTCTTTTCCAGATATGAAGTTTTCATAACGGGGGGCCTCCCTCTCCTCGGATTCAAAATGCACCCGGCCCGTACTGCTGTATTCATCAAGGTAGCTGTCCCAGTCAGTTTCTGCACTCACCTTTTCGCTGATTTCAATTTCCTGGAGTGACTCTTCCGAGGCAGGTGTTTCGTTGACTTCCGGTGTCTCTGTATCCGGAGCCTCCATGCGTTCTTCCAGGGCAGGGTTCTGTTCCAGTTCCTGCTGAATCGCATCCACCAGCTCAAGGCGGGAGAGCTGAAGCAGCTTGATGGCCTGTTGTAGCTGGGGCGTCATGACAAGCTGCTGGGTCAATTTGAGTTGTTGTCGGAGTTCTATGGCCATTTTATAACCGGAATCCGTCTCCTAAGTAGGTTTTTCGGGCTACGGGACTTGCGGCGATGGCAGCAGGCGATCCTGATTCCACCACCTTGCCTGAATGCAGGATGTAGGCATGATCGCAGACACCCAGAGTTTCCCGTACGTTATGGTCAGAAATCAGAACACCTATACCCCGGTGGGTCAGATAGTTAATGATGTTCTGTATATCACTGACAGCCATGGGATCAACCCCTGCAAAGGGTTCATCCAGAAGAACAAAGGATGGATCTGTACACAAAACCCTTGCAATTTCAAGCCGTCTTCTTTCTCCCCCGGAGAGAACCGTGGCCATCTGAGGGGCTAGATGACGTATACCCAGTTCATCCAGAAGGGATTCTGCCTTCTGCCTGCGTTCCCAACGACCCATATCCAGATTTTCAAGGATGATCAGTATATTCTCCAGAACGGAAAGTTTTCTGAATATGGAAGCTTCCTGGGGCAGATACCCTATGCCATGGCGTGCTCGCATATACATGGGATAATCCGTCAGGTCTTTATCGTCAAGGAAAACCCTGCCTCCATCGGGCCGGATCAATCCCACGGCCATGTAAAATGTGGTTGTTTTTCCGGCTCCGTTGGGACCGAGGAGACCGATGACCTGTCTGCTTTCCACATGAAGGGATACCCCGTCCACCACTTTCCGGTCGCCGTATTTTTTTTCAAGCTGCTGGAGTTGTAATAAGGCCATGGAAGATCTCCTGATTTCAGAAAGGGGCGGCATCGGATCCCGGGAAAAGGGACCCTGAAGCTCCACCTGAAATTTCGATCTCACCGGTTCTGCGGTTGAAACGGATCTCAGGACCCTGAAGTATATTCCCATCGCGTTCCATTCGTGCCGGGTTTCCCGTGAGTATGATTATTTCATCTGTGCTTGTGTATACAGCCTTTTCTCCAAGGGCATGTCCATCGGCATGGGTCAGTCTTACATGGCCTTTGGCAATGGCCTTTTCAATTCCAGGGGGGGTATGGTCTGTTTCATGCTCCTTTTTTTCTTCACTTCTGTAGTAAAGGGTCATGGTGTCAGCCATGATATTCATTTCAGCCTGGCTCATGTGGACCTTGTCATGCAGAATAAGAATCTTTGCGTTCAAATCCCAGTGCTGCATCATGGCCCTTGCAGCCATGGGGGAGGTTTCCACGCTTTCAGTGGCTGTTTCTCTGAGGGTTGTGGGTGTTTCCTGGCTGCCTTCCACTTCCATCTGATTTTGAATACGGTCAAAACGGATTATGTTGCCACGGATATGCAGATCCGTGTGCAGAATTTCTGCAGGGAAACCTTCAAGCAGAAGCTTTTGGGTCTGGCTTTCATAAAGGGCCGTATCTGCCGTGGCATGGATATCTTCGCTGCTAAGACGGACCTTCCCTTCGGCTTTAAGGCTTTTCAGGCTTTCTGCGGACAGCTGTTTTCCCGTATCCATGGGGTAAAAAAAGATATGGATCTTTTCTGCCTCTAAGCTTTCGTGGTTTCCTGAAATTTTAGCTTCTCCTTCCATCAGAATTTTTCTGGATTTCGTATCCCAGGTCTGTTGTCTGCTTTCAAAATGAATGGAGGGTGATGAATCCGCTGAAAGGTTGAAAGGATAAAAAAAACAGAACATGACGAAAAAGACTCTTAGAAAAAAAGCTGTGTCATACTTTGGTTTTTGGAGGACTGATTTAGCGGTGGGTCCGGTCCTTTGACCACAGTGGTAACTCAGCATTTTCATCGATTGTGGCCAGAAGAGGGCAGGAGCTGTCTTATGGGGATGGCATGGAGCCATGGAGCTTTCCTTTCACATTGCCTATGAAGTGTATCAAGCCGTCTGAGATACTATAGGACAGGGTGTCTGAGATGATCAGGAGTCCTTCGCTTTCCACGGTTACGGGTTTTGGTGACAGGATGAGGTTTTCTTTGGCTATGTATTCCATTTTTTCGCTTTTAGCTGTATATTCAGGGTGTTCTATTTTTACTGATCCTTCGAGTAGCATATCCTTGGTATGGATATTTACGAAACCTGAAAGTGCATAGGCCAGGATAGGGATATTATCTTTTGTCATATAGGTGGCCTTAACCACTTCCAGAGCTGCAGCATCTGCCTTTCGGTCATAATCTGCCCTTTCTGCGGAGAGGGTCCAGACAACTTTGCCCTCTTCCGTTGCTGTATGGCGGAATCGGGTCAGGGTAATATCGGAGCGCTGCAGAAGAGAATCCGGTGGCAGTGGAGTACGAAACCGTTCTACCATAAACAGGATGGCGGTTGTGAGGATCAGGCCGCTTACAAAAAAAAGCAGAAAACGTCTTTTCCGGTAGCCGGGCTTCATTTCTGAAAGGGTTCCAGGATGGCGGTCCAGAGTCCTTTTTCCTTAAGAATGGCCTCGCAGACTTCCCGTACGGCACCACAGCCGCCGCAGGCTTTTGTGGTAAAGTCTGCCATCTCACGTACTTCTGAAGCTGCATCCCAAACGCTGATGGAGACGCCAACCCGTTTCATCAATCCCATATCCGGGAGATCATCCCCCATGAATGCCATGGCTTCCGGCAGAATGGCTGTTTTTTTTGTTATTTCAGGAAGAATGGCTGCCTTGTCCTTTACGCCGTCCCATATCAGCTCAATGTTTAAGTTTTTCAGTCTGTGACGCAGGGCGGGTGCTGCCCTGCCTGTAACAATGCCCACCTTGATTCCGGCATCCATAAGCATTCGAAGCCCAAGGCCGTCTTTCACATTAAAGACCTTTGTTTCTTCGCCGCTGTCGCTATAAATGACGGAGCCTGTGGTGAGGATGCCATCAACGTCCAGCAGCAGCAGGGAGATGTCGGCAAGGGAAGAGTTCATGCGGGGGATTCTCCAAGTATGGCTTTAATGGCACATAGCTGATCCAGAAGGCCGGGAAGGGTTGAAAGATGCAGGGAGTTTGCACCATCGCAGAGGGCTTTTTCCGGCTCAGGATGTACTTCAATGAAAAGTCCGTCGGCTCCTGCTGCCATGGCACTGCGGGCCAGTACAGGAGCAAATTCTCTCTGGCCTGAGGAATGGGTGCCGGAGCCTCCGGGAAGCTGTACGCTGTGGGTGGCATCGAAAATAACAGGATAACCAAAGCTTTTCAGGATGGGGATGCTGCGGAAATCCACCACAAGATTGTTGTAGCCAAAGCTTGCTCCCCGTTCCGTAAGCATAATTTTGCTGGCACCGGATTCCTTTAATTTTGTGACCACATTTTTCATATCCCAAGGAGCAAGGAACTGACCTTTTTTCACGTTTACGGGTTTTCCGGTACGGGCTGCAGCCGCAAGAAGGTCTGTCTGGCGGCAGAGAAAGGCTGGGATCTGTATTATATCAAGAACTTCTGCGGCTGCATCTGCCTGCTCAGGGAGATGAATATCTGAAATAACGGGAACCTCGAATCTCTTGCGTACGGTTTCCAGTATACGAAGGCCTTCATCCATGCCCGGTCCGCGGAAGGAGTTGATGCTGCTGCGGTTGGCTTTGTCAAAGGAAGCTTTGAAAATGAAGGGGAGCTGTCTTTTTTCTGCTTCATTTTTAAGGAATTCTGCAATATAGAGGCAGAGATCCAGGCTTTCAATGGCGCAGGGGCCTGCAATGAGCAGCATGGAAATTTCTGTTTTTGAAGAAAAATATGGTAATTCTTGCAATTTGGTTGTCATGGTGTCTCTTTCTATTTTTTCTGGCTGCAGCAGAGATTGTTTTTTTCTTGAAGGTATTCCTAACGCCCCCATATGCAAAAGTCAAGCCGATGCCTTCGTCCATCGTCAGGTCTTCTTTGTTTTTCCTTCTTATGCCCTTGATTCCCCATAAGTGAGCTGTTATGAATGCGACCGGAATAAAGCATTGGAAATTTATTGAGGGAGGGGTAAGGGAAAATGAAAAGCAAAGAAAAAAAAAGCAGGGGGTGGCTGTTTCTGCCCCTTATGGGGCTTCTTATAGGCGGTATCGGCTGGCTGGTTTTTACCTGTTTTGAAGGAAGTACGCCAGTGATATCCATGGATCTTGTGTCCGACAGCATAGGAGAAAAAGAGGCTCTTTCCCTTGAAGTGAAGGACAAAGGCCGGGGGGTTAAGGAAGTTCAGGTTTCCTTTTATAAAGATGGCAGAGATCATGTTCTTGAGCAAAAATCTTTCCCGGCCAGTTCTTTTCTGGGTGCCACAGGTGTGGATCATGTCCGTATGGATTTCGCCTTCAAGCCTTCTGAGCTGGGTATTTCCGATGGTGTGGGTACTTTAAGAGTCCGTGTTCGGGATGCATCACTGCGGGGGGGATTCAAAGGTAATGTGGCTTATCTGGAAAGGGAGATCCGGGTGGATACCCGGCCACCGGAGATTCGTGTGGTGACAAGGCGTCATTACCTTGCCCAGGGGGGGGCAGGGCTTGTGGGCTATCGCCTTTCCGAACCTGTGGTACGCAGCGGTGTCAAGGTGGATGGTAATTTTTTCCCCGGTTATGGCGGGTTTGGTCCGAATAAGGATGTTTACCTGGCTTTTTTTGGATTGCACCATGAGCCGGGATCCGGTTCGGAGATATTTATCGTGGCCGAAGATTTTGCCGGTAACAAAGGACGGGCTGGTTTTCCCCACCACGTGAATGCAAGACGTTTCCCCGAAGATAAAATCAATATCAGTGATCGTTTTCTCAACTGGAAAATGCCCGAGTTTCAGATTCCGGGAGGAGATCCGGATTCTCCGCTGGAAAAATTTCTTAAGGTGAATAACCTTTTGAGGGATAAAAATGAAAAGGTTATTTTTGCCGCTACCGAGAAATCAGAATCAGCCGTTTTATGGGACAGGCATTTTCTTCCCCTGCCTGCGGCTGCCAACAGGGGTGGTTTTGCGGACAGGCGAATCT
Source organism: Desulfobotulus mexicanus (assembly GCF_006175995.1). Taxonomy (NCBI): domain Bacteria; kingdom Pseudomonadati; phylum Thermodesulfobacteriota; class Desulfobacteria; order Desulfobacterales; family Desulfobacteraceae; genus Desulfobotulus; species Desulfobotulus mexicanus. The sequence goes on from NZ_VDMB01000002.1 coordinate 207,845, forward strand.
ACTACCATAATGGTCGGGAGATAGACCGGCAGTTCCATATGGGTCTGGATCTTGCCTCCATTGCCCAGTCTCCCGTTCCTGCAGCGGCTTCGGGCAAGGTGGTGATGACAGAAACCGTTGGCATTTATGGCAGAAATGTTATTCTGGATCATGGATGCGGCCTTTTTACCCACTATGCCCATATGAGTCAGATTGATGTTGCTGTGGGGGATCGCGTAAAGCGGGGAGATACGCTGGGCCTGACGGGTCTTACGGGTATGGCAGGAGGGGATCATCTGCATTTTGGTGTTATTGTTCATAACACCTTTGTGAACCCCATTGAGTGGCTGGATGCCAATTGGGTGGAGAACAATATTTTATCAAAACTTCGTGATATTGAAGCCGGTATTTAGGGCTGCGTATATAATTTTGGGTCTGATGGCGAACAGCTTTATGAGGAAAGGATCGGCATGGGAACTTTTGAGGTGAATAAGACATACCGCGAGATCAATGATAAAATTGCCGCAGGCAGGGCCGTGGTTGTTACCGCAGAGGAAATGATTGATATTGTAGAAAATGATGGGCCTGTCAAGGCTGCCCAGAGGGTTGATGTAGTCACTACCGGAACCTTTGCTCCCATGTGCTCTTCCGGTGCCTTTATCAATTTTGGCCATGCCCAGCCGACCATAAAGGCTTCTAAAACCTGGTTCAATGGTGTGCCAGCCTATGGGGGACTGGCCGCTGTGGACTGCTACATCGGTGCTACGGAACCTACAGAGGAAGATCCCCTGAATAAGGTTTATCCCGGTAACTTCAATTATGGGGGAGGCCATGTTATTGAGGATCTTGTTGCGGGAAAAACAGTGCATATGCGTTCGGAAGGATATGGAACAACCTGCTATCCCAATCGTTTCTTTGAAAAGGATCTGACCCTTGCAGATCTTCCCCAGGCCCTTCTCTGCAATCCGAGAAACGGGTATCAGAATTACAACTGTGCCATCAATACTACCAAAAAAACCATTTATACCTATATGGGTACCTTGAAACCCAGAATGGGAAATGCCAATTACTGCAGTGCCGGTGCCTTAAGTCCCCTTATGAACGATCCCTGTTACCGGACCATCGGCCTTGGAACCCGGATTTTTCTCGGCGGGGGGGTGGGGTATGTCACCTGGTGGGGAACCCAGCATAAGCCCCAGGCACCACGAACGGAACAGGGCGTTCCCACAACGCCTGCGGGTACCCTTTTTGTGATGGGTGATATGAAACAGATGAAGTCCGAGTGGTTACGGGGAGCCAGCATGCGGGGGTATGGCTGTACCCTTTCCCTTGGTCTGGGTATTCCCATTCCCATTCTTAATGAGGAGATGGCCCGGTTTACTGGAGTAAAGGATTCGGATATTTTTACCCAGGTGGTTGATTATGCCATGGATTATCCCAATGGTGTTTCCCGCAGCTATGGACAGGTGAGTTATGAAGAACTGAAAAGCGGTAGCATTACGGTGGATGGCAAGGTGATTCCCACTGTTCCCCTTTCCAGCATGGTCAAGGCCAGAGAGGTTGCTTTCATTTTAAAAGAATGGATAGAAAGGGGTAAGTTTTTTCTGGGAGAACCCCAGTTCCTTCTTCCCGGACCTTCTTAATTATTTTTACCCTCTTTAGCGTATATAAAGAGGGTTTTTTATGCAGGAAAAAACAGAGAGCCTTGAATCCTGCTTCCTTTTATACTTGACCATTGACGAAGGTGTTTTGTGTGAAAACTCAGACAAACGCAGAAAATATGCAGGTAAAGCCACCAAAGGCTTCCGTCTGGCGTGAGAATGTTGAAGCCATTGTCATTGCTGTGGTTCTGGCCCTTCTGATCCGGACTTTTGCGGTTCAGGCCTTTAAAATTCCTTCGGGTTCCATGCTGGAGACCCTTCAGATTGGGGATCATATCCTTGTCAATAAGCTGGCCTATGGCCTGAATGTTCCCTTTTTCGGAGAAGCGGTTTTAGGCGGAAAGATGCCTTCCCATGGAGATGTGATTGTTTTTGCCTATCCCGAAGACAGTAGCAAGGATTTTATCAAGCGTGTTGTGGGTGTTGAAGGAGATGTGATTGAAATCCGGAATAAACAGCTTTACAGAAATGGTGAAGTGGTGCCGGATGAACCATATGCTTGGCATGTGGATACAACTGTGTATCGCAGAGAAATCACCCCAAGGGATAATATGGGACCCGTCCGGGTTCCCGAAGGCAAGCTGTTTACCATGGGGGACAACAGGGACAGCAGCAGCGACAGCCGTTTCTGGGGGTATGTAGATATCCGGGAGCTGAAGGGGCGGGCCTTTATGATATACTGGTCCTGGGATGGAGAGAGTATGCGGCCCCGCTGGGATCGGCTGGGGAATTTTATTTCCTGAAGTAAGCCCCTGTTTTTCAGGGGCATTGGAGGGGTATGTATTTCAGCAGAAAAGACATTCTGGATATTGCCTCCCTTTCTGTGGAGGAAATTACCCATATTCTGGATACGGCTCAGGGCATGAAGGAGATTTCCTTAAGACCTGTGAAAAAGGTTCCCACCTTGCGGGGTAAGACCCTGATCCTTTTTTTCCATGAAGCCAGTACAAGGACAAAGACTTCCTTTGATATTGCAGGTAAGCGTCTGAGTGCTGATGTTATTGCTCTTGCCAAAAGCGGTTCAAGCATGGCTAAGGGTGAAAGTCTTCTGGATACGGTAAAAACCCTTGAGGCCATGCAGCCCGATGTGGTGGTCATGCGCCATGGTACTTCCGGCGCAGCCCGTTTTATTGCAGGACATCTGAAATGCGGGGTGATAAATGCCGGTGATGGCAGGCATGCTCACCCGACCCAGGCACTCTTGGACATGATGACCATCCGTGAGAAAAAAGGCCGTATTGCCGGACTGAAGGTGGCCATTATCGGAGATATTGCCCACAGCCGTGTGGCAAGGTCCAATATGGAAGGTCTTGTGAAGATGGGGGCTGAGGTGCGGGTGGCGGGACCGCCGACCATGATACCCAAGGGTATTGAAAGTTATGGGGTAAAGGCTTTTTTTTCCGTGGATAGGGCGCTGGAGGATGCCGATGTGGTCATGATGCTCCGTATGCAGAAGGAACGTATGAATAATGTTCTTTTTTCTACGGAAAGGGAGTATGCTAGGGAATTCGGGCTTAATGAAAAGAGATTGTCCATGGCCCATTCCGATGCAGTGGTTCTCCATCCCGGTCCCATGAACCGGGGAGTGGAAATTTCCGATGCAGTGGCGGACGGCCCCCGTTCAGCCATTCTGGATCAGGTGGAAAACGGTGTGGCCCTTAGAATGGCCCTTTTTTATCTCCTGGCAGGAGGAGTACGCAATGCGGATGAAGATTGAAAACGGCCACGTTCTGGATCCTGGCCACATTGACGGGTTGCGGGATATCTGGATTCTTGATGGTCGGATTGAGGCTGTAACGGAACCCGGCGCATACATGGAAAAGGCGGACGAGATTCTGGATGCTGAGGGGCTTTTTGTGACACCGGGTTTGATTGATATGCATGTTCACCTCAGGGAACCGGGGCAGGAATATAAGGAAACCATAGAAAGTGGTTGCCGCGCTGCCGTAAGGGGCGGATTTACGGCGGTATGCTGTATGCCCAATACCCGACCTGTGAATGATAATGCTGGAATCACATCCTGGATTGTGCAGCAGGCAGAGAAAGCCGGTCTTGCAAGGGTCTACCCCGTGGCCGCCATTACCGGAGGGCTTGGGGGGCAGCAGTTGAATGAATATGCCGATCTCAAGGGTGCCGGTGCTATTGCCCTGAGTGATGACGGAATGCCCGTTCTGGATGGACAGACCATGCGCAGGGCCATGGAGTATGCCCAGGCTTTTGATCTTTTTATAATATCTCATTGTGAAGATCTGAGTCTTGTGGCTGGCGGTGTGATGAATGAGGGAACGGTGGCGACGAGGCTGGGCCTTGGAGGTATTCCCAATATTTCCGAGTACCTTATGGTGGAAAGGGAAATAGGTCTTGCTGAACTGACCGGCAGCCGGGTCCACATTGCCCATGTCAGCACCCGGGAGTCGGTACGGGCCATTCGTCATGCCAAGGCAAGGGGTGTTCAGGTGACGGCAGAAACGGCACCCCATTATTTTACCCTTACGGAAGAAGCTGTGGGCGATTATGATACCCTGGCTAAAATGAATCCGCCTCTGCGCAGTGAAGCGGACCGCCAGGCCATTATTGAAGGTTTGCAGGATGGAACCCTGGACTGTATTGCCACGGACCATGCGCCCCATGCATCTATGGAAAAGGAGGTTCCCTTTGATGAGGCTCCCAATGGTATCATAGGCCTTGAAACCTCCCTTGGACTTTCCCTTAAGCTGGTGCATGATGGTTTTTTATCCCTTGCAGATCTTATCCGCCTGATGAGTAAAAATCCGGCCCGCATCCTTGGTATGAATAATGATTTGCTTCCCGGAGCTCCTGCGGATCTGACACTGATGGATATTAAGGCTTCCTGGGAAGTGGCACCTGCATCCTTTGCCTCTTTAAGCAGGAATACACCCTTCGGGGGATGGCAGCTTACGGGGCAGGCCGTGGCAACTATTGTGGGCGGACGGTTAGTTTATAAGGTTTGATTGGTAGTGAGCTGCTATTCCGCACAATTTTCCTTTGGCAAATCGAATACCTTCAATCAGATGCACAGACAACCGGGCCATTTGTTCGTGACGCAATCTTATTCGGGAGCTTCTTGCCCTGTGCGGAAGCGGCAAAAACTCCCCGCCACAGGCAGGATAAGCTTTTTTATTACCATAGCAGGTTTATGCACGCTGCCTTTGTGGCGGCTCAGACAGTTTGCCGCTTCTTTCGCACAGGCCTTCTAAGCTCTGATCCGAAACGATTGCAATCTCACTTACAAACAGCCCGATTGTCTTTTGCTGAAATCAAGATCTTAAAATTAATGAACAATTCTTCAGGATAAAATGTACTGAATAATTAAGATGGGTAAAGATATGAAGTGGTATGGGAGATAATTTTATGGGTGAAGAAAAGCATGGGCATAAACATATTCTGGTGGTGGATGATGAACTCAGCATGCGGGAATTCCTTGAGGTGATGCTGACAAGGGAAGGCTATGACGTCACCGTAGCGGAAAATGGTGCGGCTGCCCTGAAATGTCTGGATACAACGCCCTATGATCTTCTCTTGAGTGATATCCGCCTTGGGGATATGACAGGGCTGGATGTGCTGCGGGCAGCTAAGGCGAAAAAGTCCGATGCCCCTGTGATTCTTATTTCTGCCTATGCAACAACGGAAACAGCCGTGCAGGCCATGAATGCCGGAGCCTATGATTATCTGCCCAAGCCCTTTGCCAACAAGGAACTGCTGCTGACAATCCGCAATGCCTTAAGTATGCGTACCCTTGAAGAAGAACGCAGGGCCATGGCCTATACCATGGAAAAGAAGCTTCGTTTTGGCCGGATTATTGGTGAAAGTCCGGAGATGCAGCGTATTTTTGAGCGCATCACCCAGGTGGCAGCCACCCGAACCAGCGTATTGATTTCAGGAGAATCCGGTACAGGTAAAGAATTGATAGCCAGAGCCATCCATGACTCATCCCCCAGAGCTTCCAAGTCCTTTGTGGTGGTCAATTGCGGAAGCATACCGGAAAATCTCATGGAAAGTGCTTTTTTTGGCCATAAACGAGGCTCCTTTACCGGTGCAAATACAGACCAGAAGGGTTTTTTTGAGGCCGCTGATGGTGGTACTGTTTTTCTGGATGAGATTTCGGAACTGCCTCTGGCCCTGCAGGTCAAGCTGCTCCGTTCACTTCAGGAACGTAAAATCCTCCCCGTGGGCGGAACCCAGGAAGTTCCCGTTGATTTCAGGATTATATCCGCAACAAACCGTAGTCTTGAAGAAGCTGTTATTGTTGGTAAATTTCGCGAAGATCTTTTTTACCGTCTGAATGTGGTGGAAATCCGTTTGCCGCCCTTGCGGGAGCGTAAGGAAGATCTTCGTATGCTGGCCCAGCATTTTCTCGATAAATATGCAAAGGAGATGGGAAAGGGCATTACCAAGCTTTCCTCCTATGCCATTGATCTTCTCCAACGCTATGATTTTCCGGGAAATGTTAGGGAGCTTGAAAATCTCATTGAGCGTTCCGTCGCCCTTTCATCCACCAATATTATTCTTCCCGAAAGTCTCTCGCTCTCCTTTCATAAAAGACGTAAAATTCAGAAAGAAGATGGCGCTGTTATGGATACGGAAGCCATGGAGGATGTGGCTTCAGGAGTCCAGCTGGATGAAATCCTTGAAGGTATTGAAAGACGGTATTTGGAAAAGGCCCTGGACCTGACCAGAGGTAACAAGCAGAAATCAGCGGATTTGTTGGGTATTACATTTCGGTCCATTCGCTACCGCCTAAGTAAATACAATATCGAGTGATGAGGATTTTTTCTTTTCACCTTATCCCCGCAAAGAAGATAAGGTGAAAAGAAATCGGTTTTTCAGGCCAGCTGACCGCCATCGCAGATCAGGGTGGTGCCCGTGGTGAAACTTGAGGCATCACTGACCAGATACAGCACAGCCCCGGCCATTTCTCCCGGCTGGGCGTAACGGCCCATGGGAATCTGCTTGACGGCGTATTCCCTGATATCATCATTGTTGATAAGGGCCCCGGCAAACTTGGTGTCCGTGAGTCCGGGAAGCAGGGAGTTCACCCGGATATTTCGGGGTGCCAGCTCCTTGGCAAAGGCCTTGGTCATGGAAATTACAGCCGCTTTGGATATGGAGTAGGCTCCCTGAAAGAGGGCAGGGCTGACACCATTCACTGAAGCTACTGTGACAACGGCACCGCCTCCGTTTTTATCCATGATTTTAGCCGCAGCCTGGATGAGAAAGAAGGGGCCCTTCACATTCACATCCATGATTTTGTCCCATGCTCCCTCATCCACTCCGAAAAGATCACCGAAGTAGGGATTGGTGGCCGCATTGGCCACAAGAATGTCGAGGCGTCCCAGTTCCTGCTCAATTCTGTCCACAAGTTCCCGTACAGCAGGAATCTGACCCATATGGCAGGCCATGACCGTGGCTTTGCCGCCATTTTTCCGTATTTCTCCGGCAACTTCTTCCAGTGCTTCGGCTTTTCTGCTGGACAGGACAACGTGGGCACCCTGGGCAGCCAGGGTGTTTGCAATGGCAGCACCAATGCCACGGCTGGCACCTGTGATCAGGGCAACTTTGTTTTCAAGGGAGAAAAGATTCTGCATGTGAACTCCTTTCATAGGGATTGGTTGTTCAGTATTTTTTATCCATGACATCCTTGCATGCCTTTTCAAAAAAACCAACGGCATGAACAAGAAAGGCAAAACGCTGATCTTTAGTCTGCCCATGGTAAAAACGATAGTAGATCTGCTGGGCAATCACGGACAGACGGAAAAGCCCGAAGACATAGTAAAAATCGAAATTATGGATTTTTCTGCCTGTTTTTTCGGCATAGGCAGCCACAACCTCTTCCCGTGTCATCATACCCTCAAGGGTGGTGGGCATCAGTCGGGTATGCTGCAGGTAGTCCGGGTCTGTTTTATTGATCCAGTAGGCCATGGATGCGCCAAGGTCCATTAGGGGATCGCCGAGGGTGGCCATTTCCCAGTCCAGAATGCCGATGATCTCCGTGGGATCATTGGGATTCAGAACAACATTGTCAAACTTGAAGTCATTATGGATGATTGAGGGTCTGTCCGTATCTCCGGGCTGTTTTTCCTCCAGCCATGCCATAACTTCCTCAAAGGCCGGAACATCAGGTGTACGGGCATCACGGAATCTGCGGGACCAGCCCTCCAGCTGTCTTTTTACATAGCCTTCCGGTTTTCCGAAATTTTCAAGTCCTGCATCCCGGATGTCAAGGTTATGGAGGTCGGCATGGACGGATACGAGATTCTCACAGAGCTTTGAGGCCTGGGATGGCGGGAGGCTGAAACCTCGAGGAAGTTCCTTTCGTAAAATGATACCGGGAATTCTCTGCATCACATAAAAGTCACATCCCATGATGTCCGGATCTTCACAAAAGCAGAGGGGTTCCGGGCAATAGGGAAAAACCGGTCGCAGGGCTTTTAGAATTCTGTATTCCCTGCCCATATCATGGGCCGTTTTCGCCTTTTTACCAAAGGGCGGACGGCGCAGGACCATTTCTTTGTCTCCGGAATGGAGAAGGTAGGTCAGGTTTGAAAATCCGCTGGGAAACTGCTGAATTTCCAAATTTTCTGAAAGGTGAGGAATCTGATCTTTCAGGTAAACGGAAAGTTTTTTCAGATCAAGCTCCTCGCCGGAACGCACCTGCGTGGCTTCATCCTGAATGGACATATTCATTCTTCCTGTAATGGATGTTTGGTCACAGTTCAGCACAATTTCTAATTTCTATTTTTGTCAGGCAGATGCACAGGCCCCCAAGCTATTTGTCTGTGACGCAATCCGGCACTCAAGCTGAAAAACGCAAGCCCCTTTACGGGATCAAAAGTGCTTAGGGATCTTGAGTGCCGGATTCGGGAGCTTCTTGCCCTGTGCGGAAGCGGCAAAAACTCTCCGCTACAGGCAGGATACGCTTTTTTATTACCATGGCAGGCTTAAGCACACTGCCTTTGTGGCGGGTCAGACAGTTTGCCGCTTCTTTCGCACAGGCCTTCAAAGCTCTGATCCGAAACGATTGCAATGTCACTGGCAAATAGCCAGGGTGCCTTGCAACAGTAAGAAGCTGCTGCAATTATAGCATTGGAATTTCAGAATAAATTGTGCTGAACATTTTCGTTTTTTCTTTGTGTTATATGACAAGAGATGATCACCTGATCAGGGCTGCACCAGGGCTTTTCTGATAAAACGGATGAGAAAGTTTGCATACTCATCCACATGGATCTGTCTATTTTTATATTTCCAGCGCTTGAGATACCAGTCCTGGAGCATGGCCTTGATCATGGCAGCGGTCAGGTTGGCATCCTCAAAGGAAAAGACCCCTGCTTTTTCTCCTTCTTCCAGAATATCTCTAAAAATGGATTCCGTAAGAAGTTCGCTCTCAATGGCTTTTTTGGCTTCATCCCGTCCCATATTTTTGGTTTCCATATATGAAAAATAAAACCATTTCTGCATGTTTTCGCTCAGGTAAATGTGGGTGCGGATGGCCATTTCCAGTTTTTCTTCAGGAGGGGCTGGCTCTTCCAGTGCTTCGGCCATAATCCCCATTACAAATTTCCGCCCCTGATCCTGCATGATGTGGAGCAGGGCCTCCTTGCCGGGGAAATAGGAGTAGAGGCAGCCCATGCTCAGACCGGATTCTGCCTGAAGATCCCGCAGACTCATGGCATCAAAACCTTTTTTTACTGAAAGATTCAATGCTGCTTCCAGAATAGCCATGAGATTTTTAACGGCGGTTTCTTCTTTTTTGATCCGTATGGAATCACTTCCGGACCGGAAGAGCTCCCGACACACCCTCTCCATGGATGTGTCGTGTTTAGTTTTAAAGGATTCGAAATTCATCAGAGGTACCGTTTCAGAATTCTTCTGGCCATGGCTGTTTTATGAACCTCATCCGCACCATCATAAATACGGGCTGCCCGTTCATGGCGGAAGAAGTAGGCAAGGATGGTGTCATCGGTCATCCCCAGTCCCCCATGAACCTGCAGGGCACGGTCAATAACCTTCTGCATGATACCGGCCACGTAAAATTTGATGGCGGATATTTCATCCCTTGCTTTGGCTGCCCCCACCTGATCAATACACCATGCCGCATGGAGGGTCATGAGGCGGGCCGACTGAATTTCCGCTGCGGATTCCGCCACCCACTGCTGGACAATATGACGGGAGGCAAGGGTCTGGTCATCTCTGGTGATTTTTCTGAAGTTTGCCCTCTGGCACATCAGATCAAAGGATCTGTGGCAGATGCCCAGCCAGCGCATGCAATGGTGGATCCGGCCCGGTCCCAGCCTGTCCTGGGCCATGATAAAACCATGTCCTTCCTCCCCCAGAAGATTTTCTGCAGGAACCCTGCAGTTTTGCAGCAGGATTTCTCCGTGGCTGGCGTAATCCGTCCCCTCATGGCCCATGACGGGAATGTTGCGTACCAGATTGAAGCCGGGGGTGTCCGTGGGCACGATAATCATACTGGCCTGGGCATAGGTGGGGGCTTCGGGGTTGGTTACGGCCATGACAATGCAGAACTGGGAACCGTCTGCGGCCGTTGTGTACCATTTGTGGCCGTTGATTATGTAATCACTGCCATCCCTGACAGCCGTTGTTCCCAGCATGACGGGGTTGGAGCCTGGCATATCCGGTTCGGTCATGCCGAAGCAGCTCCGGATGTCTCCCTTTACCAGAGGAGCCAGCCAGCGTTCATTCTGCTCTTTAGTGCCATACATGTGAAGGATTTCCGCATTACCCGCATCCGGGGCCTGGCACCAGAAAACAAAGTGACCGAGGGGGGAGCGGCCAAGGGCTTCGGAAACCATGGCATGGTCCACCATGGAAAGTCCCATACCACCCAGTTCCGGTGGATAGATGGGAGCCCAGAGTTCCATTTCCTTGACCATTTTCTGCTTTTCACGGATAAGCGGGAGCAGTTCATGGAAATCTTTTTTTACAAATTCCTTTTCCAGAGGGAAAAGCTCTTTCTCCACAAATTCATTGATCATTTTTAAAATAGTCTGCATTTTGTCGGAAACTGTAAAATCCATGATTTTCTCCTTTGCTGTTGTTTATATTAACGGTAGGTGATCCAATCTTGCCTGCCGCATATTTCTAGATGGGGAGCATGGTTCCAGGCGTGGAGACGGAAATCCTTTTCCTTTGCAATCCATATGGACATGGAGGAATTCATACATTGCCAGGAAAGGTCCATGGCTTTTTTGGGAGGGATTTCAAGAAAAAGATGCATACAGGTGGCAATGACGCCTCCGGATGTGACAATGAGAATTTTCTTTTTTCCCTGAAGATCCAGATCCAGAATACCCCTTCGGACTCTTTCCCTGAATTCGTGCCAGCTTTCCAGTGGATACTCGCCTTCCTCCATGTGCATCCACCTGTCCAGAAGCCCGCTTAAAATTCTCTGAAATGCCCCTTTATCCTGAATGATATTTTGAAAATCCGAGGCTGCTTTCTCATTTTCCGAAAGTATTTCCGGAAGAATTTCCCGGAAAACGCCTTCGGAATCGTACTCATCAAATGCGGGTGTTTGTATGAGCTGTGTTGCATGGATATTGTCTGGCATTTCTTGCATGAGTATCTGCGCAGTTTTTTTCTGACGGGAGAGATTTCCTGAAAAGATTTCATCAAAAATTGAGTTCGTTTTTTTGAAGTAGTCAGCCAGAAGGGCTGCTTGAATTTCTCCTGTGGGAGAAAGTCTGTCATAGCAAGCTTCTCCAAAGGAGGCCTGTCCGTGGCGGATAAGGTAGAGCATGCCCATTTTTGTTTTCCCAGGGTTGGCGTGACAGTTGTTGAATACTTGTTGAACAGGATAGTATGCTCTGGAAATCCAGCGGTCAAGAAAAAAAAAGAACGAGCGTTCGATTTTTTTATTTGACAGGGATGGTTTTCTGGTTTTTTATGTATCGAGACAGATGCTTTCTTTATCATTTGGGTATTGTCTTGGATGATGTGTAAGGGTAAATAGGTCTTTGGATATATTCTGAAATGAAATTTCTGACAGGGATATGATAATGACAGCCTATAAAGCCCTAAGCACTGAAAAAATGGGATTAAATATTACACCGGGAACAATATTCAAAATGAAAATAGAGGGTATTGATATTCCAATCAAAATTCAGGCCAGTTTGGTGGGGATGGTAAAAAACGAGTATATTCTCATTACCCACCCAACCCCCTTTGCAACGACAAAACCCAAGCTGTATGCGGGTAACGGAATCATCGCCCAGTATCAGGATGGCAGTGATATCTGTGTTTTTGGCGTAAAGATAATGGATGCCATCATGAAGCCCATACGTGTTGTTGTCCTTGAATATCCGGATAAAATCATACGGCGGAAAATACGGCCGGAGACTTGAACTGTATTTCCGGTTTTCCATGGTCCGAGTTATGGATGGGAAGGGTTTATATCTGAAAAAAGATCCGAGGGGGTAAGAAAATGCATATAGTTGTATGTGTAAAGGCAATTTCTGATCATCTGCCGGATCTGGGGTCGTTTCAAAAAGACGATGCCTCTGGCTCCGTGCATATGGGTGACTGGGACAGTGCGGCTGTGGAGACGGCTCTGAATCTTCGGGAGAGTTCCGGTGAGGGAAGGGTTACGGTTTTGACTGCGGGGCCGGTTTCATGGGAGCCTGTTCTGCGGCGATCCCTTGGCATGGGTGCGGATGCTGCTTTTCGTGTGGAACACAAGCCGGACCCGGTAAATCTCCAGAAAACTGCCAGGGCATTGCATGAGGCTTTATTTGTACTGAAGCCGGATCTGGTTCTTTGCGGAGCCATGGGAGAAGATTGCATGTATGCAGCCATTGGTCCTATGCTGGCAACTGCGGGGAATCTTCCATTTCTCACCATGGCCATGGGTATAGAGATTAATGGAGAAGGTTTTTCAGTTTTATGTGAAGGCGAAGGCGGAAAGCGTTTGCGATATGCCTTGCCCCTTGGATGCCTGATTACTGTGCAGACTGGAATTTACAGTCCGAGATATCCAAAACTTTCTTTGATGCTCAAGGCGGACAAGGCAGAGATTCCACTTCTGGACTTTGCTGAAAAAGATGTGGCATTTCCTGTCTCGGCAGAAAAGTTCACAGTGCCGCCACCAAGCAGGAAAGTTTCTTTCCTTGAGGGAAATATTGAAGAAAAAGCCGGGACTTTTATTCATATACTGATTCAAAGGGGCTGGCTTCAGGCTTGTATTGCAAAGGAGGGCGCATGACCCGGCTTGATATTGTTCTGGGAAGGGGAGATATCTTTTCACTAGGGGCAGAGCTTATGGGTCTGGCAGGTCTCCTTGTCGGAGAGGATGAGGGTAAAAGGATTCGTTTTCTCCTGCCCTTTGGTGGAGAAGCTCATCAGATAAGAGATCTTGCTCTCCTTGGTGTTGAAGTGCAGATTTTTCAATATTCAGGGGAAAAGCATTTTTCAGCAGAATACGGGCAAAAGGTTTTAAATTCTTTTTGGAAAGCAGAAAAACCTGATTTTATTCTGATGCCCGATGCAGGTATCTGGCGCAGTGTGGCACCTGCCCTGGCATTTCAGAGCGATGCTGCTTATATTCCGGCCCTGCGGGCCCTTGAAAAGGATGCCCATGGGATGCTCCTTGGCCGTCAGACATGGAGTGGAAGGCGTATGCTATGGATGCGGCTTCATAAAAAAAGTGCCGTTCTGACTGTCAGCCCCGGTTCCTTTACTCCCGCAGAAAAAAAAGACATTCCCGGTAAAACAGAAGTTTTTCAAGCGGCACAGGTCGGCGCATCCATACCTTTTCTGGGAGAGGAGCCTGGAGCTGTTGCTGCTGGGCTTCGGGAGGCCCGCATTGTACTGGCTGCGGGCAGAGGTGTTGAAGGCTCTTCTCAGATGGATCTGATAGGGAGATTTGGCAGATATCTTCCCGGAAGTATCCTTGCCGGAAGCCGTCCTGTCTGTGATGGAGGGATGCTGCCCTATGACCGTCAGATTGGTGAAACCGGGGCTGATGTGGCACCTGAGCTTTATGTGGCCTTTGGTATTTCCGGTGCTTCCCAGCACCTTGCGGGGATGGGCCGGTCTGGTTTTGTGGTTGCTGTGAACAAAGAAAAGACAGCCCCTTTTTTTCAGCATGCGGATCTGGGAATTGTGGAAGATCTGGAGGTTTTTCTTGAGGCAATTTTAAAAATCATGGATACAGAAAAAGCCTAATTATTCAGCACAGTTTATTCTAAACTGCCAATGCTGTAGTTGCAGCAGGTGGCTATTTGCAAGTGACATTGCAATCGTTTCGGATTGCGTCACGGGCAAATAGCCTGGGGTCTGTGCATCTGTCTTGCAGGTATGGTGCTTGAAAACTGTGCTGAACAGTTACGTTCCGGCCAGTTCTCAGTCGATCCCGTACTCGGAGAGGAGAGCATCAATGTTTTCCTGGGAGATTTTGTTAAGAACCTCTTCCCGGATTTCTTTTGTGTTTTTGTCCGGGTTGGCTTCTTTGTTCTGAAGCATCAGGTTGTGGGAAAGGTAAAGACGATTGATGATTTCTTCAACTTTTCTGATGAAGATAATCACCTTGTTCATTTTCTGGCCGATGAGATCCTGAAAACTTAAAGCCGTTAGGATTTCAAAAAAATTATCCTGAAGTGTATCCATGAAGGATGCCAGCTCTTCCCCTGAGATTTTACCTTCCATGCAGATGCTGCGTTGTTTCTCAAGGATTTCCATTTGCTTTTCCACAATATCCATGATGGAAAAAGTGGCATTTTCGGTGCGGGCATGGATATCTTCCAGCTGCATGGCCGTCTGGTTGAAGGCTTCGCCCGGAGCCTCTTCCTCCGAGGTTTCTCCAGTTTCTCTGCGCAATTTACGCATTTCCCTCACCAGATCTTCAAGGCCTTCCTTGATATCCGTGGAAATCCCCTGATAGAATTCACCATCATTGATGGCTTGGGAAAGGGCCTTCTGCACTTCAATGGCAACGGATTTTTCTAAGGTTTCCCTGATGGTTCTGGAAACATCCATGTTAAGCCGTTCAGCCAGCCTCGATAGAATTTCTTCTTCCATACCTGCCTGTTCCGGATAAAGGGTTTCACAACCGATTACAGCATATACTTTTGAGTTGAGTGGTTGTTTCGATATTTATTCTGGTTACCCATCGTTTTTAAGAAACATCTGATTCATACGGATTCTTTTTCACCGGAGGTTTTGTGGGGGGTGGAAAAGAAAGCATATCCAAGCCCTCTGGTTTTAGCCTGATACATGGCTTCATCCGCATAGCGTATCAGGGTTTTGAGATCATTGTTATCATCCGGATAAACAGAAATACCGAAACTTCCGGAAACAGAAACCATCTGAGCTCCTATATCAATGGGCTCATTAACGGCCTTCATCAGCCTTCTTACGCCAAGGGATGCATGGATACCTGCCTTGAGATCCGACAGCCCAAGGATGAACTCATCCCCGCCGAAACGTGCCAGTGTGTCGGTTTTTCGGATGGTGGCCAGCAGGCGTTCGGAGATAACCTTCAAAACTATGTCTCCGGCCTTGTGGCCATAGGTGTCGTTGACTGGTTTAAAGCCGTTTAGATCCATGAAAATAATTGCCAGGCATGTCTTATGACGTTTTGCATGGTGAATGAGTTGGCCTCCCCTTTCCATGAATATTTCCCGGGTGGCAAGACCGGTCAGGGCATCCTTGTTTTCTTTTCTGGGCTGGCAGGAATCTAAGACAAGGACAGCATAAAAAGTCTGGCTTGCGTGGTGATATTTTAAAATAACCTCCCTGTCTTCTCCTCCGATCAGGCCTTCGGCCCTGTATCGGATTTCCCTGTTTTCCCTTTTCGATTTTTCCATAAGAACCTGAAGGGTGCCCAGCCGGGCCTCCGGAATCAGGCTTTTCATGTTTCTTCCGGAAAAATCATGGATGCCTGTACTTTTTGTCAGTGCCTCATTGGCGTAGATCAGATTGAGCCCTGAATCAAGAATGCACATTTCAAGGGGTATCATATCATGGAAGTAGGCAAGAAGATCAGGATCCATGGAATAACCTTCATATTTGAGGTTTATTCAATCAGGCATTCCGGAGACCGGCTCCGGTATGCCTGATAATTGGTCCAGCGGTCAAAACACTATGCTTGAAAGATTAATGAAAAACTTTATAAGAAATTTAACAGAAGCCTCTACCTAAATCTATTCTTTTATGGTTAGTCCTTTAATTCCCGCCGTTTCAGTATCTCTTCCACAATCCTGTCTGCGGTTAAACCGAAAAGCTCTTCCGTTGCAAAGAGATCCAGATATTCATCCTTCCATGGAACGGAGTATTCGTTGACATTGTTTCGGATACGGTCCAGTTTGCCTCCCAGAGCTTTCATCCGGGCAAAGAGGGGGACCTCGCTGTGGAAATCCACATCCAGTGATAAAAGGTATTCAAGGAGTCTCGGACCTTCTGTATTTCCTGAAAAGGCAGGTATTATAAGAATTCTGCGTCCGTCTTTTTTTCCCTGACCGATAAAAACGTTGCCTTCCTGCACTATAATGCGCTTGCTTCCCCGCAGGACAGGATCTTTTTCTGTCCGTGAAGACATCCCGGAGAGGGAGCCTGTTTTCTGAATCAGGGAGATGCTGGTGTGACTGTTGACGTCTCCCAGAAGATTCAGGCCTTCCACTTTGTACAGAAATGCACCGTTGACCGCAGAAATAACTCCCTGAAGATTCCTCAGAACAAGAATATTTCGGCTGCTTAGCTGGGATACGTGGATTTCATGTTTTTCCAGTGCTTCAAAGAGGATACCCTCAGCTTTTTCCTTAATGCGACTGGTGCCTACTGTCACGGTTTTTGCCTGATGCTTAATGGCATCCACAGGCCGGGAAAGAAGATTGATGGCTTTTCCCATTTTTTCAAAAAAACGGTTTAAAATACCCTGTATGCTTTCACCCTTCCCGAAGTCCATTTCAATATCGCTGACTGGAAGACGACCGGAGAGGTATTTGGTCAGAAGCAGCAGATCCGTGGCATCCTTTGCATCCATCAGCGAGTGCAGTGGACCTTCGGAAAGACTTTTTCTGAAAAGGACTCCGAAAAGTGCCATTTCTTCACGGAAGCGTTTTTCCAGAACAATTTCATGGATGTCCATACCCTTTTTCGAAAAGCCCTGAACGGTTTCCATTATTGTACGGCGCTCTTCATAGAAAAAACGGGAGCCCTCATGGATGGCAAGGGCTGCATGATATCCCCATATATGACCGGCAAGGGTGGTGAGCAGGGGAGCCAGATGTTCTGGCAGATCCGGTACGGGAATGATCTGGGAGGCATAGGGATCAAAACGGTGATCTCCTTCGGATACCACCACCACTGGAAGGGCCTTGTGGGCATGGAAAATGGCTGTATCCTTGATTATGTCTCCGATGACGGAAGGCCTTGTTCCGGCTGCACAGACAAAGATCAGTGGTTCTGCGGAAAGGTCAATATGTTTTTTGTCTTCCACATAGTCCGATGAAATTGTTCGGTAACAGAGTTCACTGAGCTTGATGCGGATCTCATCTGCAGCATTCTTGTTGGGACCAGAGCCTACCGTGGCCCAGTAAAGCCTTGTAACGGCAAGTTCCTTTGCACCCTTTCCTATACTTTCTTTAATGGAAAGAACCTTTTCCATTTTTTCCGGTACAGCAAGTAGTTCTCTGATTTCTGTGCTGATGAAATCCGGACGTCTTTTTCCCGTAATCTGAGTGATCTGGAGACCCAGCAGTGCCCCTGCCACCACTTGAGAATAAAAGGCTTTTGTGGAAGCCACGGACATTTCAATATCCCGGCCTGAGCTTGTGTAAAGCACGCCTTCAACCTTGAAGGTGAGATCTGAATCCCTGCGGTTGACGATACCGATGGTTCTGGCACCACGGCTGCGGACCATGTCCACGCTGCGGTTGGTATCCGTGGTGGTTCCGGACTGGCTGATGGCCACCACAAGGGCGTCTGCCATGGTTTCCGGTCCGTCTGAATCTTCCAGAAAAAAGCCGCTGAGTTCTGATGCCTTGAGGGCCTGTACCTGTATGGCAGGATCATTTAGATAATGGCGCAGCAGGTCAGCAGAAGTCTGGGCAGCAATGGATGCCGTGCCCTGTCCGATAAAGAATATTCTCCGGATCTGATCTTCCTTAAGTGCCTGCTGCAGTGGCAGGGGGATGGCATTTTCCTCAAGGTTTACCGTATAGCCCCCCGTTTCTGCATCTTCCAGATGAAAGCGTCCCTGCAAAGTTCTTGCAACGGATCTGGGAGATTCACTGATTTCCTTTATAAAATAATGGGGAAAATGCTGGCGGTCGATATCCCTTGATGTAATGGCCGTTTCCCTGAGATCTTCTTCACTGATTTTTACGGGTGTGCCATCGTAATAAAAGGCATGGATATCCTGCAAAGGATCTTTCGGGTTTTCATCAAGAATAAAAACCTGTCCCTGAACAGGGCCATGGATACCTTCTGCAATTTTTTCCCCTTCAATTTTTATATACCGGGGAGTGCTTTCCACAAAACCGTAAACCTCAGAGGCTGCAATATAGCCGTCCTTTCCTATGCCAACAAAAATGGCCTGGCCGGAGCCTTTCTGTGCGAGAAAAAGTTTGTCAGGGGCCAGATCCGTCTGCATCCAGATGGCATGGGAACCCTCAAAATCCGATACGGCACAGCGGAAGGCTTCTTCAATGCTTTTTCCTTCCCTGAGATAATGTTCTATCTGCAAAGGAATGATTTTTGTATCCGTGGATATTTCACCGGGAATAAAATCCCAACGGTTTTCATATTGTTTTTTAAGCTCAAGGTAATTATCGATATCACCGTTCAGCGCCACCTGGATGATTCCGGTGCGGATATTTCCCGGATCTCCTGTCTGGTTGTCTACGGGGTGGCAGTTGGGTACGGATATTTCACCCACCGAAGCCCATCGGGTATGGGCAGCTACGGAAAAGTGGAGACGGGGAAGACAGCTGATCAGGTGAAGGAGAGGGTCGTTTTTGATCTGGCTCCTCAGGAAATTACCGTTATCTCCCAAAGATCCGATTTCAGCAGCAATTTTGTAGGTGAAGGAGAGGCTGACATTGTGCTGTTTTTTAAGGATCTGATGCTGCACGGCAATTGACTGATTGACAAGCACCCTCGGATTGCTGCGTTCTGCAAGCTGTTCAGTAAGTCCCTCTTCTTCCACCATCTTCTGATATTTTTTAAAAGCACTGGGTGACAGGGTAAAAAAAATGGAAATTCCGGCAGAATCCCTGCCCCGTACTTCAAGGATTTCAATACTGTTTAAAACCGTATTGGTTCTGTGGAAGACGGAAATGGCAGATTCCGATGGCTGCATGGAATAATTGCCGCAAAGAAGTTTTATCTTGTCCATGTTGTTTAGAAAATCCCTGGAAAGATGCCAGTGGATATCCTGTATTTTTTCAAGGCGGTCTGTGAGTTCCGCCAGAAGCTCTCTGGAAAGCATGGCCTGTTTTTCCATAAGGGCAGCTTTCTGATCCATAATCCGTTCAGATATTTTTTTTGCCAGATCTGAAAATTTGTTCCGGATTTCATGATTATTAAAAAGGGCAGTCATGGCAGCTTCACTTCGAAGATCTTCGATCTTTGAAGATAGTATTTCCATATTCTTTTTTCCGCCCAGAAAGGAGGCTTCCATGTCTTCAGCCTTCAGGCTGCGGATGTCGCTCTGGATGATTTCTTTGAACGCATCGTTTAATTCAGGTGAGATATGATCAAAGGTGAGATCCTCTTTGTTTTTTTTGAAGGCCATCAGCCCGGCAAGGCCACAGGCAAGGGAGCTTGGATATAAGGGGAAAAATACCAGGGAACCTTCCGGGACGGAAGAAAGGCTGCGGCCGAAGAATATTTTTTTTAAAGGGGGCAGAAGGCGGTTTTCGGAAGACTGTCCGGAGAAAAAACTGGAAAGAAGCATATATTATACCTTAATGAAAGGGTGATAGATGTAAGGGATTTGTTTTTTTGTTAGCATGAGAAAATGGTAGTAAAACATTATGTCAGTTATACAAAATAATAAAAATTACACAGAAACAGCACAGATGTCAAAAAGCCCCGTAATTATTCAGCACAATTTATTTCGAATTACCAATGCTGTCATTGCAGCAGCTTCGTACTGTTGCAAGGCTCCGAGGCTATTTGAAAGTGACATTGCAATCGTTTCGGATCAGAGCTTTGAAGGCCTGTGCATCTGTCTTGCAGGTATGATATGGAAAACTGTGCTGAACAGTTACAAAGCCCCTGCAATTTTGCTGGGGCTTTGGAAAAAATCAAAATTTATTTTGGGGCTTACATTTTTTCAAAAAGCTGTCGCATACGTTCCTTTGGCATTTTTTCCTGCCACTCTTTTCCCAGACAGTTTTCCCAGAGAGGTACCATACCCATGGAGACATCAATCATTTTTTGCATCTGTTCTTCACTGAGGTCTGCTGTGAGGTTTCTTGGGATCTTAATTTTGTTTTTTTCCGCCATTGCACGGAATTCTTTGACGCCTTCAGGATAAAAATCGTCCAGATAGTCAAAGACAATGGAGTTGGCAATGCCATGGTGGAGGCCGAGTACATAACTTAAGCCATAGGAAAGGGCATGACAGGCTCCCACCTGGGAGTAGGCGATGCTCATTCCACCAAAATAGGAGGCCATCATGAGTTTTTCATCGGATTCAGGGTGGTGATCCAGAAATACCTCCCTGCAGAGTACCTGAGACTGTTCACCAAAGGCTCTGGCATATTCATTCACAAAGGTGCCGCAGAGGGCTTCCACATTGTGGATATAACAGTCCATGCCTGTCCAGAACCACTGCTCGGGTATGCTTTCTTTTACACCATTCAGAAGATCAGGATCCAGAACCACCTGATCATAGACGGTGTGGTCGGAATTGAGTCCCAGTTTGCGTACAGGCCCTGTGAGAACAGCCGTGCGGGAAACTTCTGCTCCCGTACCCGCAAGGGTGGGAATGCCCACATGATAAACACCTGGATATTTTATGAGATCCCATCCCTGATACTCATGGGAGGCACCGGGGTTGGTGAGCATCAGGGAAACAGCCTTGGCCGTATCGAGAATGGAGCCGCCGCCAATTCCTATCACGCCGTCGGGCATCACATCCTTGCCGCAGAAGTTTTTTACCTGTTCGGTCAGGGCGTCAATGCCCGTGGTTTTGGGTTCCTTGTCCACATTGACCCTAAGGAGAAGATCTCCCTTGCGTAAAGGTATTCGTTTTTCAAGGGCTTTTCCTTCAAAAAAATCGTCCAGAACAAAAACCATGATGCCGGAGCCCTTTCTCTGCGGCTCAAGTACGGCGTCCAGCTGATCAAAACAGCCGCGGCCAAAAACCACCCGGGGAACGACTTTGAGATTGCGGTACATAGGGTTTCCTTTCATAGATCAGATCAGGGCAAAGGCTTTTTCGATGCCCTGTATGCGGGTTTCAAGATCTTTTTGTGTCCATCCCAGACGGATCTGCATGGATAGTGTTCGGGACATGATGGCATCGGATACGGGATGGGAAAGTCCTGTATAATCGGGTGTATCATGGCGCAGCTCCAGGGGCAGGGGAGCAAGGCTTTCCATCTTTCTGATATGTTCCCATTTTTTTATATAGTGCCAGTTGTTGTCATACCAGTAGAAAACGCCATCCACACCATGGGCTGGCAGGGCTTTGGCAAGGGCCCGTGCTTTATCTTCCGTTTCCATGAAAAAACTTAAATGGGTGGCAGAATCTCCGGAAGGATCAGGGATTTCCCGAAAACGTACACCTTTGTGTGCTGCAAGGGCTTCTTTAAGTATGCCCTTATTTTTGCGCTGGGTGGCAAGAATGGTGTCCAGCTTTCTTAACTGGGCAAGTCCTACGGCGGCATTCATCTCATTGGTACGGAAATTGAGACCGATGAAGGGATGGCCTTCGGCACCCCTGTCCTGCCCCACATGGTCATGGCCGTGGTCGGAGAAGGCCTGGGCCTTAAAATAGAGATCCGCATCATCGGTGATCAGCCCGCCACCCTCGCCGCAGGTGATGGTTTTGACATAGTCAAAGGAAAAACAGCCCATACGGCCAAAACGGCCCAGTGCTTTACCCTTAAAAGTGGCTCCCACGGCCTGGCAGGCATCTTCCAGAAGCAGCAGTCCTTTTTCTCTGCAAAGGGTTTCCAGAGAATCAATGCGGGCCATGGAACCGCACATGTGTACGGGCATGATGGCTTTGGTTCTTTTGGTGATGGCTTTTTCCGCGGCCTTCGGGCAGAGGCAGAGGGTTTCATCAATATCTGCAAATACAGGTGCAGCACCTGCAGCAAGAACGGCTTCCACCGTTGCCACAAAGGTGAAGGTGGGTACAATTACCTCATCCCCTGCACCCACGCCGCAGCTGGCCAGCATGACCTGAAGTGCGGCCGTCCCGCTGGAAACCAGATGCGCATGGCCGGCACCAAGACGTTTTGCAAGTTCTGCTTCAAAATCCCTTGCCTTGAAAATTCCTCTGCGGGGCCCGTCAAAATTGTAACGCATAAGAACACCGGTATCGAGGACTTCCTGTACTTCCCTGCGTTCTTCTTCTCCGAAAATTTCAAAACCCGGCATACTTTATCTCCTCAGGAAAATTTATATTTTAGCAAAGTCGGTCGGTATCACGAACAAAAGGTCTTTATATTTATGATTCTTCAGTTTTGGCTGGAAGACGCCTTGGATCAAACCAGAAGGAAAGGATGTCCTTTGTATACTCTCCTGCCCGCCTGCCTATATAGGCACCATGGCCTACCATGACGGAAACAGCGATGCTCCGTCCGTCGGGATGTATTCCGTATCCCACAAACCAGTCATAGCGGATATCCCTGCTGCGGTTGGATATGGAGCCGGTTTTACCGCCTATGCGCAAAGGACCAAGAATACGGTCCCTTTGATGGCCCCGGAAAATACGGCTGGAGGTACCCGATGTGACGGTTCGTTCCATGAGCACCTGCATGGCTTCGGCAGTCTCTTTTCTGATTGCCTGTCGTCCAGGATCTTTTGATCCCTGATACCTGATACTCTGATCTGAGTCCATGATTTTTTCTACAATATGGGGAGAGGGAAGGATACCGTCTGCTATAATGGCAGAGGCTATGGAAGCTCCGTGTATGGGAGAAATGAGGGTTCTTCTGTTGAACCCGGAGGCAATTTCAGCCCAGCTGTAGGGGGTGTCACTGAAGACAATTTCACTGGCAGGGGCAGGCAAGGTACCTTCCGGAGGCCGTCCGTCAAAGCCGAAACGTTCGGCATAAAGGGAAAGGCCCGGTTTCTGGAGATCATGGTAGCCAAGTTTTCCGAAAACAGGATTGATGCTTCTTGCAAAGGCATCCTTCAGGGATATCTGATTGGTATAACGATGCCTTTGCTGGCTCATCTGTTTTTTGTATAGGGTATACATTTCTCCGTTGAAAAAAAGGGGACTGTCCGGTTTCAGGCCATGCTTTTCCATGGCTGCGG
This sequence comes from Desulfobotulus mexicanus, assembly GCF_006175995.1. Lineage (NCBI taxonomy): Bacteria > Pseudomonadati > Thermodesulfobacteriota > Desulfobacteria > Desulfobacterales > Desulfobacteraceae > Desulfobotulus > Desulfobotulus mexicanus. The sequence goes on from NZ_VDMB01000002.1 coordinate 230,962, forward strand.
CTGCGGCAACAATTTTAAATATGCTGGCTGCTGGATGGACCGTAAAGGCCACACTTGGGTCTCCACCCTGCACATGGGCCTTTGTTCCTGCAAGTCCTTTGATTTTTCCAGTGTACGGTTCCATGACTACAATGGAAAGGAGTTCCGGCATACCCCGTCCGGCAATCTCAGCCCGTAACACGTAGCTCAGCAGTCTGCTTTGCAGCTCATCATCCAGGGTGCTTATGGCAGTAAAGGGTTGCCCATGGATATGAAAGGGTATGGTATCTTTTACCAGAGATTCCGGTGGTACTTCCTTTAAGGCCAGGTGAATAAGCCTGTCAGTCAGAACATCCGGTGTCCTGGGTTTTTCCATGGCGGTTTCTGCTTTTTCCTCCTGCTGTTCTTCCTTCTTGGATGAAAAAGGGAAAAAAAAGAAGAGGCAACCAGCCAGAAGAAACAGTACAAAATAAGGTAGCAGGCGACTCCGGAATCTCGCAGGTTTTTTGAATTTTCCTGTCCGGGGTTTTTCTGTCCGGGATTTTCCGGTTTTGCGCTGGATGCGTTCCGCCTGCCCTTTGCGCCATGAGGGTTCCGGTCTATAAACATGCATAGGTATGACAATCCACTTACTTTACGATACTTCCAGCCTGTACAGGCCTGTCAAAGCTTGCCAGACAGAGACCGTTCTCTCCGTTGGCTGCGATAATCATCCCTTCGGATCTTACCCCCATGAGCTTGGCGGGTTTGAGGTTGGCAACAAGGGTGACCTGAAGACCGATGAGAGATTCGGGACTGTAGTCCTGGGCAATACCGGCAACGACCTGACGTACTTCCTCGCCAAGGCTGACCTGAAGTTTAAGCAGCTTATCGGATTTTTTAATGGTTTCAGCACTGACAATATGTCCTACACGGAGATCCAGGCGTGCCACATCCTCTATGCTGATGGCGGGCTTGGCATCCTTGAGGCCCTTGGGTGCGGGAGGGGGGGCAGCAGCCGTATCTGTTTCAGTTTTTGTTTCAATGCGGGGGAAAAGACGTATGGCCTTGGGTAGCGTATGCCCCGATGGCAGACTGCCCCATTTTTTAAGGCTTTCCAGACTTACTGCCTGGCAGTCTTCAAGCCCCGGATCAAGTCCCAGATGCTGCTGCATTTTTACTGCTGTTTCAGGCATGACTGGTGATATGAGGCCGGTAACTATGCGCAGGCCTTCCAGCATATTGTATATGACCGTATCCAGCTCTGGCTGCTGTCCGTTTTTATGAAGTTCCCAGGGTGCCGTGGTATCAATATATTTGTTGAGTTGGCCGATGAAGGCCCACACGGCCATTAGTGCCTTGTGGAAGGCCATTAAAGGCATCTGTTCTTCAAAAATCTCTGTAGCCTGCACTGCCCCTGCATGCAGTCCGAAATCCATGGATGAGGTTTTTGACCCATGGGGAGAAGGAACTTTTCCGCCATAGTATTTATGGGTCATGGCAATGACACGGCTGAAGAGATTACCGATGTCATTGGCAAGGTCCGCATTGATCCTTGTGACAAGGGCTTCCTCGGAAAAAGAGGCGTCCAGCCCGAAGACCATTTCCCGCATTAGAAAATATCTGAAGGCGTCGGAACCGTAAGTGTTCTTCATGGCGAGGGGGTCCACCACATTGCCAAGGCTTTTGGACATTTTGGTTTCTGAGATATTCCAGTATCCGTGTACATTGAGATGGGTGTAGACGGCAATTCCCGCAGCTTTCAGCATGGTGGGCCAGTAGATGCCGTGGGGTTTGATGATGTCCTTTGCTACAATATGCTGGGCTGCTGGCCAGAAGGTACTGAATTTTTCACCATCAGGGTACCCCAGTGCAGACACATAGTTAGTAAGGGCATCAAACCATACATAGGTGACAAAACGATTATCAAAGGGCAGGGGAATTCCCCACTGCAGGCGGGAAACTGGCCTTGAAATGCAGAGATCTTCGAGGGGCTCCCGCAGAAAGGCCAGAATTTCATTCCTGTAACGTTCAGGACGGATGAAGTCATGGTTTTTCTGAATGTACTCAACCAGCCATTCCTGATAACGTCCCATGCGGAAAAAATAGTTGGCTTCCTGAATTTTTTCAGGCTCCGTAAGGTGGTCCGGGCATTTGCCGTCCACCAGCTCTTTTTCCGTATAGAAACGCTCACATCCATAGCAGTAAAGTCCTTCATACTCACTGAAATAAATGTCTCCGGCATCATAAATTTTCTGCAGAAGATACTGTACTACCTTTATGTGTTCAGGATCCGTGGTGCGGATGAACTGGTCATGGGTGATGGAAAGTTCAGGCCAGAGATTTCTGAATTCAGCACTTATGGCATCAACATAGGTGCGGGGACTTTTGTCTTCTTTGGCAGCAGCCTTTACGATTTTGTCTCCGTGTTCGTCCGTACCCGTAAGAAAATAAGTGTTTTTTCCCTGCATACGTGCAAAGCGGGCAGCCACGTCAGCAGCAATGGTGGTATAGGCATGACCCAGATGGGGTCTGGCATTTACGTAATAAATGGGGGTGGTGATGTAAAAAACCTCAGACATGATATCTGTTCCCTGAAAGTTGCAATCCATACCGCCTGATCAAAGCAGGGTATGGCCTTTTGGTTTATATTCAGTTGTCTCCATCGGCCGGTAGTGCGCTATGGAGGGATATTTCCTCTGCGCTGAACTCAAGTTCAAGACCATCTTCCATACGTACTGAGATGCGGTTGGCTATGACATTTTGCCGGGTTATGCGCCCCTTTCCCTTAGGCGTACTGACCAGCTTGCCGATTTTGGGAATACCGCTTTTCAAATCCCTGTAAGTACTGTTTTCATAGGTCAGGCAGCACATGAGACGGCCGCAGAGTCCGGATATTTTGGTAGGGTTCAGGGACAGTCCCTGTTCCTTTGCCATGCGTATGGAAACTGGCTCAAATTTTTCTATAAAGGCACTGCAGCAGGTCTGGCGACCACAGCGGCCAACTCCGCCACACATTTTTGCCTGATGCCTGATTCCCACCTGGCGCATTTCAATGCGTACCCGGAATTCCTTTACCAGATTTTTAACCAGCTGCCGGAAATCCACCCTTCCTTCGGATGTAAAGAAAAAAGTAAGCTTGGATGCGTCAAAGGTACTTTCCACGGAAAAAAGATTCATGGAAAGATTCAGGGTTTCCACTTCCTGTTTGCAGAACTGGTGGGCAGCCTCTTCAACTTTCTGGTTTTCTTCCACACGGAGAAAATCGCTGGCATCCGCAAGGCGGAGGACGTTTTTCAGAGTCTGACCCGTATGGGGTTTTTCCTGCTGGCGAATGGGGGTGGTCAGGGTGGCAAAGCCAAGGCCCTGTTCCGTCTCCACGATCACTGCATCGCCAAGGGAAATATCCAGATCACCTGCATTGAAATCATAGATTTTGCCTGCGGATTTAAATCGTACACCTGCAATTCGGATCATAATACTCCCAAAAAAACGGACCGCCGATTCCAGGACTCCTGATACCGGCGGTCGGCCTTGTTTCAGATCGATAAGGATCAGGCCCTATGCAGCAGGGCAGCGTCAGGCAGCATTGTCCGGATTCATAAGCATCGCATCCATTGCCAGCCTGGGCAGAATGTTCTGATCCATACGATGCCTGATGTCACGGATGTGCTGAATCATATTCATGGCCTGTTCCGGAAGAATTTTTTCCCCGGCTTCGGTAATTTCCTGTCTGCAGTCATCAAAAAACCCATGAATGCATAACACATCGGGATTCGTTGCTGCAAGGCAGATATCTCTGAAAAGACCTTCCATAATGATCAGGCTGATTTCTGCACTGGGCTTGTCCGGTGTCAGCCATTCGGAAAGGGCAAGGGCCTTTGAAGGTTCCAGGTAAATTCCACGGGAAAATGTACGGGCAATAATTTTTCTTTTATGGTTTTCTCTGATAAGGGCCTGGCCAAGTAAAAAATTGCCGCAGGCCAGTTTTGCCGCCGACAGAGCGGCAGCATCATCGGGAGCCATGGGGCGGAGTTTTTCAGCCAGTATTTCGACCGGCATGGGAAGAAAGCGAATTTCCTGACAGCGGGACCGGATGGTTTCAAGCAGTCTCTGGGGATCCGAAGTCATCAGGATAAAGTAGGTGGCATCGGGCGGTTCTTCCAGTGCTTTGAGCAGGGCATTGGCTGCTTCCCTGTTCATGGCCTGGGCATCTGTCAGCAGAACAAAGCGTTTTCTGGCTTCGTGGGGTTTTCGGATCAGCTGTTCTATGAGTTTTCGGATCAGCTCAATACGGATGATCCCATTGACCGGCTGAATACCTATGAAGTCCGGGTGCTGATCCATAATAATTTTTCTGCAGGACCGGCACTGGCCGCAGGGGGCTTCGGAGTCCGTACAGTTCTCCACCATCATCAGGGTGCGGGCAGCAAGGGATTTTCCTGTTCCCGGCAGACCGGAAAAAAGAAGACCCTGGGGCAGTCGCCCTGATATGAGCATGCCTTCCAGAGACCGGACTGCAGGGGCCTGTCCTTCAAGATGATGAAAACCATATGCTGTCTGTGGGTCGGAATCCAAGGTTCCCATCCTTCCATGGGCAAAAAAAGTCACCGCAACGCAGGCCCTGTATTGTTTTTCTAGAACTTGCTTCGGATACCTGCGCGCGGTTCAGATTGTAAAAACCGAAAGCGGCTTATGCCGGATCGGTTTTTTCTCTGTAATCGACCCGTTCTTTAAGCTCTTTGCCACATTTGAAAAAAGGAAGTTTTTTGGGTTGTATCAATACCTTTTCCCCGGTTTTGGGGTTGCGGCCCGTATAACTTTTGTATTCTTTGATAAAGAAACTGCAAAGACCCCGGATTTCAACCCGCTCACCTTTGGCCAGAGCTTCTGTCATGGAATCAAAGAAAATCTGTACAACTTCCGCAGCCTCTGCCTTGGAAATATCCGCTTCGTTTTTAAGTGTTGCAATCAGTTCCAGCTTGTTCATTTACTTGCCTCCTCCGGCGATAAGAATTCAAGCGAAGTACATAGAAGGAAGAGTACCGGAAGTCAAGGGTTTATGGTGAAAATTCTGTTTTCCGGCCGGAAGAATTCCTTCATTGTAAGTTCTGGGGATTATATTAGTAACTCTTTTTATATCAGGTGATTGTGTTTATAAAGACTTTTAATGGAAAAAGCCGGATGGCCTGCTGTCAGCATCCTGAAGGCTTCAGTCCGAGGCTTTTGCGTAAAGACAGCATAAGTATGCGTAACAACAAAGCTCAGATGCAGGTGAGTCTCTGCCATAATCATGGCAGTCTTTCTTTGCCAAGGCTGTGTTCAAAGTTGCCAAGGCCCTTAAGTGTCCAGTAGAAACCGATTTTCTTATCATCCTTGTCATCGGAATAAATCATATCCAGCTGCCAGCAGCCAGCGTTGTAGCGCAGGCCATAGTCCTGTTTGTTGTTGGTTTTTTCTTTAAGATTACGCTCATGTTCCCACATGAAACCAAGGGTGTCCGTCAGGCCCAGGTAGCCACGGAGATGAAGGGATGCGGAGAGATCCTTTGCATAGCGATGCTCTGCATAGAAATGGTTAATGCCTCTTTTCAGATCCAGGCCTGCGCTGTAGGCTCCCCAGTTCGAATTTTCCACAGACCAGGTGAGATCACTGAAGAGGCGGATATTATCCGATGGAAAAAGGGAGAATTCCCCTCTGGCATCGGAAAAGGCTTTTTCCCCATTTTCTTCTGCTTTGTCCATATCATAGCTCTGGGAGATTTTCAGGCGGAGAAATTCCCTGTACCCATGCAAACTATCTTTCTTGTCTTCCTTGTCAGGAAAGCGTGCGGTCAGGCTTTGGGTGAGGCTGTAGGTGATAAGGCGTTTTTTTTCTATTCTGTCCAGATCGTCAAAATAGGGGAGATCATTCTGGTCCTCATCCGGAATAAACTCAAAGGTGATTTTGGGCTGAAGGCTGTGGCGGATTTTATCTGCGGATGTTCTTTCCACATCAAATACCCTGTAAATCTCCGTAAAAAGATCAAGGCGGGCATCGAACAGTGTACGGTTATAATTTTTATGGCCTTCATTTTCCTTATCCATAGGATTTTCCGTATACCAGAAGGTCTGACGCAGACCAGTCGAAGGTTCTGCAGACACAGTCCCCATGCGGAAAGGGGCGTAGAGGCGGGGGGCGAGGTCAATCCGGCTCCCCTTTTCTCCGTCAATCCGGTAAAAATAGCCTCCTTCCGATTCAAAGGCATGGTAGAGAAATGTGTTTGAAAGGACCTGTCTCCGGGTGGAAAGGCGGATACGGGGAAGGCGCTGCACCGTGGAGTCCTGCAGGTTTTCTTTTCTTTTGCGGATATCATCTTCCCAGATGAACTCACCCTCTACCCTTACAATCTCAGTGTTTGTGGTTAAAAGCAGGCGGTTGGTCCGGGTTTTCTCCTTTTCCGGGTTAATCCCCCTGCCGAATTCGTTTTGAAAGAGACTGTCGGTTTTTGCAAAGCTTAAAGATCCGCCCTTAAAATCATCAAAATAGGCGGTATCACTGAGCAGATCCAGATCCAGAAATGCCCTTGCATTTCCTGCAGGGGAAAAATTCTGTTTCATCCGGAACCAGTAGCGGTCACTGCTGATGCCGGGATTGTTTTTTTCTTCCTGATTTAGTTTCTGGCTGAGACCATCCAGTCTCAGTGTCATGCGGTCTTCTGCATTCCACATTTTTCTGTATTCCAGGCCTGTCCTGTCCCTTCCTTTCTCCATGAAGTGGTAGTAGAGGGTGGCATCGGAACTGTCGCTGATGGCAAGGTAAAGGGGTTGCAGGTGTTCATAACCGTAACGGTCTGACAGATGAATTTCAGGCATGAGCAGGCCGCTCTGTCTCTGGGTCTTGGCGGGGAAAAAAAGCCAGGGGGCATAGAGAACTGGGATGCCTCTCACGCGGAAGGCTCCATGATTCAGGGTTCCGTAACCTTCAAGGGTGACTTTGATATGGGAGGCAGTTACTTCCCAGTCAGGGACATCCCCCTCGCAGGTGGTAATGCCTGCACCATCAATCATATATGTGTGTTCTCCGATCCTTTCAATCTTTCTGCCCCTCAGGCGGAATTGTGACTTTGAAATAAAGAGAACGCCCTTTTCCATGGTGCCTGTACCTTTTTCCATATTATAATGGATACGTTCGCCTTCCATACGGTCATTGCCGGTCTGAAGCAGTATGTTGCCTTCTCCGGATATGATTTTTTCTTCTGGTATATAAAAAATACGGTCTGCGTGGAGTATCATATCCCCACCAGTAATCCTAACATTCCCAGTGGCTGTGTATTGTCCGTCTGCAGGATTATAGCCCATGTGGTCTGCTTCAATGGTATAGGGAGCAGAAGCTTCAGTCACTGTAGCATCATATGTCAGGCCGATGAAGGATAAAGCCAGCAAAGTCAGCAGGCATGGGTAAAACCGCATAAACAGTCATCCTGTGTTTTCCGGGAAAAAGAATACGGGGGCTTTTCCTTGAACCTCCGAAGGTTATGGACTATACATGCACTTTAAGGCCCGGACAAGGGCGTTGGATGGACAATATTGTCCAAAAACACAAGGGAAGCCCCGAAGGAAATCATTCTTATGCTTATCACCCTCTGCGGCGGTGAAGGTGCTGGAAAAAGTACCCAGGTACTGCGCCTTGCCCAAAGGCTTGAAAAAAAAGGATACGGGGTGGTCTCTACCCGTGAACCCGGTGGGACAGCCATTGGTCGTAAAATCCGGGCTCTGCTTCTGGACCCTGCCAACGGAGCCATAGTGGCGGATACAGAGCTTTTTCTTTATGCTGCAGACCGGGCTCAGCATCTGGCAGAGGTGGTCAGGCCTGCCCTTGCCGCAGGAAAGATAGTCATCAGTGATCGTTTTGCAGACAGTACCACGGTGTATCAGGGGGTTGCCCGGGGTCTGGCTCCTGAGCGTATTCAGCAGGTCCATGATCTGGTGCTTCAGGGACTTTGTCCGGATATCACCTTTCTTCTGGATTTACCACCGGAAGAAGGTCTGGCAAGGGCCTTATCCCAGGCGGCCCTTGGTGCAAGAAAAGCAGAAGAGATGCGCTTTGAACAGGAAACTCTTGTTTTTCACCGGAATATCCGGCAGGGATTTTTGGATCTGGCGGAAAAAGAAAAGTATCGTTTTTTTATTGTGGATGCCATGCAGCATCCGGATCTGCTGACGGAGCAGATGATTACCATTGTGGAAGAAAAACTCTTGGAGATTCAGACCCGATAAGGAGATTGCCATGGCAGACAGCCTGAATGAAACGGAAAAGTGGGGGGAAAGTCTTTTTGATGATACCTATGACCGTACTTTTTTTGAACTGATGCGGAATAAGGAAACCAATCCCAACATTTCCATCATTGAGATTGAGGCAAGACTTAATGACAGGTACCTGAGTTTCGGCCATGGCTGGGATGGAGGAAGCCCTGTGCAGGAAGTGATGCTTTCTGCTGAAATTGCGGCACTGGAAGCTTTTCTGGCAGAGTGGCGGGGTCAGCTTTCTCCTTTGAAACGGATATAGTCATGGAGGAAGTCCTGTATGCCTTTTCCCGTGTGGGGGAAAAAAGAATACAGCGTAAAAATGACAGGGGCTTTTGCAGAGATGCGGGCTATGTGCTCTACTGGATGCAGCAGTCCCAGCGGGTGGAGGACAATCCTGCCTTAGCCTTTGCCCTGGAAACTGCGGCTTTTTTGAAAAAACCTCTGGTGGTGGCTTTTTCCCTCTGGGGATATTATCCGGAAGCCAGGTGGCCCCATTTTGTTTTTATGCTGGAGGGCCTTCAGGAAATTGCAGCTAAGTTGCAGTCCATGGGTATTGCCTTTGTACTTCGCATTGGGGAGCCTGAAGATACCATATATCAGCTGGCAGGGGATGCTGCTGCCCTGATCTGTGACGTGGGGTATCTTCGCCATCAGAAAATTTGGCGGGAAAATCTTGCGAAACGGCTTTCATGTGCCGTCTTTGCCGTGGAAGCCAGTGTGGTGGTGCCAGTGGCCGAAGCTTTTCACCGCAGAGCCTATGCAGCTTATGTTCTCCGTCCTAAAATCATGGGGAAAATGGCGGATTTTCTGGAGCCTGTGTCCATGCTTCCGGCACATCCTTTCAAGGGTAATCCGCCCGCAGGGGAAAATCCCGAAGAAGGGGAGGCTCTCCTGCACAGGGCCGGGGTTCCATGGTCCTCCATGCCAGAGGCCTGGTTTTTTAAGGGTGGAGAAAAGGCCGCCCTTAACTGTCTGGATAATTTCCTTGAACAGAGGGCAAAAAACTATGTGAAGGACAGAAGCTTGCCCCATAGATATGCGGTATCTTTTCTTTCTCCTTTTCTGCACTTTGGCATGATCAGTCCGGGGCTTGTGGTGCGCAGGGTGCAGGCCGGTGGGCTGGAACCGGAAGTCAGGGAAGCTTTTCTGGAGCAGTTTGTGGTAAGACGGGAGCTGGCCGTGAATTTTGTGAATTATACGCCGGATTATGACAATTATAACTGCCTTCCGCCATGGGCAAGGGAAACCCTGGAGCTGCACAGGGGGGATGAAAGGCCTTATCTTTATACTTTAAAAGAGCTGGAGGATGCCTCTACCCATGATCCTTACTGGAATGCAGCCATGGAGGAAATGCGTCTGACCGGATATATGCACAATGTGATGCGCATGTACTGGGGGAAAAAAATTCTGGAGTGGTCGCCCTCTCCGGAAGAGGCCTTTGAACGTATTCTCTATCTGAACAACTGTTTATTTCTCGATGGCAGAGATCCCTGTTCCTATGCAGGGTGTGGATGGATTTTTGGTCTGCATGACAGGCCCTGGCCTTCAAGGCCGATTTTTGGCAGTGTCCGTTTCATGGCTGCTTCGGGCCTTGAGCGCAAAAGCCGTATTGCCGAATATGTCCGCCATGTGAACGGCTTGCCCGGTATCTTGAATAAAACTTCCGCTCCGTAAAAAATCTAAAAACGATTGCAGGCTCACTTGCAAACATCTTGGGTGCCTTATGCCCAGAACCCAATATTTCAGGATATTATATGTCAAATTCCCTTCTGGATCTCATAGGTAATACCCCTCTGGTGGAAATCCGTCGCATGAATCCCAATCCTTTGGTGCGGATTTTTGCCAAACTGGAATATATGAATCCCGGTGGCTCGGTAAAGGATCGTGCAGCCCTTTACATGATACGCATGGCCGAGGAGGCGGGTATTCTCACCAAAGACAAGGTGGTGATTGAGGCCACCAGCGGCAATACGGGCATAGGCCTTGCCATGGTCTGTGCCATAAAGGGCTACCGCTTAATGCTGGCCATGAGTGAATCCGTAAGTCTGGAAAGACGGCGTATTTTAAAGGCAAGGGGGGCTGAAATTCTCCTGACGCCGGGGCATCTGGGTACAGATGGCGCCATTGAGGCCGTCTATCGGCTGGTACGGGAACATCCTGACCGATACTTTATGACAGACCAGTACAATACCGAAGCCAACTGGCGGGCCCATGCCGAAGGCACTTCAAGGGAAATCTGGGATCAGACCGGAGGAAAGGTGGATGCCGTTGTGGCCACCATGGGCACCACGGGGACGCTCATGGGCCTTTCAAGGGGCTTGAAGGCTTTGAATTCTGCAGTCCGTATCATTGGTGTGGAACCCTATCTCGGTCACAAGATTCAGGGCCTTAAAAACATGAAGGAAGCCTACCAGCCGGAACTCTATGAAAAAAACAGGCTGGATCAGAAGGTGAATATCGAGGATGGCAGGGCCTTTGAAACGGCCCGCAAACTTGCCCTGGAAGAGGGTCTTCTTGTGGGTATGAGCAGCGGAGCTGCCATGGCTGTAGCCCAGGATGTGGCCGCATCCATGGAAAAGGGGATTGTGGTGGTGATGCTGCCGGACAGTGGGGAGCGTTATCTGTCCACCGAACTTTTTGCCAGCAAGACACCTGAGACTCTGAAATTTTACAATACCCTCAGTCGCACCAGAGAGGCCTTTAAGCCCCTGCATGAGGGAAAGGCTTCCGTTTACTCATGTGGCCCCACCGTCCATGACCGCATGCATCTTGGAGGATGCCGCAGGGCTGTTTTCAGTGATCTGCTCAGCCGTTATTTGAAATACCGGGGACTGGATGTAACCCATGTCATGAATATTACAGACATGGATGATAAGACCATCGCAGGTTCCGAGGCCGCAGGTCTTCCCTTAAAGGATTTTACCGAAAAGTGGATAAACATTTTCCATGCAGATCTTGCAAGGCTTAAGGTGGAGCCTGCCAAGCACTATCCTTTGGTAAGTGAGCATCTGGATGATATGGTATCCCTCACAAGAAAACTGGTCAGCTCCGGTGTGGCCTATGAAAAACATCATTCCATCTATTTTAATATTTCCGCATTTCCCGAATACGGTTCCCTGTCCGGAGTGGATCTGGACAAGATCCGTCTGGGAGCAACAGTTGATCTTGAGGAATATGAAAAGGATAACCCCAGGGATTTTACCCTGCTCAAGCGTATCCGGCTTTCCGAGCTGAAACGGGGAATTTATGCTTCTACGGAATGGGGCAATGTAAGGCCTTCTTTGCATCTTCAGTGTGCAGCCATGTCCATGAAATATCTGGGACAGACCTTTGACATACATACCAGCTCCAGGGATCTTCTTTTTCCCCACCATGAAAACGAGATTGCCATCGCCACCGCAGCCACAGGTGCCCCCATGGCCCGCTGCTGGATGCATTGTGACCGGGTTTTTGTGGATGGTCAGGCCGTGGGACAGGAATGCCGGATAACTCTGGAAGATCTAGAGAAACGGGGGATGACGGACAGGGAAATCCGTTTCTGGCTTCTTTCGGCCCACTACCGTAAGCCTGCCCTGCTCACCGAAGATATTCAGCTGGCCGTGCGCCGTTCCCTTTCCCGCATAGACAGCTGTATCCACAGGCTTGCCTGTCTGACCATGGGTGAGGAGAACCCTGAGATGGAAAGGCTGACTTTGGAACTCAAGGAGAATTTTATCCGGGATATGGATGATGACCTTAATATCTCGGCAGCCATGGGCGGGATATTCAATCAGATCCGGAGCATCAACCGCCTTCTTGCCGAAGGCAGGGTAGGGTCGCTGGGTGCATCGGCAATCCTTCAGGTTTTCAGGGAGCTGGACAGCGTGCTTCAGGTCTTTGATTTTGTGGATACATCCGGAAATCCTGAGATCGGACTGAAGCTTGCCGAAAGGGAGGCCGCCCGCAGCCGGGGTGACTGGGAAGCTGCGGATTATCTGAGGGAAGAACTGCTGCGCATGGGAGTCATGCTGCAGGATGGAAAAAAGATTTAATAATCAAGGAGCTGTGTCTTATGGAAGTTCTATATTTTCCTTTTTTGAATGTGAACGCCCTTTCCATAGGCTGTATCCGTTCCTTTGCTCCCAGAGTCCACATCCTTAAAGGCCTGGAGTCTGCCCTTTTTCCGCCCACCCTTGAAGCCATGCAGGAAGGCTGGCTGATTCCCATAAAACCTAAAGGGCTGGATTTTGATCTTTTGTCAGCCATGGCTGCAAGTCTGGAGGAGAGGGCTGGGTTTCTCGGTAAAGAGGGCTTGGGACATTTTTTTTCAAAAAAAGAAGAGTCCGTGCCTGACCCCCATATTCTGGCCAGACAGATACGTGGCGAAGTGTCTGTTGGTACTGTTGTGGAAAAAAAAGATGAATCCCTTGCCATGGCTGCTTTTTTTTTAATGAAGGCCGAAGCCTTTGACAGGGAGAATCAGGAGCTGGAAGAAGATTTTCGGAAGGTTGCATCCGCAGGCAGGAATATGCTGGCGGGTCTTATGGGGGAAAGCACCGGTGAAAATATAGTCAGGGATGGGGAGAAGCCGGTTCTCTGTCGGATGGAAGAACGGATACGTTTCTGGCTGCGCCTCTTCCTTGCCTGTGAAAAGGCTCCTTTTTTCTGGGTGACGGATCTGCCAGGAGCAGAAGAAATTCTGGAAGGTATTTTTTCTGGCAAAATCCATAGAATGGACAGGCCACCTGAAGATGGTCCGCTTATTTCTGCCAGGGTGAATGGAACCCTGCTTCGGGTTTCTGTACAGGAGGCTTTTCCCGGTGAAAAAAAGGCCTTGCATTTTCCTGAGTTTTTATGGATTTTTTGTCTGGATATTCCTGCAATGATGGGGTAAGGAAAAGCTTCTTTTTGCTGATTTGAAGGTCATCGGGAACAGGTCTTTTTAATAGCGGACTGAAGGTATATTCCAGCTTGACAAAGCTTTAAAAAAGCAGTTCTAATTACGGGCATGTTGTTTTAAGGCAAAGTGTCCCTCTGTTTGACAGGTGGTGTCTTTTCCGGCAGGGAAACCCACCATCCCCATAAAGATGCAAGGGCATCCTTAATTTTTATTTTATTATTTTATAAGGAGTACGGAAGATGAGTACCTATACCCCCATCGTTGATGAAGATAAGTGTGTTGGATGTGAAGAATGTGTGGATGTATGTCCTACGGATGTATTTGAAATGCAGGATGGTAAATCCGTTCCCGTAAATGCTGATGAGTGCCTGGGCTGCGAAAGCTGCCTTGAGGTTTGTGAGCCGGCAGCCATTGTTATTGAAGGACTTTAACAGCTAAAAATTTCAGCAGGGTGTGTTGTACTCATTCCCATGCAACTTGTTTAAAACTAAAAACCCGGAAAGGGCCTGTGGCTCTGCCGGGTTTTTGTTATTTTTATGGATTCAAAAAAAGACCGTTTTCATAAATCCGGATACGTTCTCCTGAGTGCAGTACAGCATCCACGCATTTGGGCCGGGTATTGACAAGATCCCAGTGCAGGGCGGAATCATTGAAACCCAGAGCCTTTTTTTGATCAGATCCAAAGGATGTAAGATCGCCTGTGAAGCTGTCCGCATAGGCAGACCCGATGGCAATGTGGCTGTTGCCCCACTCGCCGCCGTAGTTTTCGTCAAAAAGGGTGTTGGCCATAAAACGATTGATCCGCGAGAACCTTCTGTCTGTCAGGGAAAACTCACCGACCCTGCGGGCACCGGCATCGGTTTCAAGCTGTTTGAGAAGAAAGTTCTCTCCTTCTTCGGCTGTGGCCTTTACCACTTCTCCACCGGAAAATTCCAGACGAACCCCCCGAACCCTGTGACCGCTGCGGAATGAAACCTGATCCGCATAAAAGACACCCTCTGTTCCCCGCCAGTCCGGAGATATGAAAAGCTCAAAGCTTGGGATATTATGCCCCGAAAGCCCAAGCCATTTTCTTTGTTCTCCTGCACGGATTTTCAGATCGCAGGTGTCGGACTGAATGTGGAAAAAGTCCGTATTCAGGCTGTTCAGCCATTTTTTGATGGCTTTTGCCCTTTCAAGGATGCTTTCCCACCGGGCTACGGGGTTTGCCATATCCAGGAAGCAGGCCTGCAGAATCTGCTGGGTATATTCATCAAAGCCCATATCCGCCTGATGGGCCAGCTCTTTGGTGGGATAGATGCACAGGGTCCATCCGAACAGTCTTCTGGCGTCCCTTTCATCCAGAATCTCCTTGAATACTTTACGACTGCGGGCAAAAAAAGCCATACGGGAAGGATCTGTATCCGCAAGGTGGGTGAGGGATTCCGGCGCATGGAGAACGATATTTCCGTTAAGACTGGACAAAAGCTCTTTTTCTCCGGGGGCATGGAAGCCCAGCTGGGCATCGGAACTTTTTTTATAAAAGTCTTTTTCCATTCTGGGTGAAAGGGCTGTGCGCATAATGGGATGGGCGCCCTTTTCCAGTATTTTTTCAAAGAGTACTTCCGCCAGGGGAAGGGCCGCTGCATGGTAGCGGAGCATAATGATATCATCTTTGGCCATGGGTTGTGTCCGGGCTGTATCCAGTGCCCAGAGGAGAACTTCCGCATAGCGTTCCAGAAAGTCTGGCTGCATGAAACACCTTCCTTTGTTCAGGTTTAAAACAGGTTTGAATCAGTGATGATGGTTGTCTTTGAGAAAGAGATTGTGGTATTCGTCCTCGGAAAAATGTTTTTTCAGTATGGTGTAAATGGTGTCATGCAGGGTTTCAAGGTCGCGATCCTCAAGGCGGGGCAGAAGGGATGCAAGGCAGGTGTCATCGGAAAATTTCTGCAAAAGCCAGGCAATGGTCTCTTCATCGGATCTGCGGTCCAGACCAAAGGCACCAAAGCCTTCATAGTTTTCTACAAAGGTGTGGGAATGATTTTTCATGGGGGTCTCCGGATTTTTTACAATGTTAATTACAGCCCTCAAGCTCCATAAGTTTTTTTGTTTCCACAGAGGGCTTGATATTTAACTTGATGTCGAATGCACAGATATCTTTTGTGCCTTATCTCAACAGAAGCTACAATGCTTTTTACCCTAAGGCAGAAAAAAGTATGAAGAAAGATCCGATTCAATTTTTAAAGGATACTTTTTTTCTTAAAGCCGATGACGGACTTCTGCTGCGTTGCCACAGGGCCGTTCCCCCCGGATGGGAGGCGGGTGGTCCTGTGCTTCTTATTCTGACGGGAAGGGCGGAATGTCTGGACAAGTACGACAGACTCACTGCCATGTTTCAGAAAAAGGGTGTTGCCGTGGTACGGAAGGACTGGCGGGGGCAGGGTGGTTCCGGCCGCATGCTGAAAGATGGCCAGAAAGGTCATGTGACAGATTTTCAGCTTTATCTGCAGGATCTCAAAATTGTACTCGCCTCCCTTGTCTATCCCATGAAACCCGGCAAGCTTGTCCTACTTGGCCACTCCATGGGATCTCACCTGATACTGCGTCATCTTCTGGAGCAGCCTGACGGTATTCATGCAGCCATACTGGAATCTCCCATGTTTTCCATCAGCACCTTTCCGCTTCCCTATGCTGCCGCCAGATATATTTTCAGACTTGCAGGACAAAGAAGCCTTGCAGAGGCCTATATACCGGGAGGCGGTCCCTTCAGGCCCAGTGCTCCTTTTGCGGGAAACAGGCTGACCGGGGATTCAGAGCATTTTTTCAGGTTTCAGGATTTTCTCCGTCAGCACAGACAGATGCAGATGGGGGCACCCACACTGGGATGGATGGATGCTGCGGATAGTTCCATGGAAAGAATGTGGAAAGATCTGGAATCGGCAGATCTGCAAACTCCTCTGCTGATTCTTTCCGGTTTGGAAGACAGGGTGGTACATCCCCATGACCATGAAAAGGCCACTTCTTACCTGCCCTATGCCCAACTTGCATCTTTTAAGGGTGCACGCCATGAGCTTTATATGGAAAGGCAGGAAATCAGGATAAAAGTCTGGAAGAGAATAGAAAACTTTTTAAATAAAACAAATTTTTTTACTGCATTCTGACTACACGGAAACCGATGTAACTGCGTTTGACATCGGGGTGAAAGGCCATACGGTTGGCACTTCGGCTGTGTTCAGGACTTTGGAAAAAGGCCCCGCCCCGGACGACCCTGTGGCTGCCCCGTCTTGAAAGGGGATCTTTAATGTCATTCTCATAGGTGTCCGTAAAGACTCCGGCCCTGCGACTGAAACTTGAGCGGTTGTTGCAGGCATCAAGGCACCATTCCATGACATTGCCATGGACATCATAGAGACCAAAGGCATTGGGTTTTTTAAGGGCTACGGGCTTGATGCTGAAACCATGGGCAGGGTAGGACTGTCCGGAGTTTCCGCAATACCAGCCAGATTCATTTAATACGGGATCCAGAGGAATACAGGTGGTTTCGTGGATAGGTCCATTGAAAAAAGCTGTCTGGGTTCCGGCTCTGGCCGCATATTCCCATTCCGCTTCCGTTGGCAGGCGGTAGCTGCGGCTGCCTTCCATGGCATTGAGCTGCTGGAGGAACTGAAGGGCATCATTCCAGGATACGTTTTCCACAGGACAGTCCCCGCCGCAGGACTGAGCGGAAGAAGGGGTTGTTCTCATCACATCAAACCACTGTTTCTGGGTGACCACAGTGGTGGAAATATAAAAGGCACGGGTAATGTGGACCGTGTGGAGGGCTTCATCCCAGTTTCTGCCCTTTTCCGTGGCAGGGCTTCCCATGGAAAAAGAGCCCGGCGGAATAAGAACAAATTCCATTTCCACGCTGTTGATGAAAGTTCCAGAACCATGGGCCTTGAGACATAAAAGGGACAGGAGAAACAGGCTCTGCAGGATTTTTTTGTGGTAAGAAAGGGGCATATCCTGTCTCCTTTGATTTTAGTCACTGTTCAGCATATTTTGTCTATGCTAACCTTAATGGTGACAATATGCCTGAAGAAACCTGACGGGTAAAGGTCTGAGTATGCAAGAGGGCAGAATGCTATTCCTGTCTTGTATTATTCTTGGTGCTGGAAATTACATCTGGTTTTAGCTTTAAAAAAACGGTATCTTCCAGCATATTATGATTTTTTATGGAGAGTTATTCTAAAAAACGACCAAGGTAAACTGCTATGCGCCTTCCTTTTATAAAAATGCATGTCTGCGGCAATAACTTTATTTTTGTGGATGAGCTGGGACGCGATCCCATGCCCGATGCCCTTGTATCGGATCTGGCAAAAAAACTGACGGATCCTTACACTGGAGTGGGGGCAGACGGCCTGATCCGGCTGGGCGGAGTGAATCCATCTGATTCTTCCGGCATTTCCTTCCGGCTTCTGAAACCGGACGGTTCCGAATCCTTAAGCTGTGGCAATGGCCTTCTGTGTGCTGGCCGTTACCTTGCGGACCGCTATGGGGTGAAACAGACGGTTTTTCAGACCCAGATTCCCACTGGAAGGCCCGTTGCCGTGGTATCCGGAGAAACCGGTGGTAAACGCTGGATCCGTGTACCAGCACCTGGTTCCATACCGGATTTTCTTTTTCGTCTGGAACGCCATGAAGATATTGTTACTCCTGAAGGACGTCTTGTATTTAATTTGCAGTCCCGGAGAAAAGCCCCCTTGTTTATGGAGAACAGCGAAGATGAGCTTTCCTTTGTTGCAAGCCCTGTTTTTGCAGGAGAACCTCACCTTGTGGTAAGGGATTCTGGTATTGTTCCCAAAGAGAGGGCAGGCTGTCTTTTTCCTGAAATGGATGGTGCTGTGGAACTGCGCAGGGACTGGGGAAATCTTCTGCTCTGTCGTATGGGAGGACAGATTTCAGCCCAGTATCCGGGGTTGTTTCCTAAGGGGATCAATCTCATGGTGGCAAGATCATCCGGCGGTGGAGAAATAATCTTTTTCCGATCATTTAAAAGTGGAAATCTCAGGGAAACCATGGCCTGCGGAACTGGGGCTCTGGCATGTGCAGCCGTATTGGGAAAGGGTGATGCCATCCGCGTTGTACCTGAAATGGCCAGAAGGCATATGGGAGCTTTAGGATATACGATTATTCCCGGAAAAAATGAATGGTATATCTACGGTGATCCGGAACTGATCTGGGAGGGCATTTGGACTGGCTGTTCACCCTTCCCGGGTGAAGTATGACAAATGGCAGGTATGCAGTAGTTATTCAGGGATTTTTTGTTTGTCCATCAATAAAATGTATCTAACCTTTATTGAGGTGGTTATGCACTTTATCAAGTCAACGATTCTGATTCTTGTAATGCTTGTGTTTTTTATCCCTGAATCATGGGCCGGGAAGTATCCCCTAACTCCTGTGACAAAAAACGGTGAAAAATGGCGTGTAGGTTATTTGGAAGGCGGTATGTTTCCAGATTATCAGATTATTTTTTTCAGGACCGTGCAGGGACTGATGGAGCTGGGCTGGATTAAACCCATGGACCTGCCGGAAACATACAATCCGGATCACAGAGAGGCCTGGCAGTGGCTGGCTGAAAATGCCCGGTCAGATTATATGGAATTTGTCAGGGATGCATTTTATACATCGGAATTTAAGGCTGATCAGCGTGTCCGGACAAAACAGGAGCTGCTTGACCGGCTTAATAAAAAGAAGGATCTGGATCTGATTCTGGCCATGGGAACCTGGGCGGGGCAGGATCTGGCCAATGATGAGCATTCTATTCCCACTGTGGTGGCTTCCACCAGTGATCCTCTGGGTTCTGGAATTATTAAAAGCGCTGATGACTCCGGATTCAAACACCTGCACGCAAAGATTGAACCTGACAGATATGTACGTCAGTTACGTCTCTTCCATGATATTACCCGTTTCAGGACCATGGGTATAGTTTTTGAGAACAGTCTTGAAGGCCGGACCTTTGCTGCTGTGGCTGATGCCGAACAAGTGGCAAGGGAGCGAGGATTTGAATTGAAAATCTGCCATGCCCGAAACAGTGACATTAGTCTGGAGCAGGCCAATCGGGAGGCCCTTGCATGTTATACAGAGCTGGCACCTCAGGTGGAGGCCATGTATATCACTGTCCATCGGGGGGAAAATCTGGGTAATCTGTCTAACCTTTTAAATCCATTATTTAAAAATGAAGTAGCTACCTTTGCCATGCCGGGATCTGAGTTTGTAAAACATGGTGCCCTTCTAAGTATCGCCCATGCCGGTTTTGCCTATGTAGGCAGGTTTCATGCCGAGACCATTGCGAAAATATTCAATGGAGCTAAACCTGGAAGCCTTGAGCAGAGGTGGGCGGCGCCATCAAAAATTGCCATCAATTTGAAAACCGCTGAAACAATAGGATTCGACCCGCCCTTTGATGTTCTGGTTGCAGCTGATGAAATCTATGATCATAAAGCTGAGGCAGGTAAGCAGTGATGTTTGTATTTTCTGAGTAATTACAAGTTGCTCTGTGTACCTTGTTTTGCCATGGAATATGGTTTTTGTGTAATTGTTAAGTACATTTTATTTAGAAATTCCAACATTGTAATTTCAACAGCTTCGTACCGTGCAAGGCACCCTGGCTGTTTGTAAGTGACGTTGCAATCGTTTCGGATAGAGCTTCGTCCGGCACTCAAGCTATAAACCTAAAGCTTACTATGAAAACAATCAGATTTTTCAAGCTTGAGTGCCGGAGTGCTAATAAAATCGGCAACTGTCTGAAGTCGGCACCAAGGCAGCAAACTTAAGCTGCCATGGTAATACATAAATTTATCCTGCCTGTGCCGACAAGTTTTGCCGATTCAGCACAAGACAAGAAGATCCCGAATAAGATTGCGTCACGGGCAAATAGCTTGGGTGCCTGTGCATTTGCTTGACGGTTATGGTCTTTAGAAAATGTTCTGAACAGCAGCTCACGCCCTGTTAGGGCGTCTTGTCATAGAGTAGCTTGTTGCCAGATTCAGAATCATTCTGAGCACAGACAGACAATGGTCAAATTTTTAAATATTTGAATTTAAAGAACTAAATTTAAGCTGCTCAGAAGTTAGGTTTTTGTTTGGCAAGGGTTCAGATCGGGACAGCTCTTCTTTCAAGTATCAGTTTCCCTATTCTATCCCTTAGAGATCCGTTCATACGGCTCAGGCGATCCAGGGCACGGTCTGCGCCGGTTTTTCCGGTTTGCAATACCCAAAGGGGATAATCCAGCATCCATTGATGCTCAAGTTCAAGCCCCTGTGCAGCTGTTTCCACAACATCCATGCAAAGATCTTTGACTTTTATTCCATTATATTCGCCGTCCAGTGCGTTTTTCACAGCCTCATTCCGTAAACCCAGAAGATCCGTCCAGCGGTATTTTTCCATGAGCATGGAAGTCTGCTTAAGATTTCTCAGGAGTCCGTACTGCATTGCACTTGGTGAGATGACAAGGGAGCTTGAAATATTGGATTTATCCAGTTTTGTCAGATCTCTGTCCGGATAATTGGCACCGGCAGCCCTGCCTTCAAGGTAGCAGAAGCTGATGAAAGGAGCTAAAAATTCTTCAAGCTTATCAGGATGATTATCCATGACATCCATGAATTCACTGAGCTCAGGGCCATTGTCCTTAAGGCCGTAGCGTATCCTGCAGTCTGTGTATTGGGTGAACTGATGATCAACCAGATGCCGGATATCCGGACTGATTATTTTTTTGTCCTTGTGGAAAAAAGATTTTCCCTGACATGGTCCGGACTTTAGAAAATCAAGCAGTGGTGGATCAGAGGGGATCAGATACATGTCCGCAGGGTTTTTGAGGCTGTCGGTTTCTGAGACAAACCACATGCTGGTTCCGGGGCCGAACATCCATTTCAGGTAGTCGGCCAGATTGTTAAAGGGTTTGGCAGGAGTCTGGTGCAGTTTTTTGTCACCTGCCATTTTTGAACAATCCATTTGCTTTGGCCAGATGGTGAGTCTGTTTTCCTTGAAGCCTGCAATTTTGCCTGCCTCAAAGGGACTGTTGGCATAGAGGGCTACAAAGGCTGGCGCAAGACCCAGAAGACAATTGAGTCCTGTTACGGCATTCCCGAGCTCTGTTTCAGTGCTTGGGCTGTTTTGCGCTTTGGCATCAAATCCGGCCATGTGGTTCCATCCGCGGTAACCCGTCTGGTATTCATAAATGGAACGTGGTGCCCGCACAGAGCTGTAAAATGTCTGGTTTATTTTGACATCAGGATGCTCGCTGAAGTTTATCACCATGGCTTTTTCCCGCTCCAGGGCTGCGAAAATATCCTTAAGCTCCAGATTGATCAGGCTGTGAAGCTGATTTAAACAGTCTTTTTCCTGCCTGACAGGTCCAAGGGAACTCTCAAGGTTGTTGAAACCATTGTCAATGGAGTGCAGGCCCTGCTCAAATTTCAGTCCATAGTCCCTGCCATGATATGCAAGCAGTTCTCCCTTTTGCCCCCTTAATTCTCTGATCTGCTGAAGATTGCGGAAAAACGTACCCACAGGATGGGTCTCAGTCGTCCGGATATGGGCTGTGGGCATCTCAAGCTCCACACCAATGCAGGGAAAAACAGTGGATTCATCCATGGTCATTTTTTTGCCTGTATGCCTTCATTTGCCATAAAAAAGAAAAGAATGGAAAGGAGCATATAGCCAAGTCCAAGAACTACCAGTCCCTGGGAAATGGATATTCCGGACATGAGTGCGCCCAGTGCCAGGGGACCAAGCATTTGTCCCAGTTTGTCTGCTGCCCGCTGAATGGCCATGGCTTTACCCATTCCGAACTCTTCGGTTGATTTGAGTTTTAAGGCAAAGGCTGTCTGGGCAGAACTGCCGATGCTGCTGGCCAGACCAAGAAGAAAGATGGCTATTACGATCACCAGAAAACCCTGATGAATATAGAGCAGGCTGAGCCCTAATCCTCCAAGGAGTCCTCCGGCAACAATGAAAGGTTTTTTGTTTTCTCTGCTGTCCACGATTTTACTTATTTGTGGGGCCAGATAAACAACTGAGAGACCATAGATCATAAGAACCCTGCCTATATCAGACTGACTCATGCCCAGCCCGTTCAGGTAAAGCGGTGTGGCAAAAAACAGAAGGCCCACCTGACAGATGGAAAAGGGGATAATGCAGAAAAAAATCAGGGCAAATACATTCCGGTCGGATATAAAACTAAGCAGGGAAGTGCCATTCACTGCAACTTCTTCCGAAGGAAGCGGAGTTGTCTGTCCTTTAAAGTTACGCATGAAAACCAGGAAGAATACGAGGGATGCCAGAGCAACGAGCATTCCCACCAGAAAGACCGGAGGATAGCCCGTTCGTTCAGCCAGTATGGCACCCAGAGCAGTGCCGCAGATATGTCCGGAAAAAATTCCTGCTACAAAATGGGAGCTGCCTCTGGCCCTTGTGGTGGGGCTGCAATTGGTAAAGAGAAAACTCTGCAGAGCCATCCAGGAAAGCCCGTAACCCAGTCCGCATACACCCCTTGCCAGTATAAAAGTAAGGCCATTGTCGGCCATGGCACTGAAAAACAATCCAGTGGATGTCATCAGTATTCCGCAGACAAAAGGCGTACGCCAGTCCCGTCTGTCCGCCATGGCTCCCGCAAGAAGTGATGCCCCCAAAGCGCAGAGCATTTCAAGGGAAATGGGCAGGCCAAGGATTATATTTTTTGGTAATCCCGGAATTGGTGTGTACAGTTCAAGCATCTGCAAAGGCACGAAGGACACGGGCATGGCAAATGCCAGTAAAAAAAGAAAAGCAGCGAATCTTGCCAGCATCAGATTATCCAATATATCCTGGTCTGTATGGGGTTTGATGGGATTCCTTTTTTTTCTGCGGATGTGGGAGATCATAAAGTATATTTGTTCTACGATGAGCAGGGATGCAATAAGGGCGATGGTCAGGGAATCCAGAAGCAGTTTTCTGATAAGTTTTCCCATGGAAGATTTGTCCAGAACCGCCCGGATTTCTCCCAGAACCGAGTTGTCGCTGGTTCTTATAAGGGGTACTGTAACCCACAGATCCTCCTGCAATTTGCCGTCCTTTTGTGGGGAAATATCCTGCAGGACATGTTTTGAAGCATAGGCCTGAATATTTCCGGCTTTGTCCAGAATTTTGAGGGAGTCAATTTCAGGGTTGGTTTCAATCACTTCCATGAGGTAGGCATCCATGCGACTGATCCGGTCCAGAGAAATCCCGGATGCAAGGATACGCTCCATGGTAGATTTGAGGAGGTGGAGCTGGGCCTGAATCTTTTCTTTATTCAACTGAACGTGGTCTCTGTGGAATTGATATACGCTTATGCCTGCGAAAACAGCCTGGGTGAGAACAATCACTGTCAGGACTCTGAAAAATATGATTTTGTGCAGGTCCTTGCCGTTAAGTTCAGGAATCCTTGAAAGCAGGATGAAAAGAATGCCCCCTGCCAGAATAGCAATTATTGCGCCCAGTATCAGCCTTTTTCCCCAGAAATTTCGGACTTCAGCTTTTATCTCATGCTTGTGGAATGAAAATACCAGACTGCCAGCCATGGAACCGGTAGTTGCTGCTGTTCCCGTCCATGTTTCTGCAGGTCCGTTGAGGGGTAAAATTATCAGATAAGCATCGCTGGTTTCCAGGATTTGCATGGATGGATCAGGGGAATCAATTCTTTTACCCTGTATTTTTGTTGAGGCAGGGTGGCTTTCGGGCAGGGGACTGATGCTGTAGATCTGATTATGGTGTACATCATAGATTTCTATGTTGGATAAGGTATGGTACATGGCCGCATAGTCAGCCATTTCCTTTTCAATCCCGATAAGGTTGTCTAAAGATTTTCCAAAACGCAGGGCGGCTTCAATTTTTCTCTTAAAATCCTTTTGTGGCACTGCGTATCCGGCAAGTTCCGAGGAAACAAAGATCTTTTCAAAGGAGTTGGAGACCAAAACTACCATGAAAGACAGGGAGAAAAAAAGAATAATTATGGAAAGGATGATGATACTCAGATTTTTTCTCACAGGGCCGTTCCGTTATGATATGTTTTTTCAGCATTCTTAAGAAGTGGTAAAAGCACCTCCCAGATTCCTTTGTCCGCACTCCGGGCTGCCTGAAACAAATTGATGTCAGGACCTGCCAGGATGACTTCGCTGCCTGACACTGCTTCAGATACATCGCTGACATCCAGCATGCTTTGGGCCAGAGCAGGCCTGCCAATGAGGGGGCACTTTCTTCCATGTACCGCAGGGAGCAGTTTTCCGGGCAGCAGGCTGTGAAGACCCTGATCAAAACCGCAGTGAATGACTGCTATCCGTCCGTCATTTTGCATCTGATGGGAGGCGTGGTAGCCGATGCAGGCGTGTTGAGGCACATCCCTGATCTGAATTATTCTGCTTGATATACGGGCTATGGGAGTCGGCTCTATTTCCCATTGGTGCATTCTTTCGGCATATCCGTAAAAGAGGGTGCCTATGCGAAGTGCATTCAGCCTGCCGCTTGAGACCCTGTCAGGAAAACCAAGCAGTCCTGTGGAGCTGCCCAGATGAACCATGTCCGGCATCAGGTTTGATTCTTCCAGCCTGTCAAGCAGGTCGTCAAAAATCCGGAACTGTTTTTCTGTAAATGCTTTGCTTCTGGCATCGTCTTGAAAGGAGCAGGCCAGATGGCTGTAGATGCCGTCCACTTTGATATGGGGAAGACGGTTTAGTATGGCCATGACCTCCTCAACCTTATCAGGGTTAAGGCCAAATCGTCCAAGGCCGGTATCAACCTTGATGTGGACCCGAAATTTCTGGGCAGTGTCTGGTTTATATGATGCAAGTTTCAGGGCAAAATCAGAGTCCGCCACCGTGAGGCTGAGATCGTATTCAAGGGCGTGGCTGAGGTTCGGGTAAAGGGGATCGTTCAGTGCCAGTACCGGGCAGTTTATGCCGGATTTTCTGAGGCTTATTCCCTCATCCAGTCCTGAAACAACCAGATAGTCAAGGCCTGCTTCGGCCATGGTTCCGGATATCTGAGACAGACCATGACCATAGGCGTTGCATTTGACAACACCCATTATTTTGATGTTATCGGGCACATGGCTTCGCACCAGAGTGATGTTTTTTTTTAAAGTTTCCAGATTTATCAGGGCAGCCAAAGGTGTCATAAATTTTCAGCCTCAGAGTACAGAAGGGGGGAAACTGAAGTGTCTGCTGAACAACTACCCAAAAAACTAAATAATATTTTAAAACCGAGACAGGCAATGAACTTTGAAATCTCTATCAGCTTTAAAAGGGTTCATACAAGAAATAAATTTAAGATCAAATGCCATCATCCATAGACCATAAAAAATGTCAGGTTTCCTTGATGTATGTTAAGGTGTGATATTGGTAAGCGTTCAGCACATTTTATTATGTAATTCAGGCATTGTAATTTCAGTAGTTTCGTACCATTGCAAGGCACCGTGGCTATTTGTAAGTGACCTTGCAATTGTTTCGGATAGAGCTTCGTCCTGTACTCAAGATCCATTTACTCAGATTGATCCAGTTTGGACAGCCTGCGGCATGGTCTGGGCTTTTTTGCAGATGAAATGTACTGATTCCAAATGTATATATTGCTGATGGAGGACAGGTGAATGAAACGGGTAATCAGGAATACTTTAATTGTTACGGCATCCTGCATCGTTTTGTGGTTTCCGGCGGTTTTTTTTGGGCTTTCCATGGCACTGACCCACATGGTGCCGGACCGGTTATCCCAGCTTCTGGGCCGGACCGTGAGCATTGAGCAGATCCGTGTGAATCCTTTTACCCTTTCTGTAACGGTGCGGGAATTTGAGATAAGGGAAAAAGACGGGAAAGATTCCTTTGTTTCCTTTGAACGTTTTTATGTCAATGCGGAAATCCTTTCTTTGATTCAACGGAGCCTGATTTTAAAGGCTGTGGAACTGGAAAAACCGGAAATTCATCTGGCTCGTTTTTCGGATATGACATTTAATTTCTCAGATATTATTGAGGGCATTCAAAGTGCTTCCCCTGCAGATGCAGAAGCTGAAAAAACAGATTCTGAAGAACCATTCAGCCCCTTTAACTTTACCGTGCAGGATATTCGGATTGTGGATGGAAGTATTGAATACAGAGATCTTCCTGCTGACAAAACGCATCGCCTTGATCCCATCAACTGGCATCTGCCCCTGATTTCCAATACAGAGCACCACAGGGACAGTTTTTCAGAGCCTGCCCTAAGCTTTGCTCTGGATGGGGCCCAGATCTCCGTTAATGTGTGGACAAAGCCCTTTAAAGACACCATGGAAACCCTTGTGGAACTTGGAGTGTCCGGTCTGTCCCTTCCCATGTATGCGTCATATCTTCCAGAGGATCAGGTGAGATTTATGCTTGAAAAAGGCACTCTGGATCTTACGGGTCAAGTGTCCTTTCGTATGGAGGAAAACCCGGTAGTGGAGGTGCAGGGGGATCTGATTCTTTCGGATATACATGTTATGGATAAGGCAGGTGAAGATATTTTTATGCTGCCCCGGCTGGAGTTGAGTCTTAACCCATCTCCAGTTCTCGAAAACCGTCTGCACATTGATACGCTTTTGATTCAGTCCCCCGGTCTTTTTGTTCAGCGCAGAGAAGATGGCAGCATCAGCCTGAATGATCTGATACCGGCTCCGGTTGATGCAGCTGATACATCCATTCCGGAAAAGATGGTTGCAGAAGATGAAAAAAATAAGGAAATCAGTGATGAAAGTGGCTTTTGGGTGGAGGTGGACACTTTTATTCTGGATGATGGCAGGCTGCAATTCAGGGATTTTTCAGTGCAGGCCGGAGGCAGAAAGCCCACCCAGTCTTCTGTGCTAACGGATATTTATCCCCTGCGCCTTACGGTATCTCCTTTTACCACGGTTCCTGATCATGCTTCTGTTTTTGATTTCAGTGCAGGTCTGAATGGGTCGGCCCAGCTTGTCATAAAAGGAGAGGTGCAGCTGACTCCCCTTTCCCTTACAAGCGATCTTGTTCTGTCGGACTTTGCCCTTATATGGCTGCAGCCTTATCTGCCTGAGAATATCCAGCTGGTGATCCGTGAGGGTCTGGCTTCTGCCGGAGCCCGTATTGCCTTTGCCTTGGAGGAAAACAGTGATTTTTCCCTTTCCCTTGAGTCTGATACGGCAATACTTGCCTTTAGCTCTGAGGATGCTCTGGAAGGTAATTCTTTTCTGGGCTGGGATGCTTTCACTGTTAAAGGTATACGGGTGGATATGCATCCATTGCGTGTGGATGTGGATGAAATTGCCTTCAAAGGTATGTATGCCAGTCTTGCAGTGCTGGAAGACGGTGGCATGAATCTTGATAATATTTTCATCAGGGAGGAACAGGATCATGAGGAAGAAGCTGCCGTAAAAAAAGAAAATTCCGATGAATCAGGCGATCCTGTTTTTATCCGCATCGGTGCTTTTGTAATGGATGATTCAGATTTCCGCTTTACAGACCGCAGTGTACTGCCCCATTACGATACCCGTCTGAACCTTGGGAATCTCCGCATTACGGGCTTGACCTCCGAGGATTTCAGGGCTGCGGATGTTCATGCGAAGGGGGTGATTGACGGGTATGCTCCTTTAAAAATTACCGGCTCCATGAATCCTTTGAGTGAAAATCTTTTTGTGAATCTGGATTTCAGTCTTGGCAATCTGGAGATGGTGCCCTTTTCTCCGTACACGGGAAAATTTATAGGAAGGGCCATTGAAAAGGGTAAGTTAAATCTTGATGTAAAATATCATATAGAAAATCAAAATATTACAGCAGATAATCATCTCCTTTTAGATCAGTTTACCCTTGGCAGAAGGGTGCCAGGTCCCGATGCCATGAACCTGCCTGTGGGACTTGCCATCTCCCTTCTCAAGGACAGGCATGGCAAAATAGAAATTGACCTGCCCGTCTCAGGAAGAACAGATGATCCGGAATTTGCCTGGGGAAAGCTTGTACTGAGAACCCTTCAGAATCTCATTGTGCGGGCGGCAGCTTCACCGTTTTCTCTGGTGGCATCTCTGGTGGGCGGTGGCGAGGAAATGCAGTTCATTGAATTTGAACCCGGAACTGCGGATCTGGATGAGACAGCCCATGGCAA
Source organism: Desulfobotulus mexicanus (assembly GCF_006175995.1). Taxonomy (NCBI): domain Bacteria; kingdom Pseudomonadati; phylum Thermodesulfobacteriota; class Desulfobacteria; order Desulfobacterales; family Desulfobacteraceae; genus Desulfobotulus; species Desulfobotulus mexicanus. The sequence goes on from NZ_VDMB01000002.1 coordinate 259,198, forward strand.
ACTTCTGTCCATCCGGACTCTTCTTTATGAAAGACCGGGCCTGAGGATGGAGATTTTAGGATACGCAGATGAAAAAAATGATACCCGTGCCCTGGCGAAACAGAATCTGGAGAGAAGAATCCGGATGCGTGCATCCGCAGATGGTGTGATTTCTGATGAAGGTGATATGAATGCTGAAACAAGACATGATTATCTGAAGATACTTTATCAGGATGCCATGGCTGTCCGTTCGCAGGAAAGTACCTCATCCGGTGAAGAAGCTGGTATTGAGCTGTCCCTTGAAGAAATGGAAGAGGAACTCATGAAAGATGTGAATATCCGGAACGCTGACCTTTACAGCCTCGCCATGGAAAGGGCTGCAGCCGTCAGGGCCTATGTACTTAAGGATGAAAAAATTGAAGCGCAGCGTGTATTTTTCAGGGAAGCTTCCCGTCCCCTGAAAACAGGCGATGATGCCGCAAGGGCCGGTCGGGTGGAGCTGGGGCTTCAATAGGGCTTAACAGAATCGTCATGCAGGTTTTCACTGGGTCTGACGTGTCAGCCCATCAATTATCATACGATGCACATGAAAGGCTGTCTGCGGATTACTGGATTTCATTGATGAAGACAGATCTCTTAGCAGTTCCTGAAAAAGAGAGGGGGGCGGAGAAGTCGGCATGATTTTATTCCAGTTTTGATTATTGAAAGCATAAAGAAAAAGTACATTCAAATCCTGAACCGTGTTAATTGCATGTTTTTAAGGCATATGAATGAAAGGAGAATCAATAATATGATTCAATCATTTGAGGCGAAAAGTATTGGAAAAAGACCTGAACAGCAGGATAGCACGGGCAGTCTGGAACTGGGCAACGGTTTTTATCTTTATGTGCTGGCCGATGGTATGGGTGGAGAAAGGGGAGGGCTTATTGCCAGTCGCACGGTTTGTAAGGAGTTTATGGCGTTTTTTGAAAACAATCCGGATATGGATGACCCTGCAAAGCTTCTGGAACAGGCTATGGTTGCAGCAAATGCGGCACTGCGTGAAAAGAGGGAGCAAGACTATGATCTCATGGGGATGGGAACGACCCTTATTGGTGTTTTAATGAATGGGCTGAGCCGGGTTTTTCATTTTGTCAGTGTGGGTGACAGTCCTTTATACCAGCTTTCTTCAGGTGGTCTTAAAAGGATCAATGCCAACCATGCCTATATTGAAGAACTGAAAAAAATGGTTGCGGATGGGCGCATGCATCCGGAAGAGCTTAAAACCGATCCGGCACGCAATGACATCACCAGCGCCCTGATGGGGGGCAATATCGAAGAGGTGGATTTCGGCACTGGCATACTTGAGTCCGGGGACCGGCTGCTGCTGGCCAGTGATGGCATACAGACCTTAAGTGACGGGCCTCATGGAGAGATCGCAGCAATCTTAAAGGAGGAAGGAAGCGATTTTGAATCTGCCGTGCTTGCTCTGTTGGATGCAGTGGCGGATAAGGAAGAACCTTATCAGGATAATACTGCGTTGATTTTCGTTGGATATGGGAATGAATAGTCTTTCTACATTCTTTTTGAGGGTTGAAAAAAACGATATGCCGCTACGTAGAACCCATAGTACTGCATCTATAAATTTCCGACAGGTTTCTTTTTTTTCTATGTAGATTGTTTTTTTATTTTTAATAAAAGACAAAATGTTATGCCAATTTTCATTTGTTATACTTTCAAAGCTTACAAATGAAAATAATTAATCAAGCATTATTTGATCTTTTTTGAACGTTTGAAATTTCAAATTAAGTAAAGTATCCAATTCTTTTTTATGTTTGCTATTGGTCTTTGAAATGCATGTCGAAATTGCGTTTTTAAAGTCATCAAAGTTTTCATAGTACCTTGAATAAAGACACGTTTTCTTTACGAACTTCCATAATCTTTCAATAATATTCAGATTTGGAGAATATGACGGAAGATAAAGCAATTCGATATCGAGCTTGGCTGCAAGTTCTTTGACAATAAGGCATTTTTGATACGGTGCATTATCCAATACAATAGTAATTGGTGTTTTCAATTTTTTTTGTGAAATTTTCAGTAAAAGATCACAAACACTATTAGCATTGATGTAAGTATCATTCGTGATTGTAATTACTTCATGACTGATCGCATCCAACGCTCCCAACACATTGTAACGTTTTCTTCCGGCAGGAGCTCTGATGAATTGTCTTACGAAGCACCAAATATATCCTAAGTATGGACTCAGGATGAAATGGGCTGCATCCATGAAATATAGCGTGCGATTTCCTGCTTTTGCTTCTTCTATTAGAGGATGTAATTTTTTTTTAGGAATACGCCTTGAACCTCTGGATCAGCTTTAGCAGGTATCATTCCGGTTTTTAGTCTTTTCATTCCAAGTTTCTTTAGAAATAGTCTTACCTGGGTCGGGCTCCTTCTAATACCGGTAATATCTTCTATGACCTTTATTGCCTCAGGAATACTTCTTGGTGGATTGCTTTTAAAATGGTCCTCAATTGTGACTTTGTGCGCCATTAAGTCGCTTTCCGGTTGATAGAAATTGATTTCTTTCAACTTTTCTATGCCGTCTTCTTTGTAATCATTTAAATATCTCCAAAGAGTCGTTGAGGATATTCCGATGACTTTAGCAATCACATTGTGCGGTAAATTTTGACTTTTCAGTAATAAGGCTTCCATCTTCATTTGCACTCTGGGGTGTGGATGATTAAACCTCTCGTACTGAAGTTGTTTTATTTCTTCGTTTGTGAATTCAATATGGATCATAATGCCTCCAAGTTTCGAAGTAAAATGATCTTTTTTATATACACCTGATTTTACTATGAATATAGTCGTTTTTTAAAATATTGAAATTAAAACATATTCTTTCCATCTGTGGCCGTTGACAGTATAAATTTGCATTTCCCAACACCATCCTCCTGGTTATCAATAAATAGTGCCTGAACGAAAATAGCATTTGCACTGTTAAATCAAAAGCTTGTATCGCTTTTTTAAAATGAAGTTTTTTATAAATCAGCCTTTTTTGTGGTAATATTTTTAAAGCTATTGATTTTATTGGTATAAAATTTTCAAGCTCAACAAATCTTCGCTGATTGAAATAAGGCTTTTTTTATTTCGTTTCAAGCTCATCTTATACATTTCCGTTCAGGCACTAAATATAAAGGATGGACAAATTACAGGGAGCTGGTCAAATGTCAACAGAGCCTAAGGTTTTAAAAATGTTCTTATTTTAAAGATACTATAAAACAGCTTGCGCAGGCATTCTGTGCATTGGAGGAGCTTATCATGTCCGATTATCTTAGTTTTGTTGTTAATTGGTTTAAAAATCATGGTAAAGACGCAAAAAAAGAAAAAGATTGGGAAGAAATCAGTATATGGCGGCAAAAATTTTATCTGGTGGAACGGATTCAGGAAGAGATTAGCAAGAAAAGTGAGAATGAAGGTCAAGTCGCATATCGGATAATATATGGTTATCATCTTAACTCAGGAAAACTGCAGTGCCGGATCTGGTATTATTCTGGCAGTGAGGCCAACTGGCGGGCTTCTACAGGATTCAGAAAAGATGGATCATGGGCAAAAGGAGCTGAAAGAATTGGAGATGATAAAGAAAGAAAATATACTCAAATAGGATATGTCAATGAATGCTTTGTCACCGCAGAAATGCATGACTTGCTGGAAAATTTTTGGGAAAAAGCTCCTTGCAGCAGGATTTATCGCGGTATTTGTCCATGGGGACAAAAGAATGGAAGATTGATAGAGCCGAAAAATAATGCCGAGGATTATTCAGTTTTTAAGTATATGGCAGAGACAGATTCAACTATTTCGAAAATCAAAATAAAATATAATGAAGAAAGGAAATTTAAACTCGCTAATTTCCCGGAAAATGTAGATAAAGATTCCATAAAAAGAAGTAAAGAAATTGGTTCTGTTCTGATTCAGAAAGTGTATGGAAAACAGGGTGCTAAAAATGCTGGGGGTATAACCAGGGTAGGAAGAGTGGAGGTGATAGGGGCTATCTCAAAACATGGGCAGATTTTTAAACATGACACTATCTTAAACGAGTGGATAGTATCCAGTCTAGCTAGCAAGCCGAACGAAAAAATGAAATACCATCCTGTGCTTAAAATGGATTACAGTATCAAATCCTATTTGTTGATAGGTAATACGGGCCCAAAAAATTCATCTGTTTTGGTTGTGGAAATAGCTTCTACCCTTAATCCCAGAGAACATACATATAAAGATTTTACAGGCACAATGAGGAAGGTGAATACGCCGGTATGCTGGGTCCGGGATGTCTATTATTTCTCAAGTGTGGTGACTTCTTTTGGAACGAGAAAAGAGATCCCTGTCAATCTCTCTTTTTTAGTTCAGAAACCCTGTGATTATCCCTCACAGGCAAGTAAAGATTATAATGAAATGATAGGAGTTAAGGCTGCAATTAATGATAAAGGGCAAAAAGAATTTCAAGGAGACCTTGGTGGAGGGAAATATGTTATTTTATCCCTGCTCAATGAGGCAACTTCATCTCTTATTAAGGCATTTAAGGATAAGGCAGCTTATCCCCGGTTTAGGGAAAAATACCATAGGTTAATAACCGAAATCAAACACATTGTGGCTTTAAAATTGCCTTTACTTGCAGATGGTAATTATCCATATGAATACTATTTGAGGGAACTTATCCTTTATGGTATCAAGGAATATCTGGCCATTCAAATGAAGGAGGGTGAAAATGTATATGACGATAAAGGCTTTCATGGTGCTGACGGAATAAAACGGGCAAATGCCTTGTATGCCTCTATTGAGCAAGCGGAGTCAGAAACGCAAATAAATCAAATCATGTACAAATGCTTCAAGGAAAACAAGGTCGGAGATTTTTCCGGTGGATGGTTCAGTGGAATCAACACCCACCCGACCTCTCTTTTTACCTGTGTATGCAGGTCTCTTTTGGCTATAGCAGAATCACCGGTCGGCCAGGTAAAAAACGAGATGAAGTGGAGTGAAAAAAGTGCGGAAAAATGCATTAACCGTATGATTGAGTTTATGTATGCAAGGGGGCCAGATTCTGACCATGTGGCTAAAAGTCAGCACATTACAAAGGAGTCTGAAAATCTTCTAAAGGCCCTGAAGGGTGAAAAGATTAAAGCCTGACCTGTTTTCCACCTGAATCCGTATTAAGGAGATTTAATTATGAAACAGTTTGAAAATGAAGCAGCTTTATATATCTGGCCTTATAAAGGCATTAATCATCCCGGACATGCTGCCATCGCCATCAGGGCTTTGGATAAAAATGATATTAAAGAGCCTCTGATAAGTGCTTATATAAGCTGGTGGCCAGAAGGCGGAGATGATGACAAAGTTGGTTTGTTTAATATCAGGCCTGCTAAGCCACACTCTGATTATTTTTCAGATAAATATGCAGAAATGGGTCCAGATACCAGTGAAGCATTGAGGGCAGGAACTAAGCAAATTGATCCAAAGCGGTTTCAAAAAAAATCCGAGAACAAACACGGGATCCCTTATTTTGTAGTTACAGCAAATAAAAAATATAATTTACCTGGTTTCGGTACTAAGCGAATAAGTTCTCAGAAGTCTGATGAAGTAGAGGATAAGTTTGATAATATTGCTTTCAGGCCTAAGCTTGCTATTGGCGAGTACAGCCTTTGGGGTCTTGCCCTTAATAAGATGGCGTTCTGGTGGTATAAATTCTGTACAGAAGAAAAGCATGGTTATCGTTTTGTCAGTACAAAGCTGAATTGTTCAGGGGTTGTCATGCAATGTCTGCTTGAAGGCTGTGCTGATGCTTATATAGATATTAAATCACCTAAAATGTATATCACACCCAATGATGTAGATAAAGCCTGTATGGAATTGGTTAAAAAGATAGATTGTCTGAATATTGAGAGCTACAGGTTTATAGTCAATTTAAGGAAAGAAGCAGCAGTTAAACAGACGGATCTTTATACTTATGATCAGTTTTATAAGGCAAGCAATGCAGGAAAATGGGCAAGAAGAAGGGAGCAGGTTGCAAAGATAGATGAGTACCTTACAGAATATCATCTTAAGGGAGCATGGTCTAAGGATAATTTTAAAGATAAATTCAAGTGTATGGCTAGAATGATGGATAATGTTATAAGTCACAGATCGAAGAAACCCAAAAGCGTTAATGGCCTTGCAGTTGAATCTTTGGGGGCACAGATACTCTCAGTTCTTTCATCTAAAACCTTTCATGATACCCTTGGTGCTCTTTCCGAAGAAATTAGCCCAGATCTTGTGAAACTGTTGAGGAAAATACTTGTTGCTCATGAACCTCTTAATGGTTTTTTCAAAAAAGAAAAGAAGATTTAAAGATGATTGGGTTTGCACGAAGTCAAAATCCTGGAGCCTATACCGCTATTCTGGTCTGCTAATTACATTTTTTGCGGCAGACTGGGGGCGGGCTGGACAAAGACTTCGTTTCCGGCCTCTCCCTGCCCTGGTGGATCGCCGGGACAACCATGTATAATGCCGGACGGCAATCCAAACCTCATCAACACACAGCTGCGGCTGGCCTTCAACATATTGCACCGCTTCGCCCTGGACCAGGCCTGGTCAGCCGTGGTCGGGGTTGTTCTCCCCTATCTTCAGTGACGGCATCAATTGGCTTTGGGTTTTGTCTATGATCTTGAATTTATTGATAAAAATCAGGAGAATAGCTCATGAAAGACACCTCGTGCTTCATCACATCGCCCGTCCTCCGCAGAATGGCCGTTGTTCTTGCATTCTTGCTCTTTTCAGCGTACCCGGCCTGGGCTCGCCCCTTAGTTAATTCTGACATCTTCGTGCAGGTTCTTCAGGAAGCCCACGCCCTGTTTGCGGAAGATACCGAGGGGGTCAATGCCGACTATATCCCCGAGCTTGCCAAGATACCTTCAGAGCTGTTCGGTCTGGCTTTGGTCACGGTGGACGGCCGGGTTTTCGTGGCCGGGGATGCGGACTATGTATTTTCCATCCAGTCCGTTTCCAAGCCTTTTACTGCGGCATTGGTTCTTCAGGAATACGATGCCCCGGAAATCCTCGTGGAAAGGATCGGGGTCGAGCCGACTGGCCTGCCCTTCAACTCCGTCCTGGCCGTAGAGCTGCACGCCTCCCGTTCCGTGAACCCCCTTGTCAATGCCGGAGCCATGGCAGCGGTCAGCCTCGTGCCTGCCGAAGACAAGACGGAGCGTTTTTTGAAAATCAAGCAATTCTATGAGGCCATGGCTGGCCAGAAACTGAAAGTGATCAAGGAGGTCTACCGTTCCGAAGCTGCCACGAACCAGAGCAACCGGGCCATTGCCAATCTCCTGAAAAAATACGGCCGGATTTACGCCGATCCGGAAGAGGCCCTGGATGTCTACACCCGGCAATGCGCCATAGGGGTTTCGGCACGCGTCCTGGCTATGATGGGCGCGACCCTGGCCAATGGCGGGGTCAACCCCATCAGCAAGAAGCAGGTCCTGGAAGCACGGTATGTTCCCAAGGTTCTGGCCCTCATGCTGACCGCCGGATTCTATGATGAATCCGGGCGATGGGCCTATGAAGTGGGCCTGCCGGCCAAGACCGGGGTCGGCGGCGGGATCGTGGCCGTGGTTCCAGGTGAAATGGCCGTGGCCGCATTTTCACCCCGCCTGAACCAGGCTGGCAACAGTGTCCGGGCCATGCGGGCCATCGAGTATGTCAGCCAGCGCCTGGGGCTGGGCTTATTTCAGTGAGTGCAATAATGAAGGAGGAAGGTATGGGCCGCAGAACATTTTTGAAGTTCGCCGCAGTCGGGGCGCTGGCCGGAAGTATTCAGGTCATTCCGGGGTACTTATGAGTCCCGGCCGGATCTGGTTCAGGTTCGGACTAGGCCGCCAGTTACATGGTGGCGGACAGCCATTTTAACTATCTGGACTTTTTGCCGTTTTCTTAAAAGGCCGTTCCAATTTGGGTCAATGTCTCAAAAATGATCCTGCGGAGTATACCTTTGTTGCTATCGCCCTGGTGGACCGTATAGGACGGCGGCCCTTGCTTCTGGCCGGAGCTTTAGGTCAGGCTGTCATGCTGGCCATCATGGCCATAATTTTTGCTACTGCGGACAAGGATCCTGGCATGGGCCTTGTTCTTGGCCCAATTGCCGGAACAGGAGCCCTGCTGGCTGCCAACGCCTATATTGCATTTTTTGCGGCAAGCTGGGGGCCGGTGGTCTGGGTGATGTTGGGCGAGATGTTTCCCAACCAGTGCCGAGGTGCTGCTCTTGCCATATGCGGCCTTGCCGGATGGAGCGCCAACTTCCTAGTGACCATGACCTTTCCCATCCTGCTCTCTATGTTTGACCTGGGCATCACTTACATGATTTACGCAGCTTTCGGCCTGGTGGCCTGGTTCTTCGTCCGCAGGTTCGTGCAGGAAACTAAGGGAAGGACTCTGGAGGAAATGACCTATTGAAAGGCGCATCATTCAAACCTAAAACAGGAGAAACCATTTATTTAATTCAGAAATGGTTTTACAAACGGGACGCATGTCCCTTTTTGAAAAAAAGGAGTTTAATATGTTCTTTTACTTGTCTCGAATGAAGTCAATTTTGATTTTTGTTTGTTTAGTCGCAACGCTTATACTGGCTTCTTCCAGCCAGGCGAGCTATCAGCCGAATACAGTCTATTTGCTCGACGAAAAACACGAACCGATCACGCAGCAGCTTATCATTATGCTGGAGTATAATCCGGAATTAAAAGGTATGCTTCTTCGCTCAATTGACATGGCTAAAAAGATCAATCCTGATAGAGCTACCAATCCTGCCCAGAGCCTTGAGGATTACTATGATTTTATTAATTGGGCTGCAAAAGCAATGCCCTGGACAATTTTACCAAGCGCTCATTCCTCGAGCCTGTATGAGCAAATTGACCAAAGTCTGAATTATTTTTATTTCATTAATGATCAACCGCTTCCCGAGTTGAAGGGCAAGGGGTATTTTAACAATTCATTGCAATACCATGAACCGTATCGAAGCTGGCTTATTCTTTTCACCAAACAATGGGGACGCTATCTGGGTGAGGAAGAGTCCTGGAATGAGGAATACTACAAGCTGGCACTGGCCGACGACCGATTCGGTCTGGCAAAAGGGTGGTATGAGGATCCCTCGAATTGGAAAAGCTTTAATGATTTTTTCGCAAGGTATCTGAAGTCGCCTGATCAGCGGCCCATTGCTTTGCCCGGGGATGCAAGTGTAGTCACCGCCCCGGCCGATTCAAGGCATCAGGGGGAGTGGAAGATCGACCATGACTCGAACATTGTTCATCATGGGGGAGTGGTGGTCAAATCAAGTCGCCTGAAGTCCATACCGGCTCTTCTTGGTGAGGATAATCCTTACAAGAATGCTTTTGCCAAAGGTACCTTCACGCATATTTTTCTTGATGTGAACGATTATCACCGTTATCACTTTCCAGTCAGCGGAGTTATCAGGCATATTGGCATTATAAAGCAGGATAACGCAGCAGGCGGCATTACATACTGGGATCCGGAGATTGGCAAGTATATTCTTGAGTCAATAAACCCGGGATGGCAGAATATTCAGACCCGTGGGGTCGTGATCATTGACACTGAGGAATACGGACTTGTAGCAGTTATTCCGGTTGGAATGTCGCAGGTGTCTTCAGTTAATTTTGAAGAGAGCATCAATCCGGGAGATGCTGTCAGAAAAGGCGACCCGCTTGGCTATTTTCTTTTCGGTGGTTCAAATATCATTTTTTTGTTTCAAAGCAAAGTGGAATTCAAATTGTCCGTTCCCAAAGAAGCATGTGGTACTGAATATAAACATCTTTTAATGGGCGAAGAATATGGAAAACTATCGCCTGTAAAATAATTGCTGTTTACTTAATAGCAGCTCACGCCCTGCTACGGCGTCTTGTCATAGAGTAACTTGTGTCATATTCAGAATCATTTTGAGCACAGATAGAGAATTGGTCATTTTTTAAGCATTTGAATTGAAAGAACTAAATTTAAGTTACTTAGAAGATATAGACATTTTTTGACTTTTGTGAGTCCATCAAGTAAGATTACAAACTTTCTAATATTTTAATAATTGTTCTGGAGTTTTTAAGCATGGACCATAAGAGACCAGATCATAATGATGCCGATTATTCTCTCGAAAGGGTACCGGCCAGCGCCCGCAGGGGCTTTTGGCCGATCTTTGTAATCATGCTCGGCTTTACCTATTTCTCTGCGAGTATGAGTGTGGGTGCAGGCATGGGAAATGGTCTTGATTTCAAGGGATTTCTCTGGGCTATTATAATTGGGGGAATGATCCTCGGAGCTTATACCGGTATCCTGGCCTATATTGGAAGCAGCACGGGCTTGAGCCTGGATCTGCTTGCGCAAAGATCCTTTGGATCCTTTGGGTCTTACCTGCCATCGGCACTTATAAGTTTTACACAAATAGGCTGGTTTGGTGTTGGGGTTGCCATGTTTGCCATTCCTACGGCAGAACTTCTTGGAATCAATCCTCTTATTCTTCTTGTGCTGGCAGGCACACTCATGACTGCATCTGCTTATTTCGGAATAAAAGGACTTGAGCTGGTCAGCTCCATTTCAGTCCCCCTTATAACAGTTCTTGGTATTTATTCCATGGTGACAGCCACTGTGCATGGAGGTGGCCTGACGGCTGTCTTTGGCCGCTCTTCAGGGGATCTTACAATTATTGCAGGTGTCGGTATGGTTATTGGTTCCTTTGTGAGCGGAGGAACGGCCACTCCCAATTTTGTCCGCTTTGCCCGGACACGAAAATTAGCAGTTATTACAACTGTTATGGCCTTTTTTATCGGCAATACCCTGATGTTTGCTTTCGGAGCTGTCGGAGGAGCCTTCACGGGAATGGATGATATCTTTTATGTGATGATTGCACAGGGTCTTGCCATACCTGCTATTCTGGTGTTGGGGGCAAATATCTGGACCACCAATGATAATGCCCTGTATACATCAGGTCTGGGACTTTCAAATATAACGAAGATACGCAAGCGTCCCATGGTTCTTATTGCAGGCACTATTGGTACAGCAACATCAATGTGGCTCTATTTCAACTTCATAGGCTGGCTCAGCTTTCTCAATGCAACACTTCCTCCAGTGGGAGCAATTATTGCTCTGGACTTTTTTATGCATCGTGAAAACTACACTGAGAACAGCTCTTTTAACCAGACAGTCAACTGGGGTGCTGTCATAGCTGTGATTGCAGGAGCCCTGACAGGGAATTTTCTTGATTTCGGAATCTCTGCTCTTAACGCCATGGGGGTTGCCATTATCTGTTATTTTGTTGCGGATAAGATTATCTGGCCTAAGGACCGTACTTTTGATTAGATGCAGCTCAGGCCGTCTTAGGGCACCTGATCTTTTCCGTGGAACAGTCATAGCAATAATGCTGCTCGATTATACAAGGGATTTCTTCACATTCTTCATATATTCGTCAACAGACCTTAGGCACAGCACTACAGTGCTTTTCAGGAGGAAGCTATGAAAAAATCATTAATATTAGTATTGACGCTGTTAATCTTATTTTTTGGGGCTGTATCGCTTTTCGCGTTGGAACAGAAGCTCTATGACTCCCATGTACATCTGACAAATTATGTTCAGGAGGGTCCTGATATGATAGATTTTTTAGATATCATGGACCGTTACGGTGTTCAGAGGGCTGCCGTTTTCGGTATTCCTTTACAGCAGGAGTGGAACATGCATATGGACGAGAGCCGTCCTCTTTATTATCTGAACACAGATGGCCGTCTATATTATTACAGTGCTGTAGATGCCTTTATTGCCCGCCAGTATCTGGCACTGAGTACAGAACAGCAGAAAAGATTTGATCCCATGATATGCGGTTTTAAGCCCTCAGATGGCAATGCTGTGGAGCATATAGTGAATATGCTGCAGATCTACCCTGGAGTCTTTAGTGGTATAGGTGAGTTCACTGTTTTCAAGGAGGTTGTCTCTGCAAAAACCTATGGTAAGGCAGTAACTTTCAATGAGCCTGCCCTGGACAGAATTTTTGCCCTTGCTGGCAAGGTCGGCTTGGTGGTTAATATTCACAGTGATATTGATGCCATGTCGCCGGATCCCTCCCTTGGAGGGCGTCCCAGATATTTTGACAGCTTTCTTGCCCTGGTAAAACGACATCCTGATACAACGGTTATCTGGGCACATACTGGTCTTGGCCGTTTTGTCAGGCCATCAGCAGAGCATCTTCAGCTGCTGCGCATGGCACTTGATGGAAGCCCTAATCTTAATATGGATATCTCCTGGTCTGTGCTGGCAGAAACAATTACTTCCAGCAAAGAAAGCCTTTCTTCCTGGTCTGCTCTGCTTTCTGATTATCCCGACAGATTTCTTTTTGGTACGGATGCTGTATCTCCCTCAAGTGAAAAGTATGGCAGAGAGCTTTCCATGTATGATGAATTGTGGAAGAAGCTGCCTGAAAAAGTTGCTCTGAAGGTGCGCTGGCAGAATCACAAAAGAATTTTTGATAAGGCAAATGAGCGGGTTCGCAGCTGGGAACAGAAATATATAAGGGAGCTGAGTCCTGAAATTAACTGGCCCTGGGCTGCAGAGCCTGCTGCTGATCTTTTGGTACCGGTCGAGGTAGGTGATTCCTGCCTGTAAAATATTTGATTTTTTCGTCTTTCTTTATTTTGGAACGTATAGAACTGACATAGATCAGCGCTAGGAATTGTAAGAACAACCTTCCATCCATTGCGGATGCAGAGTGAACTCGAATCCGCTTCATATCCATATGATTTTTGAGGTCGTAAAACAGTTCTCTACAACATCCTTTATAGTTACATTTTTCGGGAATTGAGGATAAAATGTAGAATTGCCCTTATTCGGGCTTTAGGCAGCCAAGAATGATGGAATACAGGTATCCACTTGTTAAATCTGGATTTTGACCACCTGTATATTTGATAAGTTGGCGTGATTCTAACATCTTGCCCCATGTCCATATGTCTATATTATTATGAAAACCAGTGTTGTTGATTTTTCTGACAATAACAACCCAGTGCACAAAATCAGGTTCCCCCTGCTTTTTAGATGGGCATTTTATCTGGGGTATCTCGGGTATCTGGGGGGGGGGAGGATCGATCCACCTCGGATAATTTACGGCAGCAATGACAAAGGGTCCATCATTTTTCTTTTCACGGAACCATGTATTTAGCCTGTCTATCATGCTTTTTGAGTCGGTAATGTTCGGGATGAAATAAAGTTCTTTAACAGCTATGATATCGGTTAAAAGGAGTTGAATCCCCATTTCAGTGAATGCCAGATCACCATACTTCGAGTTCACAGGAACCCCTTTTTGGAGAAATAATTCCGTAAATTTTTTCTGCTCCTCATAAAGTGGGGGGTTGATTATTTTTAGCATCTTAGCCAGAGTACGGCTGACAATGAAATCAAGTTTTGCATGGGGTTTTATAGAGTTAACTTTGGCGGTCTTTGCTTTATACTGTTTAATACGGCCAGCCAGGAGAACATTGATCTCCGGGGTTTCACCCCCCATGGCTACCGGAGCATCTGTAACGCTTTTCATTATGGTCTTATATTCAGCTTGTCCCGGCTTGATTTTTACCGGAGCCATGATGTTGGAAGTACTGCCGATAAAATCTACATTATTGAAAATGGCCCGGAGTAACTCCAGAAAGCGTGCTGGCTGGAACGAAAGCATTACGAAAATTACTGATGCCTGTCCGCATACACCAAAGACATTCTGATCAAGGGTGGTAGGATCAGTAATAAGTTCAACGGCCCGTGCTGCATAGTCATTGAAAAGTTTCAGTTCTGAAAGTCTTTCTATGGCCTTTGTGCTGCCTTGCTTCTGTCCTTACCTGTCCATGAATTTTTTTCTTTTATTTCAATCCCTGCCTTTGTCTTAAACTCCATCATATTTGCAGCTTTTGTTTTACCAGCCAGAATGGTCAGTGCTTCTTTGAAGGATACCTTTTTCAGGACATCGAGGTAGGAATTTGCCTTTATTTCGGAAAGGGATTCTCTGCAGTGATAAACAAAGACTTTTTCCAGCATAAAGATCCAGTAGGATTTATGCCTTTTTTCCAGAAGATCTTTGCTGTATAGAAGATTTTTCTGGATTTTGTAATAAACCGGAGTGTCTGTTTCATGAGAATAGAGCCTGATAAGGATGCTGCCTCCCCGCAGATCCTTCATGGCGTTTATTGAAAAATCAGGTTCCATGATTTTAGCAAAGCTAAGGGCAAGAAAGAAATTCTCCGATCTTCCGATGTCATAAATACTGGGTGAATTCTGGAAAAGATCCTGTTTGCTGTACCAGTGGCTGATTGTACTCCAAGAATACTCTTTGCCGGAGGCAATGACGGTATCAGCAAGTTCTGTTGCCTTTAGATTTGTTGTATCAAGGTTTCCGTCCTTATGTTGGTATGGTATCATCTTTAACCTCGTTCAGTTCAGGTTTTAGTTTATTTTCAAGTAACTTCTGAGTAACTTATATTTAGCTCTTTTAATTCAGAAGCTTAAAAAATGGTAATTATCCATCACTGATCGAAATGAGTTTGAATACGGCACAAGTTATTCTATGACAAGATGCCGTAGCAGGGCGTGAGCTGCTTCTGAGTAACTTGGCTATAGTTCTTTAATTCGAGATGTTACAGTGTGGCCACTTGCCCCTCACTGGTCGAAACGAGCTTGAATCCGAGGTCTTTTGCCTTGTGCAGTTGCAGGTGTTAATGCCACATAAAATAAGCCAATCGGCCAGACGTTCAAGATCATCCGTGAAGGTTGAGAATTTTCGGACTGGATCAGGTTCAATCCCTTTTGGAATTGCTACAAAACCGTAGCGGATTTGGGGGCAAACAATAAGTTGCTCTATGACAGGACGCTGTAATACGGCGTGCGTTGCTTCTGGGAGGTTTAAAATTTTATTTGAAATTCAAATGGTTAAAAAACAGAAAATCACCAGGTTCCCACTTCCCACCTGTCTTTAAATCAGTTTTAAAAAATCAGCTGCTAAGCAGCATTCCCAATGCATAAGAAAAAAGCAGAATGATTCCTATGAATAAAATCAGTATATTGGATGATTTTTTTAATATCACTAAGCCTTTAACCTTCACAAGAATGCCAATAGGCAGAATAAATAGAAATACTGCGATAAGGGGGGCCACAAAAAGACCGAAAATATTCATAACCGATGGGTTAAGAAAAGCAAGGAACCATAAAGATAGATAAATAAATAAATAAATGCAGAAAAAGATCCTGCTTTTTTTTTGTTAGATTATCTTTCTTTTCATCCTTTTTAAAAAATGGCAGTGCTTTTTTCAGAATTTCTGCACCTGATTCCTTAACAGCAAAAAATACTCCGATAAAAGATGTTGCCAGGGCAGCAATTCCAACTATTACACCGATATTAACAAGTATGGGCGAAATTCCATCCTTGAAACTTAAAATGGTCAGGGCATTCAGGTTTTCAGCTATGGCAAAGGCAAATTCTTCAGGCTTCAGAGAAAAAAGACAGGAGTATACAAAAAACAGTACAAAAAAGAGAAGAAGAACTGAAGTTTTTAAAACTATGGTTTGAAGTTTTAAAAGAGTATCATCCTTAATCCAGCCATCATGCCCACGAAATGATCTTATCATAGAAGATATGGTTGGAAAAAAGACAAAGGATAAAACAAGAATGGGCAGTATTTTTAAAAGATCCCTTGCAAAACCCATTGGTTCAGGTACCAAGAAAAAACTAGAAAGATTCCAGAAAGGAATCAGATAAATGGAAATGGCAAAAAGTAAAATGATAATGACCGATGAAAGAAAACTCATCACAGCAAGTACGATCTTTTTATCTATCATCTGAATAAAGGCAAAAACAAATAATATTGCAAGGCTAAGAAAAGGTCCTTTGGCCCAGTTTGACTCACTTATACCAATGTGAACAAAATAGGCTCCAAGATTGGCATTAAGCCCAAGGAGATAGGACAGAAGAACCGCATAAAAGGTAATAAAAAATACTGCCACCACCAAAAGACCTGAAAAACGACCAAGAAAATGTGCCACCACACCAGTATAATCCAGATTTGCTCTTTCAACTATTAGAAGACTGATAACTGAATTGTGAGAATAGTAAATAATCGGCAGGATGAAAATGGATAAAATAATCATGGCCCATACTCCCGATATCCCAGCTTCCAGAGGAAGATATAAAATACCAGCACCTACAGCAGTGCCAAACAGAGTAAGAATCCATGGCAAAGATCTCTCTTCCACCCTAATCTTTCTTTCAGTTTCAGAATTCATGATAAGGTCAAGTCCTTTTCAAAATAAAGATAAAAATTCAAAGATAAAGAAGGGTAAAGCAGTTTTTTACAGATTCTGGCATAAGGATCAGCTTTGATAACGATTGAGCTGACGGATCTGGTCCAGCTGGGCATGGTGGATGAAGCGGCTTAAGATCTCTTCACTTTCTGGTTTCATTTTCAGAAACTGAAGGCCGACAAGGGCTGCATTTTCGTTGAAATGGGTATTGATCCTGGCAATTGAAGCGATACATGCAACTTTTTCAATTATCACTTTTTCGTCTTCGGAATGTTTGAGGGCCATCCCCAAAGTAAACGTTGTACCTGTTTCAGTCTTCAGCAGTGGATTGGCCCGGTCAGCGGTTTTTTTGGGTACCACAATGCCTATGCCTGTAATGGAAAGGTCGAGAATGGAAAAATCCTTTCCAAAGGTGTATTCTCTATCTTTTAAAATTATTTTTGCAAAAATGGAGTAATTTTTACCCGGAGACATGCGAAAGGCAGATCGGATATTGACTTCGCTTATCTTGCCCATATACTCTATAAAAACAGCCTCTTCCTTAGTGTCCTTGGAAAGGGCGTAGTCTCTGCTGATACCTGAAATTTTGCATTTGAGACCAAGTCGTTTTTTTTCTCTTTTTTCCCCAATCACGAGGGTGGTCACATGCATTTCATCAAAGGAGGTATTGGGCAGGATACGTGGTGTGGTCTGGGCTATGATGAGTTCATTTTTTGTATAGGTGGCATCATAAATGATGGACGCCCGGACCAGAGGCGAAAGGGAGTTGAGGTTGAAAACTACATCAATTCCCCTTCCCGGAGAAAATAGTTTTTCGGGGCTGTCCGTCATGGGTAAAAATCCTGGGGTTAATTCTGTTTAAAAGGTTGAAAGTTTTTTTTGCAGCTTCGATCTGCTGATGAATTAATATCTGCTGAGCTGCCGGATTTCCTCCAGTTGGGCTTCATGTATAAAGCGCATCAGAGATTCTTCTCCTTCAGATACCATTTTTATAAAATGCAGACCAAGGACACCGGCATTTTTATTATAATGGGGATTGGCTCTGGCAACCTTACCTGCACAAACTACCTTTTCTCTGGCGATTCTGTTTCCTTTGGGATAGCTGAGGACCATGCCCAGAGCAATGGGGGTGCCGTTTTTAAGATTTAAAAGGGCTGTATTGTCGTTATCTCTGTTTTTGGGAGCCACCAGGCCCACTCCCGTAACGGAAAGATCCCTGATGGAAAAATCTTTTCCGCAAATATATTCTTTTCCATTGTAGAGCAGTTTTGCAAATACAGGAAAATTTTTACCCGGTGAGATCCGGTAACCGGAGCGTATATTGATTTCCTGTATATCTTTTTCATGGTGGAGAAGAATAACTTCCGGCTCACTGCCATCGGAAAGGAGATAGTTTTTTTGAAAGTCTTTGATCCGGCATTTGAAGCCATACCGTTTCTTCCCACCGCTTTTTTCCCGCATCAGGGTTGTGACATGTATATCTTCAAATGAAGCTGTTCTTGAAATAGTTGGTATGGTTTGGGATATGATCAGCTCCTGTTTTGAAAAAGAGACATCCAGAAGCATGGCTGACCGAATCAGAGGGTACTGGGAATTGAGATTAAAAACGACATCAATACCTGTGCCGGGCAGAAGAGTTTTTTCAGGCTTGTCCGTCATGACTTATCCTGCTTTAGGGTCCATTGATCCTGTTCTTTCTGGAAGAGTAATGCAGTCACATGATATAAAAAAGTATTTATCACATAAAAAGGATGCAGGGCAAATAAAGATTTTTTTATTCGTTTTTGTTGTTACAGCCTACAAATTCTGTACAGAATTCAAAATCCTTAAAAAAGTATTTTGCTTTTTCAAAGGGCGTGGGATTACATGGTGAGTCATGGGCAAAGCTTTGATTAGAAACGATTGCAAGGTACCGGAGTGGCTGCCTTCAGTGGTGCTTCAAGGTAGAATTATTTTTGGTGCAAGGTAGCAGGCTTGTAAGTTTCATCAAATTTTGGCAGATTAACAGGAACTTGGATTTGCAGCAATGATTCTGGATCAGGGATGCGAATCCGCTCCGAGCCCGGAGACCTAAAAGGTGTCGGCCCGCCTCATGGATTCGGGACGGGGTGCAGCTGGAAACGGCTGTGCCACCCTGCTGGAAAGGAGTTCTCCTACCTAAGGCCGGTCTTTCTTTATGAAAGGAGGATCGCCATGTCTGATCGTATCCTGCGCATTGACATGACTTCCGGATCCACTGTTTTTGAAGCCGTACCCGAAGCGTGGGCAGGTCTTGGGGGCAGGGGGCTTACCTCTGCCATTGTAGCTGCTGAAGTGCCTCCGACCTGCCATCCTTTAGGTAAAAACAACAAGCTCGTCTTTGCCCCCGGTCTTCTATCCGGAACCAGGGCGGCCAACTCAGGCCGTCTTTCCGCAGGAGCAAAAAGCCCTTTAACCGGAACCATCAAAGAGAGCAATGCAGGTGGTACTTCTGCGCGCATGCTTGCCCTTATGGGTATTAAAGCCATTATTATTGAAGGAATGCCGGAAGAAAAAAAACTCTTTGGTATCCATCTTACCCATGACAGTGTCCGAATTGTGGAAACGGATATGATTGGCGCCGGAAACTTCAGTGTAGTGGAAAAGCTTTCCGGGGAAGAAGGCGGCAAGGCCGGTGTTATTTCCATAGGTCCTGCCGGTGAAATGGCCATGCCTTCTGCCAATATTTCCGTGAAAGACCCCCAGGGTCGTGTGCGGAGTCTGGGCCGTGGTGGCCTTGGTGCTGTGATGGGTTCCAAGGGTATTAAATATTTAAGTATAGATCCTTCTGATGCTCCGGGTATCAGCTATGCCGATGAAAATGCTTTCAAGGAAGCTTCAAAGGTATTTGCCAAGGCTTTGACTGAACACCCTGTCAGTGGTGAGGGGCTTCCCACCTATGGTACAAATGTTCTTCTCAATGTCCTCCATGAAGCCGGCGGTCTCCCAACCCGGAATTTCCGTACGGGTAGTTTTGATGGACATGAAGGGATCTCCGGTGAAACCATGCATGCCCGCATTGAGGAAAGGGGTGGAGAGGGCAGGGTGCGCCACTCCTGTCATCCCGGTTGCGTGATCCAGTGCTCTCAGGTGTATCCCGATAAAAACGGCAAGGTAAAAGCCAGCGGTTTTGAATATGAGAGCGTTTGGGCCATGGGAGCCAACTGCGGTATTGATGATCTGGACGCCCTTGCCGAAGCGGATCATATGCTCGATGATATAGGTATGGATACCATAGAGTTTGGCGTCACCATGGGAGTTGCCATGGAAGCAGGCATTCTGTCCTTTGGGGATGCTGCAGGCATGCTGCGGATTCTCAAAGAAGAGGTGGCAAAGGGCAGCCCCCTCGGCCGTCTTGTGGGTGCAGGTGCCGAATGCCTTGGCAAGGCCTATGGAATGCGAAGGGTTCCCACGGTTAAGGGGCAGTCTATTCCTGCCTATGATCCCAGATCCGTCAAGGGAATGGGTATTACCTATGCCACTTCCACAATGGGTGCGGATCATACGGCCGGTTACACCGTTACTTCCAACATTCTGAATGTGGGTGGCATGGTGGATCCCCTTAAAAAAGAGGGGCAGGTGGAGTTGTCACGCAACCTGCAGATTGCCACGGCAGCCATCGATTCCACAGGACTTTGTCTGTTTGTGGCTTTCCCCGTTCTGGATATTCCGGAATCTTTCAATGCCATTGTGGATATGCTCAATGCCCGTTTCGGACTTTCTCTGACGGGGGATGATGTGTCAGCCCTTGGCACTTCCATTCTTAAAACCGAAAGGGAATTCAACCGCAAGGCCGGATTTACCGAGGCAGCTGACAGGCTTCCTGAGTTTTTCAGTGAAGAAACCCTGCCGCCCCATAATACTATCTGGGATTTCAGTGATGCTGAAGTGGATGCATTCTGGGAATTCTGATTTTTTAAAATAAACGAAAAGGACCTGTCTTTATTTTGGCAGGTCTTTTTTTATGGAGGAATTCCATGGAAATAGGTGTCCGGCTTTTTGCAGGTTTCCGTAAAGACCGTTTCCGGGAAAGTGCCATGGCCTGGGAGGCGGGGATGACTCCCCGGAGTATTGCGGGTCTTTTGAGGATTCCCATGGAAGAGGTGGGTATTATTTTTGTCAATGGTCGCCATGCGGATCCGGATCTGCCACTGCTGGCAGGGGATGTGCTTTCACTTTTTCCAGTGGTGGGTGGTGGATGATGAATCCTGAAGAGTGGATTCTCCGGGAGTCGGACAAGGGGTATTTATCCTTTGAAAAGCAGATTCAGATGGAAAAGAGATTCGGCCTTTCCCGCAGAGAAGCTGAAAAATTTGTTCTGGAGATGGGGCTGATGCCGGAGCGGTATATCCGCAACCCCTGGGATGCCAATGCCCAGAAGAAACTTTTGAATTCCACCCTTGCCATTGTGGGCTGTGGTGCTTTGGGATCGGCATTGCTGGAACAATTGCTGCGCCTTGGTGCGGGTGTTCTTAAGGTGATGGATCCGGATGTATTTGCACCTTCCAACCTGAACCGCCAGATGCTTCTCAAAGAATCGGATCTTGGGCGACCCAAGGTCGAGGTGGCGGCCCGGAGGGCGGCAGATGTCAATCCCGCCTTAGATCTGATACCTGTACAGGATATTTTCTGCGAAAGGACGGCCGGAGAATTTCTTGATGGAGTGGATCTGGTTCTGGATGCTCTGGATAATATTCCTGATCGTATTTTCCTTGAAAAAGCCTGTGGTGCAAGGGGGATTACACTGATCCACGGAGCCATATCCGGCTGGGCCGGACAGGTGGCGGTCTGCAGGCCGGGAGAGGAACTGCTTTCGGGCGTATACGGAAGGGCTGAAACCCATGGAGGCAAAGCAGCGGGAAATCCTGTTTTTGGCGTGGCTGTAACGGCAGGGCTTCAGGTGAGTCTCGGTTGCAGGGTGTTGATGGGGGAAAAAACAGGTACGGGACCATGGTTTCTGGATTTTTCCGGGCCGGAATGGGTGAATATGGAGATTTTTTGAAACTGGAAAGGATTTATGAAACGAATAAAGAAAGGCCCACGGTTTTAAACCGTGAGCCTTTATTTTTTTGGTAGCGGGGACCGGATTTGAACCGATGACCTTCGGGTTATGAGCCCGACGAGCTACCAGACTGCTCCACCCCGCAGCAACGAAAAACAGAATACCTATTTCGTTTTATGAAGTCAATGCTTTTTTTGATATTTCTTTTGGGTTCAGGCAATTCCCAGAGATTTTCTGATATGGTCTTTCAGGGTTTCATAATCTCTGGTTACGGGAAACTGAGGGAAATCCGCCACCACATTGTCCGGCGGCTGGAAGAAAAATCCGAAATCCGCTTCCTTGAGCATGCCCGTATCATTGTAGGAGTCACCAAAGGCCAGAACCGTATAATCCAGACTTTTAAGTGCCCGGACGGTTTTGCTTTTGGCATCTTTCTGGCGCAGTTTATAGGCTGTTATCTGCCCGTCTGCGGCAACTTCCAGTTCATGGCAGAACAGGGTGGGCTGGTTGAGTTTGGCCATGAGGGGGGCAGCAAACTGTAAAAAGGTATCGGAGACCACAATGAGCTGACTTTTTTCCCTGAGCCAGTGGACAAAATCCGCAGCACCGGGCAGAGGCTCCATGGTGGCAATGACTTCCTGTATGTCCTGAAGCTTGAGGCCGTGGGTATCCAGCACCTTGAGCCTGTGGGTCATAAGCTCATCATAGTCTGAAATATCACGGGTCGTGAGGCGCAGTTCTTCAATGCCCGTGCGCTCGGCCACGTTGATCCATATTTCCGGGATGAATACGCCTTCCAGATCAGAGCAGATGATATGCATGGTGGTCCTTTTTTCTTTTCAGGTTCAGCAGCCTTTTATTTAAGATCAGGCTGCGGTTTTCCATGGCCTGTGTTTAAGGCATGGAAGTGTTATAAAATAAGGCCTCTGGATGGCAGCCACCTCAGGTATGGGCACAGCCGTTGGCCTGGGGATCTTCGATGCGTATAAGTACAGGATCGCAGCCTATTTCCGGCAGTTCACGGATCTCTTTCAGGGCTTTTCTCACATCCGCTTCTTTGGCCCGATGGGTCATGAAGACCAGAGGAACGGCATCGGAAGCATGCCTTTCTTTCTGATGAACACTCATGATGCTGATGCTGTATTTGGCCAGAATGCCGGAGACCCTGGAAAGAACACCGGGCTGGTCTGCGGCGGAAATTCTGAAATAGTAGTGGGTCTGGATTTCGGAGATGGGAAGGACAGGAATCTTTTTGATGTTTTTAGAAGGATAACCCAGTGCGGGGAGCCTGCCGCCATCTTCCCTTTTCATATCCCTTGCAATGTCGGCAAGGTCAGCGACTACGGCACTGGCCGTGGGCATCATGCCTGCTCCGTGTCCGTAAAGCATCATTTCACCGGTGCAGTCACCAAAGATGCTCAGGGCATTGACAGAACCACCCACCTGGGAAAGCAGGCAGTCCACAGGGATCATGGCAGGGTGTACCCTTGCCTCAATGCTGTCTCCGTGGTTTTTGGAAATGGCCAGAAGTTTGATACGGTAGCCGAACTGATCGGCATAAAGAATATCCAGAGGTTCAATGCGGGAGATACCTTCCACATATACACCTTCAAAATCGATCTCCATGCCGTAGGCAATGGCTGAAATGATGGCCAGTTTATGGGCCGCATCACAGCCTTCAATGTCAAGGGTTGGGTCGGCTTCGGCAAAACCCTTGATTTTTGCCTGGTCCAGGGCCTCTTCAAAGGAAAGGCCAAGGCGGGTTATCTCAGTCAGAATATAATTACAGGTGCCGTTGAGAATACCGGTCATGGCAAAGATGCGGTTGGCCACAAGGTTTTCTCTTAAGGTCTTGATGATGGGCATGCATCCGCCCACGCTGGCTTCATAGGCAATGGTCACGTTTTTTTGAAAAGCTTTGGCAAAAAGGGAGTTTCCTTCCAGGGCCAAAAGCTTTTTGTTGGCCGTGACCACATGTTTTCCCTGTTCCATGGCCTTTAGTATGGTGTCTTTGGCAAAACCCGTACCCCCAACCATTTCCACCACCACATCAATTTCAGGATCTTCCAGAATTTCAGATGCATCGGTGGTGAAGACACCTTCGGCAAAGGTGACGGAGCGGGTTCTTTTGGTGTCTGTGTCCGCAACTTTTTTGAGGACCATTTCCATGCCAAGGCGATCTTTGAGAATTTCCTGCTGATCCAGAAGGATACGGGCAACACCTTCGCCAACAGTGCCGCATCCGATCAGGCCGATTTGCATCCGTTTCATTCAAACTCCAGTGGGGTAAGAGGGAATCCGGTATTCATGGAAGATTTTCTGTACTCCGGACTTTCCGGGCGGTATGCAGCACCGGAAAAGCAGATCAGAAAACCCGGACATACTTAAGCACCTAACTACAATAGCTTAGGTATGAAAGTCAAAAATTGTTTTGACTTTCAAAGGTTGCAGGGGTAATTTTTAAAGGTTTTTATATTGATTGTCCGTTTTTTATACTTAAATGATCTTTCGTGTTACGATGAGGACCCCGATGAGCAAGCCCTTGACCTATGCGGATGCAGGTGTGGATATTGACAAGGCCAACAGTCTTGTGCAGACCATAAAAAAAATAGCCAATAATACCCCCCGTTCCGGTGTCATGGGAGAGATCGGCGGTTTTGGTGGCCTTTTCTCCCTGAATCTCAGCAATATCGAGCGTCCTGTGCTGGTAAGCTCCACCGATGGTGTGGGAACCAAACTGAAAATTGCCTTTATGACGGGCAGGCATGACACCATTGGTATTGACCTTGTGGCCATGTGTGTAAATGATATTCTGGTTCAGGGTGCAAAGCCTTTGTTTTTTCTTGATTATTTTTCCATAGGAAAGCTTGAGAACGATGTGGCATCTGCGGTGATTCAGGGGGTGGCCGAAGGGTGCCGTCAGGCACAGTGCGCCCTTATCGGAGGAGAAACCGCAGAAATGCCGGGCCTCTATGCAGAAGGTGAGTATGATCTGGCAGGTTTTTCCGTTGGTATTGTGGACAATGAAAAAATCATTGACGGATCTTCCATACGGGGCGGACACCAGCTGGTGGGCATTGCCTCCAGCGGACTGCATTCCAATGGTTTTTCTCTGGTGCGTAAAATCTGTTTTGATACGCTGGGACTTAAAGCTGACAGTTTTGTTGAAAGTCTGAAGGGTACCATCGGAGATATTCTTTTAACTCCCACCAGAATATATGTGGATTCAGTCCTTTCCCTTATAAAAGATCAGCCGGTTCATGGACTTTCCCATATTACGGGTGGAGGAATTACGGAAAATATAGTGCGGGTGCTGCCCCAGGCCTGCAAGGTGCGTATCCGTAAAGGAAGTTGGGATATTCCTCCGGTTTTCACCTTCCTTCAGGAAGCAGGCAATGTTGAGCTCCATGAAATGCACCGGACCTTCAATATGGGCATCGGCATGGTGGTCATTGTGCCGGAAAAGGCAGCGGCGGATGTGATGGACCGCCTGCGTATTCTCGGAGAGCAGGCTTTTGTCATTGGTGATGTGGTGGAACGCAGCGGCGATGAACCCCAGGTGATGTGGATGGATTAGGTTTTTGTTTTCTATCTTGTATGACCGGATCAGCCCCTTTGAAGGAGTTTGTCCGGTCTTTTTTGTTTTTAGCCTGAATGTTTTGTCAGTATATGAGGTGAAAGAATGCGTATTCTGGGTATAGAGTCTTCCTGCGATGAAACCGCAGCAGCCGTTGTGGAAGACGGGGTGAAAATTCTGTCATCGGAGGTGGCATCCCAGGTGGATATTCACCACCGTTACGGAGGGGTGGTGCCGGAACTGGCATCCCGCCATCATGTGGAAGCCATATGTCCCATGGTGACGGCGGCCCTTAGCTCCTGTGGAATGGAGGCAGGGGATCTGGATGCCGTTGCCGTCACCCAGGGACCGGGGCTGGTGGGGGCCCTTCTGGTGGGGTTCGGATTTGCAAGGGCCTATGCCTTCGGTCTGAACATTCCCTGTGTGGGAGTTCATCACTTGCTGGGCCATATCCATTCCGTTTTTCTGGAACCGGAAAAAAATCCTCCGGTTTATCCCTTTGTGGCCCTGGTGGTTTCCGGAGGGCATACTGGGCTTTACCATGTTCCCGATGCCCTGACCCTGAGACTTCTGGGGCAGACAAGGGATGATGCAGCAGGGGAAGCCTATGATAAGATAGCCAAAATCATGGGGCTGGGTTACCCCGGAGGACCGATTATTGATGGTATGGCTGTAGAGGGAAATTGTAATTCTATTTTTTTCCCCAGGGCTTTTCTGGATAAAGATGGAATGGATTTCAGTTTCAGTGGGCTGAAATCCGCAGTGGCACGTTTTCTGTCCGAAGACGGAGGCAAAACGGCCAAAGCGGATATTGCCGCAGCTTTTCAGGATGCTGTGGTGGATGTGCTTGTATCCAAGGCTTTTTTGGCTGTGGAAAAGATTGCGTGCAGGGATCTGGCCATTGTTGGCGGGGTGGCGGCTAATCGTGGGCTGAAGAAGAAGGCATCTCAGGAGGCGGATATACGGGGTGTACGCCTCCATATGCCTTCTCCCTTTCTCTGCGGAGATAATGCCGCCATGATAGCCGCTGCCGGATACCATTACCTTCAGGCAGGAAAAGTTCTCGGGCTGGATGCCGATGTTTTCTCAAGGGCCACGGATCCCGGTCGTGTGGCTGTGCGGCACAGGTAGGGCAGGTCGTTTAAAAAAGCTTGAAATTATTTCCGCTTATTATAGAATGGCTGCATAACTATTCTAAAATACAATATAAGGGTGGAAATATTTTCAATGTTGTTGACGGCCAAAGCCATTGGTCGTTTTGTTTGACAGTTGAGTTTACTCAAGTGTATACAAAACAGAAACAAAAATCATATTGAAAGTAAAGTATAGTGACAGACATAAAATCAAGTATAGGATTCCACATCGTTTCTATTATGACTCTTCTGCTGATAGCGGTTTTTCTTATCCAAGCACTTACACCATACGGAAGCGCCACCTCTCCTGATTCAATTTCTTACCTTGATATCGGATCCAATCTTAGTAACGGTAAGGGATTAGTTACGACAAACTTAGCTTTTGATACCGCTGGAACCAGTAGCTATTCGCCCCAGCGACTATGGCCGCCTGCGTACCCTGCTTTGCTGTCATGCTTTATAAAAAATTCATTTGATGTGGAACGTGTCCGATTTTTATCTGTAATATTGCTTTTCTTTTCAGGTACTATTAGTCTGTTGATTCTTCGCACAGCTCAGATTGATTGGCTTATATCATTGTTATTTGCTGTGTTAACAATGCTTACTCTTCCAATGGTGCTGATTTACACCTACATATGGAGTGAAACGCTATTTGTTCCAATTCTTTTGGGTATGGTATTGGTAATTTTTAAATATCTTCGCTTGCCTAGTGATAAGGTGTTGCAAAAATCGATTTTTATTGGGCTATTTGTTGCATTAGGTTTTACGTTAGTCTTAACAAGATATATAGGCGTGGCAATGATTTTGTTGTTTCCACTTATCTATGCCCTAAGTAGCAAGGATCATTTTGATCGTATCATAATCTTTTGTGGTTTATTGGTGTACACTTTGTTCGTAGTGCTATTTCTTGCTGACAACTATCGAGTTACAGAAAATATTTCAGGCGGTACTCGTTCTCCATCCTCGCTCGGCCTAGAAGATAACTTAATTCATATGACCGAAGCATTTATGACCATTTTGCCAACTTCTTTGATAAGTATTGTTCTCGGAATCATATTGGCCTGCATAGTTATCTTTGGAATTGTGGCTACAAAGGGCTCATGGGCCGGAGAGAGTCAACCAGACATAGCACTTCGCCTAAAGTATGCTTTAGTTTTAATTTCAGTTACAATGTTATATCTGGTTGCTTTGCTGGCAATGAGAACGCATAGTTCATTTGACCAAATCGACGTCCGGCTGATTGCGCCAGCAGTTCCAATAATAGTTTTAATGTTAGCGTTTTTTCCTGTTATGGTCACCTCAAGGGTGGCCTCATTATCAATAGGCTTAGTCTCGCTTTCATTATTATCTATGCTGGCTCTACAAGGTTTGAATGGTGTTACAAGTGCTATCATTAATTGGGAAGAATCTGGATCTCCAGCATTACCGATGAGAGGAAATATTACATTTAATAATTTCACTGCAGGCAATCAAGAAAGGGCAGCAGTGGAATTAATACGTTCACTTGTTGAGACTGAAGGATACCTTTTTATTGAACGCCCTTTAATCTGGAGATTCCTAACTCGACGAGATACTTTTTCGAGACCGTCAATTTTGGATACTAAAATGATTGATCGTCTCAACGGAATGCCAAATGGCTCGATTATCATTACTTCTCTGGCTGAAGCACAAAGAATATACTCAATGATTGAAGCAGTTGGGTTGCAAATGGAAATAGTTAATTTAGGCGATGTTGTAGGTATCCGGCTACCATTTTCCGATAAGGGGCAAATTATAGATTTATAGCCTCAGTACCAGGTTAATTTGTATGCCTACAACGCTTTATGAACTCAATGGTATAGTCCCGGTCAAATAACTTGATGCTAATAATTAAGATAAAGAGTTTATATTTCAATGCCTTTCACCTAAAAAGAAGTATCAGGTCATGTGGCCGGAACTATAAGATATTGCAACAAATGAAAGTATGGCTTGTATCGTGAAATAAAAAGTTGGAATTAATGGTTAGCTTTATGATTCAAAATCCTATTGCGAGGGAAAATCCAGAAATAAACGATGTATCATCGGAAGGATCAGCCCCGAGTCCTGTCCCCCGATTTACAAACTTGAATACGTTGAGCGCATGGCAGCCAAAGGTACTCCCGTTACATAAAACCGGACAGGTCAAATAAGATGGTGTCACCTCTGGTTGTGGATCTGGATGGTACCCTGATTCGGACCGATCTTCTTTTTGAGTCTGCACTGCGCTTTATACGAACGGGACCCTTGCGTATTTTTCTGCTTTTTTACTGGTTGTTTCAGGGAAAGGCCTTTCTGAAACAGCGCCTTGCGGAAGCGGTGAATCCCTTGCCGGAGCTTTTGCCCTATGATCAGCGTGTGCTTGACTACATTGAAGGTGAGCGTGCAGCAGGTCGAAGAATTATTCTGGCAACGGCCAGTCACTCCCTCTATGCCCATGCCGTTGCTGAATATTTGGGTTTATTTGATGAGGTCATGGCTACAGAAGGGAAGTGCAATCTTTCAGCAAAGACCAAAAGGGATGCTCTGATTGAAGCCTTTGGCGAAAAAGGTTTTGATTATATGGGCAATGCCCATGGAGATATTCCCGTATGGGTTGCAGCAGAAAAGGCTGTGGTTGTGAATCCTTCTCCCGGCCTTACGGCCCGGGCAGAAAAAACAGGGAATGTGGTTCTGGTATTAAAAAAAGAGGCTTCATTTTTTTCTGTCTGGCCGAAGGCCCTGCGCCTTCACCAGTGGGTTAAAAATTTTCTGATTTTTGTTCCCCTTCTGGCCAGCCACAGAATGCTGGAACCGGGCCTTTTCCTTCAGGCTTTACTGGCATTTTTTTGTTTCGGCCTCTGCGCATCCAGCGTTTATCTTCTCAATGACATGCTGGATCTGGAAGAAGACCGGAGACACCCTTCCAAGCGCATGCGACCCTTTGCTTCGGGGGCACTGTCCCTTTCCATGGGTTTTGCTGTTTTTCCTCTTCTGCTGCTTATTTCCTTTTTGCTTTCCTTTCTGTTTCTGCCGATAGCTTTTCTTTTTGCCCTTGTCGCTTATTACAGCCTTACCCTTGCCTACTCCTTTGGACTTAAGCGCCTTGTGCTTGTGGATGTTTTTACCCTTGCCCTTCTTTATACCCTGAGGCTTGTGGCGGGAGCTTTGAGCGTGGATGTTGCCCTGACCTTCTGGATACTGGCCTTTTCCATGTTCATATTTTTAAGCCTTGCCCTGGTGAAGCGCTATGCGGAGCTGCACCTGAATCTTGAAAACAATGGAGGAGGAAAGCCTCTTGGCAGAGGCTATCATACTGAAGACATGGGACTTCTCCTTGTCATGGGTGTGGTTGCAGGCTACCTCTGCGTGCTGGTACTGGCCCTTTATATTCAGGATGAGGCCACAAGTAAGCTTTATGCCAGACCTGAATGGATATGGTCTGCCTGCATATTGCTTCTTTTCTGGATAAGCCGTATCTGGCTTCTTTCCCACAGGGGAGAAATGCATGATGATCCGGTTGTTTTTGCCGTCAGAGATAAAATCAGCCTTGCTGTCGGATTCTTACTCGGACTCATATTCTGGATGGCCCTATGAAAACAGAGCATTTATATTCATGGGGTTTTTTTCCCCCCTTTGCCCAGACGCCACACCCTGTTTTCTGGCGAAAAGATTTAAATGATACCATGGCAAAGCTCGTCAGGGATCACGGTTCCACACTGGCCTTTGGCAATGGCTTGAGCTACGGTGATTCCTGTCTTGCCCTGAGTGATCAGGTGCTGCATCTTCGTCATCTTAAAAGGTTTATTTTTGCAGACTGGGAAAGGGGAGTTCTTCGTGCGGAAGCAGGAGTGAGCCTTGAAGAGGTACTTGCCTTAAGTATCCCCAACGGCTGGTTTCTTCCCGTAACTCCCGGAACCCGCTATGTCACCCTGGGAGGTGCCCTTGCCAATGACGTCCATGGAAAAAACCACCATGTCGGCGGAACCTTTGGCTGTCATGTGATAAGGTTCTGCCTGCTCCGCTCCGATGGCTCAGAGCTTATATGCTCGGCGGATGAGAATGCAGCGCTTTTCAGGGCCACCATCGGAGGGCTTGGTCTCACCGGCATCATTCTATGGGTGGAGTTTTCTCTCCTTGCCATTGCCTCGACGGATATGGATATTTTAAATGTGCGTTTTGGCGGACTGGATGA
This sequence comes from Desulfobotulus mexicanus, assembly GCF_006175995.1. NCBI lineage: Bacteria > Pseudomonadati > Thermodesulfobacteriota > Desulfobacteria > Desulfobacterales > Desulfobacteraceae > Desulfobotulus > Desulfobotulus mexicanus. Next base: position 289,419 of record NZ_VDMB01000002.1, read on the forward strand.
TTTTTTTGCCCTTTCCTCAGAACTTGACCCTGTACATGAATATACGGTTTCATGGATAGACTGCCTTGCAAAGGGAAGAAATCTTGGCAGGGGTATTTTTATGGCAGGGAATCACGCCAAAGAAGGCCCCCTTTTGCCGGATACCGGAGCAAGGCCTGGCATTCCCTTTACCTTTCCTTTTTCTGCGGTGAACAACCTCACTTTACCCTGGATGAACAAGCTTTATTACCAGATGGCTTCGCCGGGCAGAAAATATATAAGCCAGTCCTATGCACCCTTTTTCTATCCGCTGGACAGTATTGATGGCTGGAACCGATGTTACGGGAAAAAGGGATTTCAGCAGTATCAGTGTGTGATCCCGGAAAAGGAGGCGGAACATGGTATCCGTAAACTGCTGGCCATGATATCTGGTTCAGCTACTGGTTCTTTTCTGGCTGTTCTCAAGCGATGTGGCAATATTCCATCTCCAGGTCTTATGTCCTTTCCCCTTCCCGGCATTACCCTTGCTCTGGATTTTCCAAGAAGAGACCTTAATGACGACCTGTTTAAAAAGATGGATGCACTGGTGCGTGAAACCGGCGGCAGGCTGTATCCGGCCAAGGATGCTGTGATGTCTGCTTCTGATTTTAAACATTTTTATCCCCAGTGGGAAGAGTTGGAAGCCCTCAGGGATTCTGGYTTGTGTTCCCGTTTCTGGAAAAGGKTGATTTCATGAAAAATATTTTGATCATTGGTGCTTATTCTGCAATTGCTTCTGCCACAGCCCGGATGTGGGCTGAGAAAAAAGCCCGTTTTTTTCTGGTGGGAAGGGATGGGGAAAAACTGAAGCAGACAGGAGAGGATCTGGCTGCAAGGGGAGCCACAAGCTTTTATACCCATACCATGGATGTCAATGATACGGATGCCCATGCTCTGATGCTGGAAAAGGCTTTTTTTGAGCTTGGTCAGGTGGATCTGGTTTTGCTGGCCCACGGTACACTGCCTGATCAGCTGGCCTGCGAGGGTGATGTTAAGGTCACCATGGAGGCTTTAGCCACTAACGGGATGAGTACCCTGAGCCTGCTTACGGCCATTTCGCCCATGATGGAAAAACAGGGCAGTGGTTGCATGGCGGTAATTTCTTCGGTGGCTGCCCTCAGGGGAAGGCCTTCCAACTACGTATATGGCTCGGCTAAGGCATTGGTGGAAACCTTTTGTGAAGGTCTGCGGGCAAGGCTTTTTCAATCCGGAGTGCATCTGCTTCTTATTCGTCCGGGCTTTGTGGACACACCCATGACAAAGGATTTGTCCCTGCCGGGGTTGCTGCTTGTAACACCGGAAAGGGTGGCAAAGGATATTATCCGTGCTGTGGACAATAAAAAAGAGACCATTTTCACCCCATGGTTCTGGCGCTGGATTATGTTGATTATCCGGAGTATCCCGTCACCTCTTTTTAAAAGGTTTAGGAGTTACGCAGTTGAATTTTAACATACTGATTTTTATGGACACCAATATTGCATTGCATCAAAGGGTTCGTGTAAAATCAGATACTTGAAAAGCAACTGCGTAACTCCTAAGGTTGAAGCTTTGAGAAAAAAATGGGTTAATGGTAGTGCATTTAACATCCCATTTTTGTAACTTCTCAATAAGTGCAGGCGATAATTAAATCAAGTGGTTACGGTCTTAGTTTTTTGAACCAAAGCAATTATAATGCCAACGACGCTGCCAATAATTTCAAATATTTATTTTTAGCATACAACATGCATAAGATGCATTTGGCTGATTTTACTTTGATAATCCATGCCTTTAAATCATTGTAAATATAGTTTGTTTTTTTGTTCCTGCACTTATTGAGAAGTTACCCATTTTTTCATAATTTCAAGTTTTTTTATTTTTTGGATGATTGAGTCTTGGAAATTTTTTAGGCCTTTTTTTATGCTCACGAGGCTCTATTCGATCGGGTCTGTACTCTATAACTCGATGTTCAAGTTTTTTATAATCCGCTGATTTTATTACATGCAAAACAACGAGGCGCAAGTGTTGTTTCCTTTAAAATCAATATGTTAGACATGGTTGCTGTTTGCTGAGTTCCCTGAATAATCGGAAAACTTGAACATCGAGTTATAGATTCTTCCGGAAGTTCAGGTAGTCCTCAGCACTCTGCTCCGGTGCTTCCAGCATGGGGAGGTGTCCGATACCTTCCATGAGAATAAGGCTGGACTTAGGCAAAAGACCGTGGAGTATTTCTGCATTCCCCGGATGAAGTACTTTATCCTCGCTGCCCCATACGATGAGGGTGGGCGTTTCAAGTCCTGATATTTTTTCTCTGACATTGCTGCTGAGAATATCTTTAAAAATCCTTTTTTCCAGAGTGGCATTTTCCATGCGTTCTCTGGCAATGACCCGCAGAAAAGCTTTTGGTGTATAGGGTGCTTTTTCCATGACAAGGGAGGGAAGGCTGAAAATATCTTCTTCCTTTTCAATAATCAGTGGGTTTTTCTCATTATTATCCGCCACCATTGTTTCCCATGCGTTTGCGGTGGGACCGTCCCAGAGACCTCCGGGATTTAAAAGCCAGAGGCTTTCCACCTGATCCGGATACATGGAAGCATAAACCATGGCAATCTGCCCGCCCATTGAGCTGCCGCCCATATGCATGCTGGTGATTCCAAGGCCTTCTGCCATTTGATGCAGTCTTTTGGCCTGTTCTTCAGGGGTATAGGAGGCGCCTTCCGGTCTGGCGGATTCTCCAAAGCCCGTATGGTCCGGTATGATGACCCTGTAGTGGGGAGTTAAAAAACGGGCCATTCTTGTAAAATTATCCTTGTCAGCTCCGAAACCATGGAGAAGTATAAGGGGTTCTCCCTGTCCTCCTTCCAGATAAACGTAGTGCAGGTCTCTTCCGAAATGGATTTCTTTTCGGATGAGGCCGGATTTTTTTCGTTCAGAATCCAGAGCAAAAGCAAAGCTTTTTTCTGGGAAAAACTGAACCATTCCAAAGGGAATGGCTGCAAGGACGAGCAGAATACCAATGATGATTCCGGCTGTTTTCAAGGGAAAACTCCATTTTGTTAAATTGTTTCGGGAGCGTATTGACCTGATACTTTTGGATGCGTATCATAAAAAAAGAATGAAAGATTCAGTATTTTATAAAAGGAGAATGCCATGCTGCCATCCATAGGTGTCGGAGCCACTGCCATGAGAGCCATTGGAACCCGTTTTTCTGCCACGGCCCACAATGTTGCCAATGTGAATACAGATGGTTTTCGTCCACAGAATGCTGTGCTTGTGGAAGGCCCCAGGGGTGCCGGTCCTGAGGTTCATGTGACTCCCAAAAATGCTTTTCCCCCAGAGCAGACCGCTGTGCAGGGTGTGGAGGGCAGGGCAGAGCCTCCTGTGCTTCCCTCTGAAACCGATCTTGCCAGAGAAACTGTCCATTCCATCAAAGACAGCAGGGGCTATGCCGCCAATGCAAGGCAAATAAGTGTGAGTGATGAGATGATGGGCAGCCTTCTTTCCATCAGGGAATAATTTTTTCACTCCTGCGGTTTTCCATGCGCCCTGTCTGTTGGGAGATGGACCTGTAATCATAATAGTCCGTTGTGCCTCCGCCCCGTGTGTTTCCACCGGGGCGGTTTGTGTTTCTCTGCCAGGTGGGGTGATTCTGTTTTTTCTGCTCCCGTATTTCATAGCCGGGATAATTATGTCTGTTGCCCGGTGGTGTCCAGTCCGGGTTGGGATGCCTTGGGATGTTTTGGGCAAAAAGGAGTCCGGGGAGTAAGAAAAGACAGATTCCCAGTATTATTCCTTTAAATTTCATTTTTGCCTCCTTTTTTTGTCAGTTTTAATCTGTCCGGCTGATTCGAAAAAGACAGCCTTTTTATAAAAAAGCCTTCGCATTCTCTTTTTTTCGGCAGATTAGATTTTTTCTTTATCTTTAGGAGTTACGCAGTTGATGTTTTTACCGGTTCCATTTAAGGTTTAAAGATTATGAATCCACCAAAATTTTCTGAATATGATTACATGGCTTTTTTGACAGCAAGTCCCAAAATTTTTACCTGCACAGAGGTTGAGAGAGTTTTACAGGAGCAAAAAAATGCTCCTGCGCATGATTCCATCAATCGACTTCTTCACAGGCTTACGCCTTCAGCATCGGCTCTTCGTAATGAAGCAATTCAGCACGTTATTTTGAAAAAGGGTGTGCTGGTTCTTGACGACTCAACACTGGACAAACTGTACGCTCAACATATTGAGCTGGTATCCAGGCATTGGTCAGGAAAGCACCACGCCGTTGTAAAAGGCATTAATTTGATTACGCTTTTATGGACGGACGGTGATCGTATCATCCCCTGTGATTATAGGATTTATAATAAAGAACAGGATGGTAAAACTAAAAATGATCACTTCTCCGATATGCTTTTAAAAGCTAAAAATCAAGGATTTGAGCCATCATACGTTTTATTTGACAGTTGGTATTCCGGTCTTGAGAATCTCAAAGTGATTCGAAAATATGGATGGTATTGGCTGACCCGGCTCAAATCCAACCGCCTGGTGAATCCTGACGGTAAAACCAATGTGCCTGTTTCATCTGTACACGCCACTGAAACAGGAAAAGTGGTTCACCTTAAAGGGTTCGGTTTTATTAAGCTTTTTGGGATTACAGGCAAAGATGGAACAATTGAATACTGGGCAACAAACCATCTTGATATGGATGATCTTAAGCGACTTCAACTGTCTGAATTTTCATGGAAAATCGAAGAGTATCATCGTAACCTTAAACAGTTCTGTGGAGTGGAACGCTCTCATGTAAGAGCTGCCAAAGCTCAAAGAAATCATATCGGACTTGCAATAAGGACATTCTTGCGTTTTTCGGTCTTCAGTTTCAAGACAGGCCTCAGCTGTTTTGAACTCAAATACAGAATTATCAGGGATGCTGTCAGGAAATATATGGAGCACCCAGCTTGGACTTTTGAGGCAACTGCGTAACTCCTACATTTATTTCCAAATTACAAAGAAGGTTCTGCCTGCAGGGACAAACCCTGAACCTGCCCGGGTACAAAAAAATTTTTATCTTGACATGCTCAAGCCAGAAGCACATATTGCCATATGTCGATATGGAGGATATAAAAATGAAACATCTGATCAAAGTTATGAAAGCCCTTTCCGATCCAGGAAGACTGAAAATTTTAAAAGCGCTGGAAAAACGCAACCTCTGTGTCTGTGAGCTTCAGGAAGTCATGGGCCTTGCCCAGTCCACGGTCAGCAAACATTTAAAAATTCTGGAAGAAGCGGGCCTTGTCCATTGGGAAAAAGAAGGCCCCTGGGTGAACTATGCCCTGGACAAAGAAACGGATAATCCCTATGCCGCAGAAATGCTTGCCAAAGTAAAAAACTGGCTGGAAGACGATGCCGCTGTTTCAGAAATGCAGCTTCTCCTCCCGGAAATACACAGGGACCGCATCCGCAAATCTGTTTCTGACCGGGCGGCATCCTGAAGGTTTTACTGCAAATCGCAAAATGAGATGCATCACACCAGACTTAATTTTTTAAATGAATCACCTGCCCGCCAGATGACGGACAGCATCTTCCATCCGTTACAAAGGAAAAAACCATGCAGGAAAGAAGCAAACTTTTATGGATCACAGGGCTTTTTATTGCCGCATATTTCATCCCCTGGGATCATGAAATCATGCGGAGATCCGGCCTGGAAGCCTTTCTCATGCTTCAGGACTATGCAAGGGAGCATGTGCTAACCTGCCTGATCCCTGCCTTTTTCATCGCAGGAGGGATCTCCGTCTTTGTATCCCAAGCAGCTGTGCTCAAGTATTTCGGCGCTCAGGCCAAAAAAATCCTTGCCTATTCCGTGGCCTCCGTGTCCGGCTCCATCCTTGCCGTATGTTCCTGCACCGTACTCCCCCTCTTTGCAGGCATCTATACCCGCGGGGCAGGCATTGGACCTGCGACTGCCTTTCTCTACTCCGGTCCTGCCATCAATGTGCTGGCCATTGTGCTCACAGCAAGGGTTCTGGGCTGGCAGATGGGCCTTGCACGGGCCATTGCTGCCATTCTCTTTGCCCTTGTCATTGGTCTCATGATGGCATTTATTTTCAGAAAGGACGATGCCGCCCGCACCGCAGGCCAGCTCCACCTTCCCGATGAAGAGGATACGGGCCGCAGCCTCTGGCAAGATGGCGGTTTCATGCTGGTTATGGTATTGATCCTTCTGTCTGCCACCCTGGCACCGCCTGCTGCGGGAAGCACAGGGGTTTTTGCCCTTTTATTCAGCATTAAGTGGTACCTTGTCGTGGGTCTCCTGGGGATTCTCGCATGGATGCTCAAGGCCTGGTTCATTCAGGAAGAAAGAAAGGCATGGGTGGAATCCACCTGGGACTATGTGAAACTCATTGCCCCCCTTCTTGCCATTGGTGTACTGGCTGCTGGCTTTTTCCTCGGCCGCCCCGGTCATCCCGCCCTGATACCCGAATCATGGATAGCAGGACTTGTGGGCGGTAACTCCTTTGGGGCCAACCTTTTTGCAGCCCTTGCCGGTGGCCTGATGTATTTTGCCACCCTAACGGAGATCCCAATTCTGCAGGGCCTCATGGGTTCAGGCATGGGAGAAGGTCCGGCACTGGCCCTTCTTCTGGCAGGTCCTGCCATCTCCCTTCCCAATATGCTGGTGGTTTCCGGTGTACTGGGAGTTAAAAAAACAGCGGTTTTCAGCCTGCTGGTCATTGTCATGTCCACGGCGGCTGGTATGTTCTATGGTAGTTTTTTCGTGTAAAAAAACTCAGCGGGAAACTGCCGGAAAATGATCCGGCCAGACCCCGCCCCAATCCTGAAAAAGGAGAGGCAAAGATGGAAATCAAGGTTCTGGGTCCAGGGTGCGCCAAATGCACACAGGCGGAAAAAATTGTAAGAGAAGCCGTAGCGGAAGCAGGTGTTGACGCTTCCATTGAAAAGGTATCCGATCTCCTCAAAATTGCAGGATATGGAGTTTTCGGAACCCCCGCCGTTATCATTGACGGAGATGTGAAAATGGTTGGCAAGGTACCCAAAAAAGAGGAGGTGTTGGGCTGGCTCCAATGAAAAAAAAGGGGAAGGAAGTATTGCTTTAAGATCTTCCTCCCTCCTTTCCCCCTCACATACCCTATCTGCAAAAAGCAGAAAATATTCTTGACCTGAATAGCCCCCTGTGTTAATCAGGCCCGGTTTTTTAAGGGCTTTTTTCCAGCCCGTCAATTATCAACCTGAAAATGGAGACCCTTAACAGCAATGGACGAAGGCAGTAGTTGCTCCACAACATTCCGCTTTCACAAAAGGCCCCTGGCCATATCAGTACGTCTGCGTGCTGAAAGGACGGCAGTTCTCCTGACAGGCTCCTAGCCCTCTCACGGTTCACTCCGCCGCCCTTTCCCATGTGCGGCGTATCTTTTTGAGGTGAACCATGAAAAAGCTCCATATTTTCCCCACCATTCAGACCTTCATCAGCAGCAACAATGAGAGAGAACTGGTCCGCTTCTGCACCAGACAGCACCCTGCCGACCTGGCAGCGGCCCTCGAAGAAGCCTTAGCTCAGGACATTCACTTTCTCATGGCCCGGCTTGATCCGGGAACGGCATCAAAAATCCTTTCCCACATGACAGCTGAACTGCAGTCCAAAGTGGTGATTGTGCTGTCCGATGAGATACTGAGCGCTATTATCCAGGCAATGTATGCCGATGACCGGGTGGATCTCATCCGCAACATTCCCGACATCCGTAAAGACAGGCTGCTGCACATGCTTGCCAAGGCGGAAAGGCAGGATATCCTTAAGCTGGAATCCTATGCAGAGGGCACGGCTGGTGCCATCATGACATCGGATTATGCTGCCCTCCCTGCCGATATCACCGTAAGGGAAGCACTGGAAAAGCTGCGGCTGGAAGCACCGGACAAGGAAACCATCTATTACGCCTATATCATCAACAAAAACCGCAGCCTCATTGGTTCCGTATCCCTGAGGGAACTGATTCTCGCCCGTCCGGAAACAAAGCTGCAGGATATCATGCAGCTGGATCCCATCCGGGCAAAGGTAGAAGAGGATCAGGAAGAGGTTGCAAGAAAAATCCTTAAGTATGATCTTCTGGCCATCCCCGTGACCAATGGCAACGAGGTGCTGGTGGGTATCATCACCCACGATGACGTGGCCGATGTACTGCAGGAAGAAGCCACGGAAGACTTTCACCGTTTTGGTGCCATGAGCCACAAGGTATCTGACCTCAATCTCAATATCCGGGATGCCGGTTTTTTCTCCATGCTGAGAAAACGTCTTCCATGGCTGCTGGTACTGGTCTTCATGAATATCTTCTCCGGTGCAGGGATTGCAGCCTTTGAGGACACCATTGCAGCAGTTGTTGCACTTGTTTTCTTCCTTCCCCTGCTCATAGACAGCGGCGGCAATGCAGGATCTCAGTCTGCAACCCTTATGGTGCGGGCTCTGGCTGTGGGGGATGTAAAGCTTGGGGACTGGCTTAAGCTGCTTAAAAAAGAAGTAGGCGTTGCCATAGGCATCGGCCTTTGCATGGGCCTTGCAGTATCCATGATAGGCATTTTCCGGGCAGGCCCGGATGTGGCTGTGGTGGTAGCCATGACCATGGTACTCACCGTACTCTTCGGCAGCCTTGTGGGAATGAGCCTGCCCTTCCTTCTCACCCGCTTTGGCCTGGATCCAGCCACGGCCAGTGCACCACTCATCACATCCATTGCAGATATAGGCGGCGTTCTGATATATTTCAGCATCGCAAGCTGGTATCTGAGAGATATCATAGCCGCTGCCGGAGCTGCATGAACAGGCCCTGTGGATGAAAACAGGACAAAATCAGACTGCTCATCCTTTCCTAACATTGGATCTTTAAAATGGCAGCGCCTAAGAAGGCTTGCAATAACTTCATCAAGGAGACTCCCCATGTCCGATCACAAGCGTTTCGTTATTTTTCTCTGTAATGGCAACACCATCCGCAGCCAGATGGCCGAAGGCCTGCTCAATCATATGGGCGGCGACCGTTTTACGGCTGTGAGTGCGGGTGTTGAACCCGGTGAAAAGGTGCATCCCATGGCCATTGCCGTTCTTGCGGAAGAAGGCATTGACATCAGCCATCACAAACCCAAAGCCATAGGAACCTATCTGGGAAAGGAAGCCATCCTCCATATGATTACCGTATGCGACAAGGCCCAGCAAACCTGCCCCAGGATCTGGCCGGGACTTTCCGAGGGCAACCGTCACCACTGGATGCTTGATAATCCTTCCGCCACTGAGGGCAGTGAGGAGGAAAAACTCGCTGCCTTCAGAAGGGTGAGGGATGATCTCAAGGGAAAAATTCAAGCCTGGCTTAAAGAAGTATAAAATCCATTGGATTCAGAGGTCACAACACAAAAAGCCGCATCCTTTCATTTTTAAGGATCGGCTTTTTACTCTTTCTTAAATACCTTCCAGAATCAGCCGCAAAGCAGGGGGGCCTGAACAGGTATTTCCTCCTCCCTCCATATTTCGGACACACTGCGATCGATCAATCAAAAATCCGCACCAGCTCAACTTTACAAGTTTCCCTGAGTCTAAAAATCTGTTTCACAGCGAAGAGAAAAGGGATAAAAATCTTTATCTTGAAAAAATAACGAGTATGGAGTTTACTAAAGGAAACATTCAAGGAGGAATTATGAAAAAATTATTCTCGGTAGTGGCTTTCTGTATCCTGTGTCTTCCCTTTGCTGTATCTGCCCAGATATATCAAGGACAGCTTACAGGCTCCGTTGAAGGTTCTTTTCTTGCCAAGGTGGATGGAGATCAGATCCGGCTTCTCATGTGGGACAATAATAAAAAAACTGGCGCAGGAGCCATTGCGGACCTAAACCTGCAAGGAGGCTTTAGTAAAATCAGCCAGGCGGATGTGCGTTTTTCAGGAACTGTGGGCCAGGACAAGATCACAGTGACAATTATAAACAGTGATGACCTTACGGTGGAAGCAACAGCAAATGCTGTGCCATCTGAAGATCTTAGCAGGTTTACCGGAAGGAATTATTCCTTCAGCGATATTGAGTTTCAGGTAGGAAAAACGACACCCGGAGTGATGGATGGAGAATTCACCCACTTCTTTGGCGGTAAAAAAGATAAACTGCACGGTCTTCTTGGCAGTGACGGTCTTTTTATTGCAATGGGAGCTGATGGAATAATTATTGTCCGGGGATATTTTAATTCTGCCGGCGTTTCCGGAGACTGGGTGGATTCCCGTAAGCCTGAGTCAAACAATGGCAGCTTTTCTTCTCATGCCTCAAGCAGTTCCAGTTCCAGTTCCAGTGGCTGTTTTCTGGGTAATCTTAAGTAACTCTACAAGAAGACAAATTCCCGGAAATCAGATCCCAAAGAAAGCTTCACGGTAATCTTGTGGCAGGATCATCGGTATTCAAAAGAATTTTGAGAGGGGAAAGGCAACGGTCATTATATTTGAGGTATTGCCGATCTGGCCGTTGATCTCGCCCTGCAGGATTCCCACCAACTGCATGAAAGGAAAAGCCATGGTATTTAAAGGAAAAAACACTTCCACCTTTTTCCTGCCGATACTGGCTGCTCTCTTCTTCTGTTTTTTCATCCTTTCCTCCTGCAAAAACAACAGTTCTCCACAAGCTGAAAAGTATCTGGCACTGGCCGCATCAGAGCAGGCCGTGGAAAAAGCCATGGAAACGGATGAAGATGCGGCATTTTCCATGGCTCTGGTTTCCGACGGAAAAATCCTCTGGACTCTTTCCAGAGGAATGACAGATCCAAAAAACAAAAAACCTGTGGACCATAACACCCTCTTTGCCATTGGCTCTTTGAGCAAGGTGCTTACTGCTGCTGCCATCATGACGCTTGCAGACAAGAATCTCCTTGATCCGGGAGCGGCAGTGAGCAACTATCTGCCTGATTTTGTAATGGCTTCGCCTGAATATAATGATATCACAGTGAATATGCTTCTCGACCACTCATCAGGCCTTGCAGGCTCCCATTATATGGGCAGTTTTACTGATATCCCATGGCCGACTTACCGATCTGCCGCCTATGAAAGTATAAAGAAAAGCCGCTTGAAACATGAACCGGGATATCTGCATGTTTACTGCAATGATGGTTTCACCCTGGCCGAGCTTGTTGTAGAAGCAGTCACTGGCATGGCTTTTACAGAATATATGAAAAAAGAACTTCTTGACCCTCTGGGTATGAAAAGAAGCCGTTTTGCCCTTAAGACTTTTCCCGAAGGCAGCTATGCAGCTTCTGTTGTAAATGGCAATCTCCTTCCCATGGAAAATGCCAATCTCTATGGAGCCGGAGGTCTTTATTCCACTGTTACTGATTTAAGCCTCTTTGCTTCCATGATTGCAGACAGAGGGCTTGTGAACAAAAAAAACTTTCTTTCTTCCGATGCCATGAAAATGATGGAAGAGAATCGGACAAAGAATTCCTTCAGGGTTGTGGATACTGATACTATGGCCTTTGGCCTTGGATGGGACAATGTGAACCACCCCGCTACTGGCAGTCTTGGTATCCGGGCTTTGACTAAAAACGGAGCCACTGCTTCCTATAATTCTGAATTCTGGGTACTGCCTGAAGAGAAACTGGGGCTGACGATTCTGTCCGTGAACGCCTCTAACAGTAATCTTTCCTCCATGGCTGAAAAAATTATCCTCAATGCCCTTGTTGACAAAGGCAGCCTTTCAGGTCTCCCTGAAAACATGGAGCAGGCTGAAAGACAAGCCTCACTGCCCCATGAAGGCTATATGGAGGCCATATCCGGTCATTATGCCAGCAACGAGGATTTGTTCAGAGTCAGAGAGCTTTCAGAAGACAGCATAGGCATTGAGATCCGTGGGGAAAGCGAATGGCAAATCAGGTTTGAAAAGCTTCGTTATAATAAAGATGGCTGGTTTATTTCTGATGATGAAGGCACACCTGCATTCAGGTTTGAGGAGAAAGATGCCAGACGCTACATGGTGTTGAAAGATTATGCTGGCCATTACTTCACTGAAATACCTCTGGCGCAGCAGCTTAAAAAAGGTCTCAGCACACCTGAAACCTGGCAGAAGAGGGCTGGAAGCATCTGGCTGGCTGCGGATGAACCAGCAAATTCCTTTTTCTTTTATATCAAAGCATCTCCCATGTATATGGTGGAAATTCCGGAAGAACTGCCCGGCTATGTTTTTATACGCGATGATGAAACATGGCAGCCTCTTATGCCGGATCAGGCGGGGCACAGAGCAGATATGAGCCTTAAAATTCCCATGGCTATGGGCAGAGACCTTTCTGATCTTGAAATTGAACTTAAAAATGGTGAAGAATGGTTCAGATATGCTGGCAGCCTTTATAGACCTCTGGATTCCATTGCTACCCTTTCAAAGGGAGGGCAGGATACTTTTCGCACGGAAGAAGAAGGAATAACCTTCTGGATTCGTCTGACAACAGGCCCTGAGGAAGGCCTTCTTTCCATTGAGCTTGCTGACAGGGGCCGATGGCGGCTTTTTGATCAAAATTTTGAGCAGCAGGACATGGGAAATCATTCAAAAGATATTCTCCTTGCCCCCGGCAGCGGGACCTATTTTCTAGGTTTTTATGCTGACCCGGGGGAAATCATAACCCTGCGCCTACGATGAACCTCCCCATGACTAAAGACGCGGAGTTATGAAAACAATGAATTTATCTTTTAGTGTCTCTGGCCTGGTGGCTGTATGGGACAGGGGGAGAGCTTAAAAGGATCTGCTCATAATAATCAGACAATTTTTAACATAGCAGCCAAGTTTCAGAATATTACTAAGAAATTTAATTGTTTTAGAATTTTAACAACTAAGGGGCTGGTGCAAATACCCGTTCCTACATGGTTTTGAAATTCAAAAAAGGTATAATATGACTTTAAAGCCTTCTTATGAAGAACTGGAAAGAAAGTTGCATGAACTGGAAAAAAATGCATCTGAGCATAAATATGCTAAAGAAATATTGAATGTTTATGAAAAAGCTTTTCTTGGGTATCAGTCACTGGATGAGAATGGCCGCTATATTGCTGTCAATCAAATCTGGCTGGATACCCTTGGGTACACAATAGAAGAAGTTATTGGGAAATCCTTTACTGATTTTCTGCATCCGGACTGGCGGGCTAATTTTACAGAAAACTTTTCACGGTTTAAGTCCATGGGGGAAGTTTTAGGGGCTGAATTCAAATTAATAAAAAAAAACGGGGAATATATTCAGGTTTCTCTAACAGGGAACATACTCAGGGATGAAAAGGGGAATTTTCTGCAAACCCACTGTATTTTCCATGATATTACTCAGCACAGGCTGGCGGAGGATGCACTGAGGGAAAAATCTCTTTTTCTTCATAACATTATTGACAGCATCTCTGATCTTGTTGCTGTTACCGACATGGAAGGTAACTATTTATTTATAGGATCTTCCAACAGAATCCTTGGATATGAGCCAGACTTCCTTATCGGAAAAAATATCATGGAACTTGTCCATCCCCATGATCACCAGAAAATTGCAACTGCTTTCAAAAGTTTTCTGGTCAACAGGGAGGATGGCCGAATCGTTAAGTACAGGTACCGTAAGTCAGATGGAGAGTACATCTGGCTTGAGACTATGGGAAAGTTTATTCTTGATGATTCTGGCAACCCAAAGAATATTTTATTCACATCAAGGGATTTTACAGCACGCAAAATAGCAGAAGAAGAATTAAAACGAATTGAATGGATGCTGTCCAGAAAACCGCTTTTAAACATCTGTGGCCAGATGGAAATTAATGATCAAGGGTATGGTGATCTTACCGAATTGAATAATAATGGTATCATACTGAAGTCCATCGGCCATGAACGCCTGAAAAGCTTTACCAATGATTACCTGGAATTACTCGGGACTTCTTCAGCTGTTTATGAGTTAAACGGCGATTATGCCTTTGGTATCTTTGCTTCTGGCTGGTGCCGTATGATGGATATGGCCTCGCGGAGGCTTTGCAATACCACTGACAATGTTGAAGCGCTCAACTCCGGGCAGTGGTTGTGCCATGAATCCTGCTGGACGAACTGCTCCAAAGAGGTCATTGCCAGACGTAATCCTGTAGATATCGAGTGCAATGGCGGCATTCGATTGTACGCTGTGCCTGTTTTTGCTGGTGGTAATGTAATTGGCGTGATCAACTTCGGGTACGGAGATCCACCAAAAGATCCTGAAAAACTCAAAGTGCTGGCTGATCTATATCATCTCAACCATAAAGATCTTCTCTATGAAGCAATGGCATATGATTCCCGTCCTCCCTATATTATTGAGATGGCAAAGAATCGACTTAAAAGTACAGCCAAACTTATCGGTTCAATGGTTGAGACGAAACAGGCTATGGAAGCCCTTAGGGACAGTGAGGAAAAACACAGGCGTCTGTTCGAAACCATGGCTCAAGGAGTTATTTATCAGGCAGCCGACGGAACAATCATTTCAGCTAATCCAGCTGCGGAAAGGATTCTTGGTCTCTCTTTCAAACAAATGCAGGGTAAGACATCCACGGACCAGCGCTGGAAAATGATCAATGCAGATGGCATAGATATTGATGACACAAAACATCCTACCATTATCGCCCTTAGTACCGGAGAGACAGTAGGACCAGTGATCCGGGGTATATTTCTTCCGGAAAAAAACTCTTATGTCTGGCTTTCCATAACTGCCATTCCCCTGTTTGAAAAGGGAGAAACAAAACCCTTTCAGGCTTATGCTACTTTCGAGGATATAACAGAACGCAAGCAGGCTGAAGAAGAGATTGCCAAGCGTGAATTAACATTAAATAAAATATTTGACGTTCTGCCAATTGGATTATGGTTTGCTGACAAAAACGGTAAGCTGCTCAGGGGTAATCCCGCTGGAATAAAAATATGGGGTGCTGAACCTACAGTTCCCATTGAAAAATACGGCGTATTCAAGGCCCGCCGTTTACCATCGGGAGAAGAAATTTTACCGGAAGACTGGGCTCTGGCCCACACCATTAAAAAAGGGTCAACCATTAAAGATGAGCTTCTGGAAATTGATGCCTTTGACGGTCAGAAAAAAATCATCCTGAATTATACAGCCCCTGTGGTTAATGATCGTGGAGAGATGCTCGGGGCTGTTATTGTTAATAATGACATCACCGATCATAAACGGGCCGAAGAACAACGGGAAAAACTTCAGGCCGAACTCAATCAGGCCCAGAAAATTGAATCTGTGGGTCGGCTGGCAGGCGGGGTGGCCCATGATTTCAATAATATGCTGGGGGTGATTCTGGGACATACAGAACTCGCACTGATGCGGGCAGATGAAAAGCATGATCTGTATGACAATCTTATTGAAATTGAGAAAGCTGCAAAACGTTCGGCGGATATTACAAAGCAGCTTCTGGCTTTTGCCAGAAAAGAGATCATCTCTCCCCAAAAGCTTGATTTAAACGATACCGTTGAAAAGATGCTGAACATGCTTCGAAGGCTCATTGGCGAAGATATCGACCTTACCTGGAAATCAGCCAGCCACCTGTTACCAGTAAAAATGGACCCGTCACAAATTGATCAGCTACTTGTCAATCTCTGCATCAATGCCAGAGATGCCATTGCTGGAGTGGGCAAGCTTACCATAGAAACCGGTATACAAACCTTTGACAAAGAATATTGCAAAGGGCATTTTGGCTTTATCCCCGGTGATTTCGTAATGCTGGCCGTTAGTGACAACGGCTGTGGAATGGACAAAAAAACGCTGGAAAATCTATTTGAGCCCTTTTTTACCACAAAAGAAGTGGGGCAAGGAACCGGACTGGGGCTTGCGACAGTTTACGGTATTGTTAAGCAGAACAGCGGGTTTATAAATGTATACAGCGAGCCAGGCCAAGGTTCCACCTTCAGAATATATCTGCCAAAGCATGATGAATATGAGTCTGTTATTTCATCTGAAACGGAGAAACAAAAAACTGTTGGAGGCTCAGAAACCATTTTGCTGGTTGAAGATGAGCCTATGATTTTAGACATGACAAAAAACATGCTTCAACTGGTGGGATACACTGTACTGGCATCTTCTTTGCCGAGTGAGGCAATAAAGATGGCAAAGGGTTTCACTGGTACAATACATTTACTTATAAGCGATGTAGTCATGCCAGAGATGAATGGGGCTGAACTGTCAAGTCAGATCAGGGAAATTTGTCCTGACATCCATCTTTTGTTCATGTCCGGGTACACTGCAAACGTGATTAGCCATCACGGGGTTCTGGATGAAGGCGTTGAATTTATTCAAAAACCCTTTACAATAACGGATCTGACAATGAAAATACGAAAAATACTCAGCTCTTGACCCTTACTTAGCTTTAGTTGTCGGAGTAACATCTCAGACTCTACATCTTAGTACAGAAAGTGAATTTATGCCATTCCAATGAAAGGCCAGAAAGGCTAAATAAAAAACATCGTTTTATAAACCGGACGCTTTTCAGGAGGCTCATGTATCTCTGTTTTTGCCATCCCTGGTAAAGCCTCTGACCATCAAAGCCGGGAACAAACTCAAGGGGGTAAAATGAAAAAGAAACCAACTGAATACAGGCCGATCAACGGTCAGCAAAAAAAATATACCTGCCACCTGCTTCTTCTCCTCATGCTGCCCTTCCTTCTCATCCTTCCCTCCTGCAGCAGCAACGGAGCCAAACCTGCAGATCCCGATGTAAAGGTTTCCCTTCGTGCCATTGAAAGGGACGGCGAAGCAGGCATTGCCATTTCAAAGGATGCCCTGAACCGGGAATTTCTCTTTCAGGGTAACAGGGTTATTCTGGCTGGCATCCGATGCCACAGACGATATGTTTCTCAGGGCTGCCCAGGCGGAAATGCAGGAAACCATCACCCATGAGGTGGGCCACACCATGGGCCTGCGCCACAACTTTGCCGGAAATCTTCAGGCGGATTTAGATCACCATGACAGGGAAAAGCTGTATCAGCTCTTTCTGGACCAGGGGGCCTATTATTCCGTCATCCCCACCACCAACATCATGGACTACAACCTGCACTATGAGTCTGCACTGAACTCACGGCGTTACAATCCTGAAAATCGGATAAAGCGTACATTCTAAGCCCAAAAAGCAAGAAAAAAGCACGGTTTAGTTGAAAAACCGTGCTTTTTTCTTGCTTTTTTTACGTGTGCGCATTATAGCTATGCGTACACTTTAAAGAAGGATTTACGCATGGCTAAACCAATAACAGGAAAAACTCACATCGGTGAACGACGTGAAAAGCGTGCGAATGGAGATATTTATATCTATGAAAGGGTTACGGCCTACGATGAAAAGGCCAAAAAGACCTATACGGTAAGCCAGAAGCTCAAGGGCAAAATCAAGTAAGGAACACAAGAAGTAGTAGTGACTCGTCCCAAAAAAACAAAGGCGAAGGAGGTATTGCCGATG